>JAGXBG010000076.1 GCA_018971215.1 Alphaproteobacteria bacterium
CGCGACCGGCGGTGCTCGTCCTGCTTGGCATGACCACGGTGATCGAGGTCTTCGTCTATCCGCAGGCCTGGCCGACGCATATCCAGTGGGCGGCGATGATGCTCGTTCTCTTGTGCCGCGGTCCGGGCAAGCTTTCGCTCGACAATTTCATCGCCAAGTGGCTCGAACGATAGCGTCACGTTCCTGGCGAAAAACCTCCTATCGGTTGCCGGAATCAGAATGACGGCAGCATGGCGCGCGACAGGTACAGAAACAGCGAGAGCCCCATCAACAGAAGAAGCGCCGCGAGCGCGAGATCGAACCGGGACCCGGGGTTTGGAACGGCGGTGTCCTTGCCGATGTCTTTGGCGATCCGGAAGAATCGGACGGCGGCAATCGCGATCATGGCGATGCCGAGAAGAATGAAGGCCAGCCCGGCTTCGTTCGCAAACTTTTGGCCGTGGAGTGGCACGGCGCGCGCCGCGGTTTGCGGCGCCATGTAAGCCAGAAAAATATCGAACCGTTCGACCAGGAAGCCGAAGGCCATGACCGCAATAGCGGTTCGAACCCAGGCGAGAAATGTGCGCTCGTTCGCGGCGTAATCGCGATAATTCTCGATCATGGCACTCTCGGTTGCGCGGTCCGGAATTGGCGCGTTACTTTGTCGTCTCCTGCGCAATTGCGCTCAGCATTGCCGTCATCGCCTTGACCGCCGGCGCGGTTGCGGCGCCGAGGCCGTGGCGCTGCGCGATCCAGGCCGGATCGTTATAGCCGAGCCAAACGTTTCCCTCGGCGTCTTCCCAGACAAGGGCCTTGAGCGGCAAGTCGATCCCGGCCATTTGCCGGTCCTGCATCAGCGCGGTGCCGCCTTGCGGATTGCCGAAGACCACGAGCTCGGTTGGGCGCAAGGGCAGCCCCACGGTGGCGGCACCGGCGGCGTGATCGACGCGGGCGAAAACGGTCAACTTGCGTGCGGCGAGCGCCGCGAGCAGGCGGTCGAGCGTCTCGCGGGCCGATACGCGGCTTTGCACGGATACGAGTCCATTCTCGGCCATCGATAACATCCTCGTGACAGGGAGCGGTCCGCGCGAGCGCGCCGCGAACTATGAACTGCGCGACCGTATACCGTCTACAGCCTGCCCGTTGGTCAGGCTTTTGATGCGCTTCGGGTTGCCTTGATTGGCTAGTTGCGCTTGCGGCGTAGTGGCGGCCGGGGGCTTGCATAGCGGATGGCGTACTTGTTCATTGCAAGCATATCCTTGCCCTGGGAGGTATAATTCCATAAGGTACTCTCCGACTATATGGCCGGGTCCGGCCTGTTTTTTTGGATCATCCGTAGGGTGAATCCGATCCTGCACCCCGTTCCCATCGACAACTGATCCGTCCGCGATTGTGCAGGCGGTGCTTTTTCGGAGATCCAAACAATGGCTATCGGCACGGTTAAGTGGTTCAATGCTCAAAAGGGCTTCGGTTTCATCCAGCCCGAGAACGGCGGCAAAGATGTTTTCGTTCATATCTCCGCCGTCGAACGCGCCGGCATTGGTAGTTTGAACGAGGGCCAGAAGGTCAGCTTTGACCTTGAGCAGGGCCAGCAAGGCAAGACCTCGGCGGCCAATCTGAAGCTCGTTTAACCGCACCGTTGGGGCCGGCACGCCCGGGCGGAATCGCCCGGCCAACTATCGTTCGAAAAAGTGCGCGGGGAGACGCATCGCCGGTCCCTTAGCGATCTTTTTTTTAGAACTGACTCCGTGCGACCTCGCCACGAGGCGCATCAATTTCCGGCACAAGGACGAGCGGTTCATGCCAGCCATGGATTCCGCCAGACCTTTCGGGCGCCGGCGGCAATCGAGGAGATCGGATTTGCAGGTATTCGTCAGGGATAACGACGTCGGCCAGGCGCTTCGTGTTCTGAAGAAAAAGATGCAGCGCGACGGTGTTTTCCGCGAAATGAAGAGGCGGCGCAGCTACGAGAAGCCATCGGAGCGTCGCGCGCGCGAGAAAACAGAAGCCGTGCGGCGTCACCGCAAGACGATGCGCAAGCGCATGGAGCGCGAGGGTTACTAGCTTGGAGTCTGGCGATGCGGGCCGTCGCGGTCGAATACGTCGGTCGAAGCGAGCAGACTCTTTATGAGTCTCCGGAACGGCAATTATGGTGCGCTGTCATTAGCCGCGCGCTCCAGGACGCGCTGAACGACGTGGCGACCGTTTCCAGCCTGTTTCAGCGCAAGCAGATTTGTGAGGACGCGCGCAGCTGGTTCGTCCGAAACGGTGCAGATTTTCAGGCCGCGTGCAATGCCGCCGGATACGATCCGAGCGTGTTGCGCCCGCGGGTGTTGCGCATGATTGGCACCGACGCACGTCGGCTCTGACGGAAAGATCGGAAGGAGATCGTTTATGAAAAATTCGGAACGGGACGCTGCGGCGCGATCCAGGGCGCAAGCCTTATGGGCCAAGGAAAAAAAGCAGGGCGACGAATTCCTGAAAGCCAGGGAAAAGGAACGGCAGGAGGAAGCAGCGAAGGTGGCGCGCTTACGCGGGCTTCGCCTGGCGAAGGAAGAGGCGGACAGGAAAGCGGCGGATGCTGCGCTCGCTGCGAACCGCAAATCGCCGCTTTAGCCGCATAGAAGGAATCATGCCCTACAACCGCGCCTACAGCCGCACTTCATTCAAGGCCGCGCCCGAATACGATACGGGGGAGCGTTGGGTCATCTTCTGGGAAACGCGACGGCCGCAATCGGGAAATTGGAGCGAGGCCATCGAGAAGTCCCAAGCCGCGGCGATCGAACGCGCCAGGCATCTGCTGAAGCTGGGTTTCGTCGTCTTTCAGATCACCGGTCCCGCCGGCGGCATTTTCATGGTGGAAGAAGAGATCGCGCAGCGGCTGCAACCGTCGGCCACCGTGAAAAAACCGCGCGCGCCGGACGAACCGCCGCCGGCCGCACTGCCATAACACTCGTTTCTGCGCGCCCGCCCTACGGCGTTGCGTTGAGCCGCTTCAGGCCGTCGCTGGCCTGCGTCATCTTCGGATCGAGCTTGAGCGCCGCGCGGTAGTCCGCAATGGCCGCGTCGCGCTTGCCGAGCTTCTCGTTGATTTCCGCGCGCGTCTCGATCACCGCGGCATTGTTCGGCGCCAGGATGAGGGCCATGTCGACGTCGCGCAGGCCGGCATTGTCGTCGCCTTTACGGTGATAAGCCCAGGCGCGATTGTTGTAGGCATAGGCCAACATCTGCTTCGTCTGATGCGCGGTCTGGATCAGCATCGTGCAGCCGGTGATCGCGATGTCGATGTCGGCGCTGGCGCAATCGACGTCGGCGCCTGCATCCTTCTGCGCGTACGCCGGCAGCGCCGTGAGGATCAACGCCGTTGCGATCGCGAGCCTGCGCATGTCGTGTTGTCCGCGCCGGTCGGCCTAGGCCCGGGTCGCGACGCCCTTGTTGGCGAACACCTGCTTGAGCTCGCCGTTCTCGTACATCTCGCTGACGATGTCGCAGCCGCCGACGAACTCGCCCTTGACGTAGAGCTGCGGGATCGTCGGCCAGTTGGAGAATTCCTTGACGCCCTGGCGGATTGCCGGATCGGCAAGCACGTCGATGCCTTTGAACTTGACGCCGAGCTGAGTGAGGATCTGCACCACGCGGGCGGAGAAGCCGCATTGCGGAAACACCGGCGTGCCCTTCATGAAGAGCACGACGGGATTGTCGGCGATGTCCTGCTTGATGCGGTCGGTGACGGTGGCGTCGGCGGTCATGTGATCCTCGTGATGAAACCGGTTATTCCTCGGGTGCACTGGTCTGCAAGGCCAGTGCGTGCAACTCGTTGCCCATGCGGCCCTGGAGCGCGGCATAGACCATCTGATGCTGCTGCACCCGCGTCTTGCCTTTGAATGCCGGCGAGACGACGAGCGCGGCGTAATGGTCGCCGTCGCCGCGCAAATCCTCGATGGTGACGCGGGCACCGGGCAGGCCGTCCTTGATCAACTTTTCGATCGTCGCCGCGTCGAGCGCCATTCGCCTTCCTATTGCGCCATGTAGGCGGGCAGCCACGCCTCGTTGAGGCGCTTCAATTCCGCCACGGATATGGCATTGCCTCCCGCCAGTGTCAACGCGGCGCCGCCGGTTTTGCCCACAACGCGGGCGGGGACATTGGCCTTTTGCGCCGCCTGGAGCAGCGCGTCGGCGCTGCGGCATGTCAGCACGTAACGCCCCTGATCCTCGCCGAACCAGAAGGCGTGCGCCGGCTGGTCCTGCGGCGCCGACAGGGTTGCGCCGATGCCGCCGGCCATCGCCATCTCGGCCAGCGCGACCAGCAGGCCGCCATCGGCGACGTCGTGGCAGGCGGAAACCACGCCGGCCCGGATCTGCGCGCGCACGAAATCGCCGTTGTGCCGTTCGGCCTTGAGATCGACCGGCGGCGGTGCTCCGTCCTCGCGGCCGAGGAGCTCGCGCAGGTACAGCGACTGGCCGAGCCAGCCCTTGGTCTCGCCGATGACGACGACGATTTCGCCCTCGCGCTTGAAGCCGAGCGAGACGGATTTCGCGGCGTCGTCGATCAGGCCGACGCCACCGATGGCCGGCGTCGGAAGAATGCCGCTGCCGTTGGTCTCGTTGTAGAGCGAGACGTTGCCCGACACGACCGGATAGTCGAGCGCCAGGCACGCCTCGCGCATGCCCTCGATGCTTTGCGCAAACTGGCCCATGATCTCGGGCCGTTCGGGATTGCCGAAATTCATGTTGTCGGTGATCGCGAGGGGCAGCGCGCCCACGGCGGTGAGGTTGCGCCAATTCTCGGCCACCGCCTGGGCGCCGCCGCGCTTGGGATCGGCGGCGCAATAACGCGGCGTGCAGTCGGTGGCGAGCGCCAGCGCCTTCTTGCGGCCGGGCAGGCGGACCACCGCGGCGTCGCCGCCCGGCCGTTGCACGGTGTGGCCCATGACGAGATGGTCGTACTGCTCCCAGATCCAGCGCTTCGATGCGAGATCGGGACAGGCGACAAGCTGTTTCAGCGCGGCGATCGGCTCGCGCGCCTCGATGGTTTTTGCCGCAAGCTCGGGCAGGGCAGGGGCTGGCGTCCACGGCCGCTCGTATAACGGTGCCTCACTGACAAGGGGTCCGACCGGCATGTCGGCCACCGTGCGGCCGTGCATGGTCAGCACCAGCCGGCCGCTGTCGGTGACGCGGCCGATCACCGCGAAATCGAGCTCCCATTTGTCGAAGATCTGGCGCGCAAGCTCCTGCCGCTCGGGCTTGAGGATCATCAGCATGCGCTCCTGGCTTTCGGAGAGCATGATCTCGTACGGGCTCATCGCGGTTTCGCGCGTCGGCACCTGGTCGAGCGCAAGCTCGATGCCGAGCCCGCCTTTGCCGGCCATCTCGACCGACGACGAGGTGAGGCCCGCCGCGCCCATGTCCTGGATGGCGACGATGGCGTCGGATTCCATCAGCTCGAGGCAGGCTTCGATCAACAATTTCTCGGTGAAGGGGTCGCCGACCTGCACCGTCGGCCGCTTGCTTTCGTTGTCCTCGCTGAATTCGGCCGAGGCCATCGTCGCGCCATGGATACCGTCACGGCCGGTCTTGGCGCCGACATAGATCACCGGATTGCCCGGGCCGGCGGCGGCGGAATAGAAAATCCGGTCGGCGCGCGCCAGGCCCACGGTCATGGCGTTGACGAGGATGTTGCCGTTGTAGCTCGGATGGAAATTGCACTCGCCGCCGACGGTCGGCACGCCGACGCAATTGCCATAGCCGCCGATGCCGCGCACGACGCCGTCGATCAGGTGCTTGGTCTTGGGGTGATCCGGACTGCCGAAACGCAAGGCATTCAGGTTTGCAATCGGCCGTGCGCCCATGGTGAAGACGTCGCGCAGGATGCCGCCGACGCCGGTCGCCGCACCCTGATAGGGCTCGATGAACGACGGATGGTTGTGGCTTTCCATCTTGAAGATGGCGGCGTCGCCGTCGCCGATGTCGATGACGCCGGCATTCTCGCCCGGGCCGCAGATCACGCGCTTGCCCGTCGTCGGCAGTTTTTTCAGCCACACCTTCGACGATTTGTAGGAGCAGTGCTCGCTCCACATCACCGAGAAGATGCCGAGCTCGGTGAAATTGGGCGTGCGGCCCATGATGCGGCAGGCACGCTTGAATTCGTCCTCGGAAAGGCCGAACTGCCGCGCTTGGTCGAGGGTCGCCGCGGCGTCGGCGCCGGTATCGGGACTCACGCCAAGGCCTCGGCGAGCGAAGCGAAGAAACCCTGGCCGCCGGTCGAGCCGAGCAGCGGATCGGTCGCATTCTCGGGATGCGGCATCAATCCCAGAACGTTACGCTTTTCGTTGAGGATGCCGGCGATGGCGCGCGCCGAGCCGTTGTCGTTGGCCTCGTCGACGGTCTCGCCGGCCTCGCTGCAATAGCGGAACGCGACGCGGCCTTCGCCCTCGAGCCGGTCGAGCGTATCCTTGTCGGCGAAATAATTGCCGTCGTGATGCGCCACCGGCACGCGGATCACCTGGCCGGCGTTGTAGCGCCGTGTGTAGATGCTCTGGCTGGTCTCGACGCGCAGATGCACGTCCTTACAGTGGAAGCGCAGCGTCCGGTTGGTCAGCAGCACGCCGGGCAACAGGCCCGCTTCGGTGATGATCTGGAAGCCGTTGCAGATGCCGAGCACCGGCGTGCCCGTGTTGGCGCGCGCCTTGACCTCGCGCATGATCGGCGAATGCGCCGCCATGGCGCCGCAGCGCAGATAGTCGCCATAGGAAAAGCCGCCGGGAACGACGATGAGGTCCGCCTTGGGCAGCGTGCTGTCGCGGTGCCAGACCTTGAGCGGCGCTTTCCCAGTCACGCGTTCGAGCGCGTCGTGCACGTCCTGCTCGCGATTCGAGCCGGGGAAGAGAATGATCGCGGCTTGCATGGACGGGCGGCCTCGGACGCGGAATACGCCCTTGAGATAGCCCGCGCCGGGCGGCCGATCAAGGCCGGCAGGCGGCGACTCGGCGTGACGTTACGACGCGCGGGCGAGGAGGCTGGCGCGCGCCAGCCGTGCCACCGGCTCCAGCACGCGCGCGGCGCCGAAGGCGATGCGCACGACCGTGCCGACGCCGAGTTGGCTGTCGATCGTCAGTTCGGCACCATGGAGCTCGACCAGGGACTTGACCAACGGCAAGCCGAGGCCGGTGCCTTCGTACTTGCGGGTATAGGCGTTCTCGACCTGGGCGAAGGGCGTTAGCGCGATCTCGATGTGCTCCTTCGTCATGCCGATGCCGGTGTCGGCCACCGCCAGCTCGACGCCGCCGTCGGGCAGCAGCGTCAGCCGCACCGCGATGTCGCCGCCCGCCGGCGTGAACTTGACCGCATTTGACAGCAGGTTGAGGACGATGTGGCGCATCGCCCGCTGGTCGGCGCTGAGCGTTACCGGCTCCTGCGGCAGGTCGCTCGACAGCGACAGGCTGCCGGCCTGCGCGCGCTCGCTCACCACGCGCAGCAAGGTGCCGATCAGCGACTTGATGTCGACCGGCTCGTCCTGGAGCACCATCTTGCCTTGCTCGATCTTGGCCATGTCGAGCATGTCGTTGATGATCGACAGAAGCTGATTGGCGGCGTTGTTGATGTCGACGAGGTAGTCGCCGTAGCGCGGCGGTTCGATCTTGCCGAAGGTGCCACTCTGCATCAGGTCGGTGAAGCCGATGATGGCGTTGAGCGGCGTGCGCAACTCGTGCGTCATGATGGTGAGAAACTGCGACTTGGCCTCGTTCGCCGCCTCGGCGCGGCTGCGCGCGTATTCGAGCTCACGGTTCCGCCGTGCGGTGCGCGCCATGCCGAGCCGCAGCAGCGACAGCGCGCTGGCGACGCCGACATAATGCCCGTCGCGGGTGACAATGAAGCCGCGCATCAACGCCGACGGCTTTTCGTTGGCGATGATCGCCTCCAGCTCGTCGACGCTCACCGACTGGTCGACGATCAGCGGATGGGCGTCCATCAGATGCGTGACCGGTTTGTCGGCATAGAGCGCGTTGCCGTATTTGTGCGCCAGGCCCATCATCAGAGTCGTGCGATAGACGAGACCGACGGGCTTGCCGTCGGCGACGACGGGGATCGAGATCAGCTCGGGGTCGTCGCGGAAGCGGTTATAGACAACGCCGCTGGTGATCTGCGGCGTGACCGGCGCGATGTCGAGCAACACGTCGGCCAAGCCGGCGTGGCCGCTGTCATCGGGCAGGGCGGGCAGGGGAGACGGCGACAACATCTGCAAGAATCCGTTGGTGGCGGCCGGACGCTAGAGGCCGAACCGCTAATTCTTTCTGAATAGACGATCAATTCTCGATTTTGTTGCATGCCAACGGCGTGCGGCGACATGTAATCGACAAATTTACTGCCGAATATGACGTCGCTATTTCAGTTTTATTGCAAACGTGCGTCATTGCCGAGCGCGGCGACGATGGCGTTGACCAGCGGCTTGAGATGGAACGAGCCGCCGGCCGGGGTGATCGCAACGCGGCCACCGATCTTCTCCACAGCCGCGCTCACCACAGGGCCAATCGACGCGATCGCCGTGCGCGCCAGTCCGTCGCGCAGTTGCGCGTCGAGGCCGCGCGTGTGAGCAACCTCGGCCAGGCGCTCGAGCTGCATCGAGCCGGTGAACGCGATCGCATCGAGTGTGCCAGCCGCCAGTTCGGCGATCAGCCCGACGACCCGTTCGGTCTCCGCATCCGTGGCGTAGGCGTAAGGCACCACCGGATCGGCGGTGGCGCCGGCCTGCGCCAGGAAATCGAGCAGCGCCGCGTTGGGATTGCCGGGATAAAGCTGCACGCCAACGGTTCGGCCGGCAAGGCTCTCGCTCTTGAGTGTAGCGATGACACCGACGGTCGTCGGTACGGCGGCACTCAGCCCAGCTTTAAGGCCGAGCTCACGCAACGCCCGCACCGGTTTCGGTCCGCGCGTGATCGTGCGCAGCTTGCCGAGCGCGGCGACGGCCGGCGCTTTGATGCCGGCGCGGTGGGCGATGCCGACGAGGCGTCGCAGTCCTTCGCCGGTCAGCAGGATCAGGTCGTCGAAGTTTCCGGCGATCAGCCGCTTGAGCCAGGCTTCGGCGGGCGCTAGATCGTCAAGGTCGCGGATCGCGACCAGCGGACAGCGCAGTGTTTGCGCGCCCTGCTCTTCGAGCATGCGGGCGAACAGGTCGAGCTCGCGGCTTTCGGGCACCGCGATGCGCTTGCCGGTCAACGGTCCGGTCATTCCCCACGCCCTGCAAAAATCGTGCAGAACCTAGTTCTGAATCTCGACGCGGTAGCTTTCGATCAGCGTGTTGGCGAGCAGCTTCTCGCACATCGCCTCGACCGTGCGCTTGGCCTTGGCCGGATCGCTCTCGCTCAGTTCGAGATCGATGACTTTGCCCTGGCGCACTTCGCCGACGCCGCTGAATCCCAACGAGGCGAGGGCATGCGAGATCGCTTTGCCCTGCGGATCGAGCACGCCCGTTTTGGGCATGATCTGGACGCGCGCCTTGATCACTATTTCACGACCTGCGGCGTGCGCACGTCGTTGGACGCGCCTTCGTTCAACAGGCCGAGCCGGCGCGCGACCTCCTGATACGCTTCCTCGACCTTGCCGAGGTCGCGGCGGAAACGGTCCTTGTCGAGCTTCTCGTTGGTTTTCAGATCCCACAGCCGGCAATTGTCCGGGCTGATCTCGTCGGCGAGGACGATGCGCATCTCGTCGCCTTCATAAAGCCGGCCGAATTCGAGCTTGAAGTCGATGAGGCGGATGCCGATGCCGAGGAACAGGCCGGTGAGGAAGTCGTTGACGCGCAGCGACAGCTGCATGATGTCGTCGAGATCCTGCGTCGAGGCCCAGCCGAAAGCGGTGATGTGCTCCTCCGACACCATCGGGTCGCCGAGCTCGTCCTTCTTGTAATAGTACTCGACGATCGAGCGCGGCAGCGCCCCGCCTTCCTCGAGGCCAAAACGCTTGGCGAGCGAGCCGGCGATGACATTCCTGATCACAACTTCGACAGGTATGATCTGCACCTGCTTGACCAGTTGCTCGCGCATGTTGAGCCGGCGGACGAAGTGCGTCGGCACGCCGATCTCGGCCAGGCGCAGCATCAGATATTCGCTGATGCGGTTGTTGAGCACGCCCTTGCCGGTGATCGTGCCTTTCTTCTGGTTGTTGAAGGCGGTGGCGTCGTCCTTGAAATACTGGACCAGGGTGCCGGGCTCGGGGCCCTCGAACAGCACCTTGGCTTTGCCTTCGTAGATCTGTTTGCGTCTGGTCATGGCCGCCTCGGCAGGAAAAGAAAAAGAAAAGAGAGGCAAGACTTTATATAGCAAGCGCGACCCGCCGCGCCAACGCCGCCGCGCGGGCAAACACCGAGTCGTTCACAGGCAAATCACACCGGAATGTCGCACCACGGCGCCGGCTTGGGCTGCCAGGCGGCGAAGCGGAATTTCGCCTTGCGCCGGCCGGGCGCCGGCAAGGCCACGAGCGCGCTCGATACGGTGCCGAAGCCTTCCGGCGTCAGGAAGCGCATGGAATTGCCAGCGCCGTCGGCCGGATCGGGCCGGTCGTCGGCCAGCAGCTTCTCCCATGCCGACCAGTCGCCGGCCGTTGGGTCGGGCGCCTTGGCGCGCTCGAACAGCGGCCGATAACGCTTGAGCCGGGACGTCTCGTCGTCAAGATCGCCGGCGGCAATCATCGCCAGGCCCGGCGTGATCTCGCGCAGTGCGAGCGGCTGCGCGCCCGACGGATCGGCGTGCTTGAGCCAGAAGGCTTCGCGGTTGTCGGCGAGGACGAGGTTGAAGGTGCGATAGGCCTTGGGATCGAGATCGGCAAGCGCATGCGCCGCCGCCGCCGCGTCGGCGTGATCGAGCGCTTCGAGCACCAGTTCGCCGCGCGAACGCGCGCCGGGCGCCGGACCGAGCGAGCCGAAGCGGTTGAGGATGCCGGCGAGCAGGCCGTGCTCGTTGACGCCGAACCACGAGCCGCCGGCGAGTTCGTCGAGGCCGGCGAGGACTTCCGGCCGGTCGCGCCAGTGCCGCGCCGGCGGCTGCCAGGGGCGGCCGATCATTTCGTCGCGGTTGGCGCCGACGACGACTGGCCAATCATGACCGGGCCGGCGCAGGATGACGAAGGTGCACATGCGGCGGCGATGATGGACCGGCGCG
>JAGXBG010000077.1 GCA_018971215.1 Alphaproteobacteria bacterium
AAGTCGCCAAGGAACTGCAACAGCGCGCGCTCGCCTTCATCAAGCAGCGCGACGAGAAGCACGAGACGCGCCGGCGCGAGCTCGGTGTCACCGACGACGTGGCTCAGGTCGAGGGCATGAGTCCGGCGCTGCTGGTGGCCGTCGGCGAGAAAGGCGTCAAGACGCTCGACGACCTGGCCGATCTCGCCGGCGACGAGCTGGTCGAGATCGCGCAGGGCGCGGCGATCAAGCTCGATGCCGACGATGCCAATGCCATCATCATGAAGGCGCGCGCCCACTGGTTCCCCGAACAGCCCGCCGCCGATGCGGCGGCGCCGGCCGCCAAGGCGGAATAACGAACGATGACCGCACGACCCGCGCATGATCACAGGACGGCGCCGGGTGCCGGCGTGCGTCTTCGCGCCGCCGTCGGCGACGGCGACGCATTGCGCCGCTGTCTGGTGACCGGCGAAAGCCGCGATCGCGGCAGTCTGCTGCGCTTTGTCGTCGATCCCGAACGTCGCATCGTGCCGGATGTCGATGGCCGGTTGCCGGGCCGCGGTTTGTGGTTGACCCCTGCCCGCGATATAGTGAAAACCGCCGTGTCGAAGCGGCTTTTCGCGCGCGCGGCGAAGCAGGATGTCGTGGCGGATGCGGACCTCGACGATCGGGTCGAGGCTCTTTTGGTGCGGCGTTCGATCGAGCGCCTCGGTCTGGCGCGCCGCGCCGGGCAGGCGGTTGCCGGCTTCACCCAGGTCGAAGCAGCCGTGCGCGACGGCGGCGTCGCCGTGCTGGTCGAGGCGTCCGACGGTTCGGCCGACGGCCGCGGCAAGCTCATGCGCCTGGCGCGCGGCCTACCGGTGACGGATCGTTTGACCGCCGCCGAACTCGGCCAAGCCTTCGCGCGCGAGCACGTTGTCCATGCGGCGTTGCTCAAGGGCCGGCTGGCTGAAAGTTTCGTCGCGGAGCAGGCTCGGTTGGCCGGCTTCCGCGACGCCGCGAAAGAGGCTACGAAGGTCAAGGTTTTGGAGCGCAATGGCTGATAACAGCGACGAAAAACGCCCGTTGACGCTGGGCGGACGCCCGAGCAGCAAGCTTGAGCTGCGCAAGCCGATCGAAACCGGATCGGTGCGGCAGAGCTTTCCGCATGGTCGCTCCAAGACCGTGCAGGTCGAAGTCCGCCGCAAACGCGCCGCGCCCGGAACGGGTTTTCTGCCCGAACGTCCGGAAGCGACGCCGACGGTCGCTAAGGAGACGCCCAAGCCGGCGACGCCCGCCGCACCGGCGACGCCGGTCCGCCGCGGCGTCGTGCTGCCGCATGGCCTGACGCCCGAAGAGGCGGCACGCCGCGCCCGCGCTCTCAAGGGCGCGCTCAAAGCCGAGGAAGAGGCCGCCGCCGAAGCGCGCGCGGCCGTCGCACGCGAGCAGGAACTCGCCAAGGCCCGCGCCGCCGCGCCACCGCCCGCGGCTGCGGCGCCGAAGGTGGAAGCGCGCAGCCCCGACGAAAAGCGCGCCGAAGAGCGCAAGGCCGAGCAGGCGGCGGAGATTTCCCGCCGCGAAGTGGCCAAACGCGCCGGCGATGCCGCTGCCGCCAAGGTGGCGGCGCTGTCCGCCGCCGGCAAGGTCAAGATCGTCGAAGAGGAAGAAGACGACCGCGCGCGGCGTCCTGGCCTGGGCGCTAAGCGGCCGGCGATTGCGCCGCGCCGCGACGAGCCAAAACAGCGCGGCAAGCTCACCGTCACCCGCGCCCTCAACGAGGAAGGCGAAGAGCGGACGCGTAGCGTCTCGCAGTTCCGCCGTCAGCGCGAACGCGAGAAGCTGCGCCTGCAGCAGCTGTTGCAGAAGGACGCGCAGGTCAAACAGGCGCGTGAAGTGGTGATTCCCGAGACCATCACGGTGCAGGAGCTCGCCAACCGCATGGCCGAGCAGGGCGCCAAGGTGGTCAAGAAGCTCTTCGACATGGGCGTGATGGCGACCATCACGCAGAACATCGACGCCGACACCGCCGAGCTCGTTGTCACCGAATTCGGTCACAAGGTCCGGCGTGTTTCGGAGGCTGACGTCGAAGTCGGCCTCGTCGGTGAGGCCGATGCGCCAGAAAGCCTGAAGCCGCGGCCGCCGGTGGTGACCGTGATGGGCCATGTCGACCACGGCAAGACCTCGCTGCTTGACGCGCTGCGCTCGACCGATGTCGTCTCGGGCGAGGCCGGCGGCATCACCCAGCATATCGGCGCCTATCAGGTGGCGCTCAAGAACGGCCAGCGCATCACCTTCATCGACACGCCGGGCCACCAGGCCTTCACGGCGATGCGCGCGCGCGGCGCGCAGATCACCGACATCGTCGTGCTGGTGGTCGCCGCCGACGACGGCATCAAGGAGCAGACGGTCGAGGCCATCCGCCACGCGCGCGAGGCGAAGGTGCCGATGATCGTCGCCATCAACAAGATCGACAAGCCGGATGCCAAGCCGGACCGCGTGCGCCAGGACCTGTTGCAGCACGAAGTCGTGCTCGAGCATGTCGGCGGCGAAGTGCTCGATGTCGAGGTCTCGGCGACCAAGAAGATCAACCTCGAGAAGCTCGAGGAAGTCATCCTGTTGCAGGCCGAAGTGCTCGACCTCAAGGCCAATCCCGACCGCGCCGCCGAAGGCAGCGTGATCGAGGCCAAACTCGAGCGCGGCCGTGGCTCGGTGGCGACGGTGCTGATCAAGCGCGGCACGCTCAAGACCGGCGACATCTTTGTGGCCGGCGGCGAGTGGGGCCGCGTGCGTGCGCTGATCGACGATCGCGGCCAGACCGTGACGTCAGCCGGACCGGCGTCGCCGGTCGAGGTGCTGGGTCTCAACGGCACGCCGCTCGCCGGTGACGATTTCATCGTCGTCGACAGCGAAGCCAAGGCGCGCGACATCACCGAATACCGCCAGCGGCTGCGCCGCCAGAAGGCCGCCGCCGCTGCCGGCCGTGGCACGCTCGAGCAGATGTTCTCGCAGATCGCCGCCGGCACGGCCAAGGAGCTGGCCGTGGTGGTCAAGTCCGACGTGCAGGGCTCGCTCGAGGCGATCAACGCCTCGCTCAAGGGCCTCGGCACGAATGAGGTCGCGGTGCGCGTGCTGCATGCCGCGGTCGGTGGCATCAACGAGAGCGACGTGATCCTGGCCAAGGCGTCGAACGCCGTAATTATCGGCTTCAACGTTCGCGCCAATCCGCAGGCGCGCGACCTGGCGCGGCGCGACGGCGTCGAGATCCGCTACTACTCGATCATCTACGAGGTGATCGAGGACATGAAAGGCGCTTTGTCGGGCCTGCTGGCGCCGACGCGGCGCGAGCGCTTCCTCGGCAACGCCGAGATCCGCGAAGTCTTCAACATCAGCAAGGTTGGCAAGGTGGCCGGTTGCATGGTCACCGAAGGCCTGGTACGGCGCGGCGCCAAGGTGCGGCTGCTGCGCGACAACGTCGTCATCCACGAAGGCAGCCTGAAGACCCTGAAGCGCTTCAAGGACGAGGTCCGCGAAGTGCGCGAAGGCACCGAATGCGGCATGGCCTTCGAGAACTACGATAACGTCGAGAAGGGCGACGTTATCGAGTGCTTCGAGGTCGAAGAGGTTGCCCGCGCCCTGTAACGGCGCGCCGGCGATCGCGAGGGTCGCGATGGCGAAATCTGAGCAGAGTCCGCGGCCGCTGCGCATCGGCGAGGAAATGCGCCACGCACTGGCGCGCATCTTCGAGCACGGCTTGCACGATCCGGCCTTGGCGGGCATCGCCCTGACCGTCACCGAGGTCAGGGTGTCGCCCGATCTCAAGAACGCCACCGCCTTCGTCGTGCCGTTGGGCGGCAGCCATGCGGCCGAGGTGATGGCCGGGCTCAAACGCGCCGAAGGTTATCTGCGCCGCGAGCTGGCACGCGCCGTCAAGCTGCGCTACGCGCCGGCGCTGCATTTCGCGCTCGACACCTCATTCGAGCATGCGAGCCAGATCGACGCACTGCTGCGTCGGCCGGAGGTCGCGCGCGATATCGCGGCCGCCAAGCCGTCGGCTAAGAAAACCGGCGATGCCAGCTAACGCCGATGCGACGCGTGTCCACGGCTGGGTCATCCTCGACAAGCCGCTGAGCCTGACGTCGGCGCGGGCCGTCGCCGCGGTCAAGCGCGCCTTCGGCGCCGACAAGGCCGGCCATGCCGGCACGCTCGATCCGCTGGCGACCGGCGTGCTGCCGATCGCGCTTGGCGAGGCGACCAAGACCGTGCCCTTTATTGTCGCGGATACGAAACTCTATCGCTTCACGGTCGCCTGGGGCGAGGCGCGGACCACCGACGATGCCGAGGGCGACGTGATCGCCCGAAGCGATCGTCGGCCTTCGGCCGACGAGATTCGCAGCGTTTTGCCGCGCTTTATCGGCGCGATCAGCCAGCGGCCACCCGATTTCTCGGCGATCAAGGTGGCCGGAAAGCGCGCCTATGCTTTGGCGCGCGCCGGTTCCGCGACCGGCCTTGCCGCCCGCCCCGTGGAGGTTCGCAGCCTAAATCTGGTGGCGATCCCGGACCGCGACCACGCCGTCTTCGAGGCCGAAGTCGGCCCCGGCACTTATGTTCGCAGCCTCGCCCGCGATCTTGGCGAGGCGTTGGAAACCCACGGTTTTGTTACCGATTTGCGGCGTTTAGCGGTCGGCCGGTTTACCCTTAAGCAGGCGATTTCCCTGGATAATCTGGCCGCCCTCGGGCATAGTCCGGCCGCTTCCGGGCATTTGCTTCCGCTCGAGACGGCGCTGGACGACATCCCGGCGCTCGCCCTGACGGAGGACCAGGCGAAAGCCCTGCGTTGCGGCCAAGCCGTGACGCCGTTGTGCACGCAAGATTGGGCGTGCCTCTCACAAATCGGCAACGGCGCGACGGTCTGTGCAACGTTGGGCGGCAAGCTGGTGGCGCTCGCCGAAGTCGCGACCGGGGGAATTCGCCCTCTGCGCGTGCTGAATATCTGAATTCGAAGGAGACATTCCCGATGTCGATTAGCGTGGCGCGCAAGCAGGAGCTCATTTCCGAATACGCGCGCAAAGAGGGCGACACCGGCTCACCCGAAGTCCAGGTCGCCATCCTCAGTGAACGCATCCAGAAGCTCACCGAGCATCTGTCGACCCATACCAAGGATTTCCATTCGCGCCGCGGCTTGCTGGTCATGGTGGGTCAGCGCCGCAGCCTGCTCGACTATCTGAAGCGCGTCGACCCCGCGCGCTACGAAGCGCTGATCGACCGCTTGGGACTGCGCCGCTGAGACCGCGGTCCACCGGCCGGCGGACGCCGGCCATGATGACCAAACGCACGGGCGATGCCGCGGCGATGGACTTCCATCGCGCGCCGCCCGTTGCCACCCCTTTCACCCGAGAGAGAAAAGAGAGAGAGACCGACAATGTTCGACGTGTATCGCAAGGAGCTTAACTGGGGCGGTCGACGCCTCGTGCTCGAAACCGGACGAATGGCGCGGCAGGCCGATGGCGCCGTGCTCGTGACCTACGGCGAGACCTCGGTGCTGTGCACCGCCGTCGGCGCCCGACAGGCCAAGCCGGGACAGGATTTCTTCCCGCTGACCGTCAACTACCAGGAAAAGACTTTCGCCGCCGGCAAGATTCCGGGCGGCTTCTTCAAGCGCGAAGGCCGTCCGTCCGAGAAAGAGGTTCTCACCTCGCGACTGATCGACCGGCCGATCCGGCCGCTGTTCGCGTCCGGCTTCCTCAACGAGGTGCAGGTCATCTGCACCGTCCTGTCGCACGACCTGGAGAACGATCCCGACATCGTCGCGATGGTCGGCACCTCGGCGGCGCTGACCCTGTCCGGCATTCCGTTCATGGGGCCGATCGGCGGCGCGCGCGTCGGCTACATCGACGGCCAATACGTCCTCAATCCGAAGATCGACGACGTCAAGCTGTCCGAGCTTGATCTCATCGTCGCCGGCACCCGGGACGGCGTGCTGATGGTCGAATCCGAGGCCAAGGAGCTGTCGGAGGACGTCATGCTCGGCGCCGTGATGTTCGGCCATAAGGGCTTCCAGCCGGTGATCGACGCGATCATCGAGCTCGCCGAATCCGCCGCCAAGGAGCCGTGGCCGCTGCCCGATACCGACGCCCAGAAACAGGCGATCAAGGGCAGGCTCGCGCCGGCGGTCTCCACCGATATCGCCGCCGCCTATGCCGAACGGCAGAAGCAGGCGCGCTCGAACATGCTCGAAGCGACGCGAACCAAGCTCGTCGATCTCTTTCCCGACGAAGCCGAACGCACGCTCGCCGGCAAGGTGTTCAAGTCGCTCGAAGCCGACATCGTGCGCGGCGCCATCCTCAAGGGCCAGCCGCGCATCGACGGCCGCGACACGCGCTCGATCCGGCCGATTTCGGTCGAAGTCGGCGTGTTGCCGCGGGCGCACGGTTCGGCGCTGTTCACGCGCGGCGAAACCCAGGCGCTGGCGGTGACCACGCTCGGTACCGGCGAGGACGAGCAGATCATCGACGCGCTCGAAGGCGAGTTCCGCCAGAACTTCATGCTGCACTACAATTTCCCGCCCTATTCGACCGGCGAAGCCAAGCGCATGGGCTCGCCGGGCCGGCGCGAGATCGGCCACGGCAAGCTCGCCTGGCGTGCGGTGCATCCGCTGCTGCCGGTGGCGGAAAGCTTCCCCTACACCATCCGCGTGGTCTCGGAGATCACCGAGTCGAACGGCTCGTCGTCGATGGCGACGGTGTGCGGCGCCTCGTTGTCGTTGATGGACGCCGGCGTGCCCTTGAAGCGGCCGGTCGCGGGCATCGCCATGGGCCTGATCAAGGAGGCGAGCGGCTACGCCGTGCTGTCGGACATCCTCGGCGACGAGGATCATCTGGGCGACATGGACTTCAAGGTGGCGGGCACCGAACAGGGCGTCACCGCGCTGCAGATGGACATCAAGATCACCTCGATCACCGAGGAGATCATGCGGGTGGCGCTCGCCCAGGCGCGCGACGGCCGTCTGCACATCCTCGGCGAGATGAGCCGGGCGCTCGACCATGCGCGCGAAGGCGTCAGCCAGAACGCGCCGCGCATCACCACGATCAACATCCCCAAGGACAAGATCCGCGAAGTGATCGGTTCGGGCGGCAAGGTGATCCGCGAGATCTGCGAGGTCACCGGCGCCAAGATCGACATCGAGGACGACGGCACGATCAAGGTCGCGGCGGTCGACGCCGATGCGTCGAAGGCGGCGATCGACTGGATCAAGGGCATCGTCGCCGAGCCCGAGGTCGGCGTGATCTACGCCGGCAAGGTGGTCAAGACGATGGACTTCGGCGCCTTCGTCAATTTCCTTGGCGCCAAGGACGGCCTCGTCCACATCAGCGAGCTCGCCCCCCATCGCGTCGGCAAGGTCACCGACGTCGTCAAGGTCGGCGACCCGGTGAAGGTGAAGGTGCTGGGCTTCGACGATCGCGGCAAGGTCAAGCTGTCGATGAAACAGGTCGATCAGGCGACCGGCGAAGACATCGGCGCCAAGCTGGCCGAGGATCGCCGCCAGCGCGACGCCGCCAAGGCTACGCCGGCGGAGTGATCGGTCGGGATTGACCGTCGCGCGGTCTTGTCCCAGATAGGCCGTGGGGCAGGCGCGGCGGCAGAGAGGGGAAACGCGTGAAAGCGCTCAATGCGCTGCGGATTTCGGGTCGCGACGTCCTGCCGCTGGTCGAAGGCGGCAAGGGCATTTCGATCTCGAACGGCGAAAGTTCGGGCGCCTGGGCGCGTTCGGGCGGCGTCGGCACGTTCTCCGGCGTCAACGCCGATTCGAAGGACCCGAACGGCCGCACCATCCCGCAGCTCTATCGCGGCAAGACGCGGCGCGAGCGGCACGAGGAGTTGGTGCGCTACGCCATCGCCGGCGGCATCCATCAGGCGCGCGTCGCCTACGAGCGGGCGTCCGGCCAAGGCCGCCTGCACATGAACATCCTGTGGGAGATGGCGGCCGCCGAGCGCATTCTCCACGGCGTGCTCGACGGCGCCAAAGGCCTCGTCAACGGCGTCACCTGCGGCGCCGGGATGCCCTACCGCATCGCCGAGATCTGCGCGCGTTACGGCGTCCATTATTATCCGATCGTCTCGTCGGCGCGCGCGTTTCGCGCCTTATGGAAGCGCGCCTACCACAAGTTCCGCGATTGGCTAGGCGCGGTGGTCTACGAGGATCCGTGGCTCGCCGGCGGCCACAACGGCATCACCAACAGCGAAGATCCCGAACGGCCGGAGCCGCCCTTCCCGCGCGTCTACGAGTTGCGCCAGATGATGCGCGAGTTCGGCCTCGGCGAGGTCCCGATCGTCATGGCCGGCGGCGTCTGGTGCCTGCGCGAATGGGAGGACTGGATCGACAATCCCGATCTCGGTCCGATCGCCTTCCAATTCGGAACCCGGCCGCTGCTCACCAAGGAAAGTCCGATTTCGGACGCCTGGAAGCACAAGCTGCTGACGCTCAAAGACGGCGACATCCAGCTGCAACGCTTCAGCCCGACCGGGTTCTATTCCTCGGCCGTGCGCAACAACTTCCTCGCCGAGCTCGAAGAGCGGTCCGAGCGTCAGATTCCCTATTCGATCGAGGCGGTGGGCGACCATCTGGCGACACTCGAAGTCGGCGCGCGCAAGCGCGTCGTCTATGTCACGCCGCACGATCGCGAACGCGCCCTCACCTGGATCGCCCAGGGCTTCACCGAGGCGTTGCGGACGCCGGATTCGACCTTGGTCTTCGTGACGCCGCGCAAGGCGTTCGAGATCCGCAACGACCAGATCAACTGCATGGGCTGCCTCTCGGCCTGCTTGTTCTCCAACTGGGCGCAGAACGACGAAGGCACCACGGGCAAGAAAGCCGATCCGCGCAGCTTCTGCATCCAAAAGACGCTGCAGAACATCGCGCACAGCGAGGACGTCGAGTTCCAGCTCATGTTCTCCGGGCACAATGCCTATCGCTTTGCCGTCGATCCGTTCTACGCCAACGGCTTCATTCCGACCGTGCGCGAGCTGGTCGAGCGCCTGCAGACCGGCAACTGAGGCGGCGGCAGTGGCGCCGCACGCAATACTGCTCAAATTTTCTGTAAACGCCCGTGATGCGTTTCCGGCATTACGGGTTTTTTAAGCCGATTCGTGTCTTTTGATCGGATCTCAGGCTCGGTCCCGACAGGGAACGCGCAATGCGGATCGAACAACGTGTTTGGCGAATAGGAACGGGCTGGCGCGTCGCCGCCTCGGACGGAATGCTCGCGCCGGCGTTGGTGCTGTTTTTCGCCGCGCCCGGCACGCTCGACGACGGCAAGCGCTTCGCCGAATTGCGCGCGCTCTATCCCGGCGCGGCAATTCTCGGATGCACGACCGGCGGCGAGATCGCCGACGTCGACGTGCTCGACGGCACGATCGTCGCCACCGCCATCGAATTCGCCCATACGCGTCTCGCCTTTGCCGAAGCGACGATCGAAGGCGAAGGCGGTTCCGAAGGAGCCGGCCGGCGATTGGCCGGCGGTTTGCCGCGTGCCGGCTTGCGCGGCGTTTTCGTCCTGTCGGACGGCACGCACGTTAACGGCACCGATTTGGTTGTCGGCATCCAGAAGGTACTCGGCCCGGACATCGCCGTGACCGGCGGTCTCGCTGGCGACGGCGCGCGGTTCGTCTCGACGCGCGTCGGCTTGAACGCCAATCCGGTGCCCGGCCGGCTGGCCGCGCTCGGATTCTACGGCGACGAGGTGTGCCTGGGTTTCGGCAGTTTCGGCGGTTGGGACACTGTCGGCCCCGAACGCGTCATCACGCGCGCCCAAGGAACGGTGCTCTACGAGCTCGACGATCAACCGGCGCTCGCGCTCTACCGCAAATATCTCGGCCCCGAGGCCGACAATTTGCCGGCGAGCGCGCTGCTCTGCCCGCTCCGCATCCATCCGCCGGGCAAGCCCGAGGCGGCGCTGGTGCGCACCGTGATCGGCGTCGACAACGCCAGCGGCGGTATGGTCTTCGCCGGTTCCGTCCCCGAAAATTACGTCGCCCAACTGATGCTCGGTCACTTTGACAATTTGATCGCCGGTGCCGGCCGCGCTGCCGCGCGCGCCGCGATTCCACAGGCGCGACTGGCGATCCTGGTCAGCTGCATCGGCCGTAAGTTGCTGTTGGGCCAGCAAATCGCCGATGAGGTCGAGGCGGTCAAGAGCGTCCTCGGCGCGGCGTGCAAATTGACCGGCTTCTACTCGTACGGCGAAATTGCGCCGCTCGAAAACTCGCCGTTCTGCGACCTGCACAATCAGACCATGACGATCACCACGATCGCCGAGGTCTGACATGCATCGCCTGCTCGAACGCCAGCTCAACCGCGCGCGCCGCGACACGCCCGACGGCGAAACCGACCTCGAGACGCTGCTCGCCTTGGTCGACGCTGCCTATCTCCAGTTCGACCGCCAGCGCCGCGTCTTGGCGCATACGCACGAGATCATGCGCGACGAGTACGGTCTCATGAACGCCGGCCTGTCGCGCCTGCGCGATGCGATCACGCAGATGGGCGCCGGCTTCGCCATCTGGGACAGCAACGACCAGCTGGTGCTGTGTAACGCGCTGTTGCGCGAGATTCTGCCCGAGAACGCCGAACTGCTCCGGCCGGGTGCCAAGTTTACCGACTGCATCGTTCACATGGGCCCACATTTCGGCGCCTTCGGCGGCGATGAACCGCCGCGCGACTGGGTCACCGAACGCCTCGCGCGCCACCGCAATCCCGGCAATCCGTTCGAGATCATCGTCGGCGGCGGCCGGCATATCCGGATCTGGGAGGCCAAGACCAGCGAGGGCGGCATTGTCGGTGTCTATGTCGACATCACCGAGAACCGGCGCGCCGAGGGCGAGCTGCGCCGCGCCAAGGAAGCCGCCGAATCCGCTAACCGGAGCAAATCGCTTTTCCTTGCCAATATGAGCCACGAACTGCGGACGCCGCTCAACGCGATCATCGGCTTTTCCGAGGTCATGCAAGGCGAAATGATGGGGCCGCTCGGCGACCGGCGCTATCTCGCTTACGCTCACGACATTCACGACGCCGGTGCGCACCTGCTCGAGATCATCAGCGACATTCTCGACATGTCGAAAATCGAGGCCGGCAAGTTCGAGCTCGACGCCGAATGGATCGATCTCGG
>JAGXBG010000078.1 GCA_018971215.1 Alphaproteobacteria bacterium
CAAACCGAGTCGACGACATAGTGGTAGCGGACGATGTCGTTCATCGTGAGCGCGTTGAACGGCTCGAACACCAGTGGATTGGCAACCATGTGGTGCGGATAGATGTAGTACAGGTCCGCATCTTTGACGAAAGGACGGCGCCGCATCGCCGCATCGGTCTGTCGAATCATGGTCTCGACCGTATCGAGCGTCACACCGGTGCTTTGGTGATGAATCATTTGCGGGCCACAGGATTGGGCGTCCTTCCATTCCGTCGGGTTGTAGGTATTGCCGCCAAGCCGCATGGGGAAATTGTCGTCCGGCACGTACATCGCGGTTTGCGCGATCGAATAGGACAGCATGCCGAAGAACACCGACGGCACCGGCACGCGCCGCCCGTCGCGGGTATCGGCGACGACACTTGGACTTGCCAGCTTCGCGCCGTCGAGCCAGCCGAGGTGGCTGGTATAGAAAAAGAAATGTGCGGTGAGTATCGACAGGAGCGTCACCGCCTGCATCGCCGGCGTCAGCGCCTTGTCGCTTATCCGTTTCGCCGAAAGATAAATGAGAACATTCACCGCGATCCAGAATAAGAACAGCGCGCCAAGCGTCATGTAGACCGCGATATGGAACAGATCGAACAGCACCGTGAAGGCCATGAGCAGCCGCCGCCGCAAGATCGCGAGCGGCGCCGCCAGCTGAATGCCGAGGACAAAGAAATTGAGCACAACGCCGCCCGTGACGATCGCGTTCCAACTCAGCTGGACAAGCCAAGGCCAAGCGCCGAGCGGATTGTCGCCGCGCTCGAGGCCGATCAGAATTGAGGTTTGGGTCGGATTGTGCAGGAGCCAGAACAGCGGATCGCCGCCGCCGGCTTGCACCTTGGTCCAGCCGGAGACGAAATAATTGCCGAGATGCGCGCCGACCGCCCAGGCCCAGATCAGCGCACACGCCGAATTCCGCAACGCGGCGCCGTCCGCCCAGGCGGGCAGTAGTCGTGCCGCGTTCCGCGGCCGCGTCGCAAAGACGGTTGCCAGCGAACCGAGGACAACGAACTCCCCGATATCGAGCATGCTGAGATAATCGGTCTCGGAGACTGGAACGCCGCTGATGCGATTAAGCTGGTGGCGGAACGCCACATAATGAAAGAGCAGCGGCACCGCAAAGCTGGGCCGCCACAACGCCAATAGCCCCGACACCACGCCAATTGCCGAGCCGCCGAAGAAGAAAGCGCCCGGCTCGCCCGACGTCATGTAAGCCGGCGCGTAGGTCAGCGCCGCACCGTCGAGGGCAACCTGCACCAGGACCACGGCGGCAATTCCGCGCAATAGAGGGCGCAGCAGCGATGGCACCTCGTCGTGCCGTATGCCAACGAATACGGCCGCTGCCGCGAAGGTCACGATGTCGAGGCCGAGGCAGCCAATCGGCCCGCGGCTCGCCGTCGTGAGCAGCATCGCCCGCAGCACGGCATAGAGCGCAAGCGCTCCGACGAGGAACGTTGCGGACAGCGCAACACGCCGGGCCCGGAGGTCAAGCGTTCCCCAAAACCGGTTCGCGACTTCCACCGTCATTTTTCAGCCGCCGTCGGACTGCTACCCTTCCCGTCCACTGCCAATTCACGCCAATTATCGTGGCCGCGGTGTGACATCGTCCGTCGCCCCAATGTGACATCGCTGTGACCCGAGCTTTTTCTCGCCGGACGAATGCCGAATTGGTTTTCAATCGCGTCAGCAGTTCGCGCATGCAGGACGCGTCAGACTCAAGCCGCAGCACTCTAGGACTGCTGCCTCCGATCTCCGCCGTCGCGCTGTGGCAGCGTTTGCGCGCGATGCTGGGCCGCAGGCCGTTCCTGAAGAACGTATCAATCATGCTGACTGGCGCCGCCGCCGGGCAGACAGTCAGCCTCGTCCTGTCGCCAATTCTGACGCGAATTTATGCGCCCGAGCAGGTCGGCATCCTGAGCGTCTATTCCGCACTCCTCACGATCTTCGTTGTCATCGCGTCGCTACGGTTCGAACTCGCCGTGCCGCTCGCGGCTTCGGACGAAGACGCAATCAATCTGGTCGCGGTGTGTATCTGCGCCCTCGCCTTCACCACGGCACTGATGGCGGTTGCGGCGTTCACCTTTCCCGAAAGGATATTGGAAGAATTTTGGCCGACGCCAATCAACGCGTGGCACGTCGCGGTGTATCGCGGTCTGCTGGTCTTGGGATTTCTCTGTCTCGGCGGCTACTACGTCGCGCTCTACCTGGCAACCCGTCAGGGCGCTTATCCGTCGATCTCCTGGACGCGCCTCTACCAGGGGATTGTTGGTCCGTCGAGCCAGATCGGATTGGGCGTCGCGGGCGTCGGCGCGCCCGGTCTCCTTTTTGGTTCAATCCTTGGGCAATCGACCGGCACTTTGAGCCTGTTTCATCACGTTCTGCGCTCGCGTCGGGGTTTGCTGAGCGCAATCTCGCTCCGGCGCATGGTTGCCCTAGCGCGGCGTTATCGCCGATTCCCACTCATCGCCAGCTGGGCGGCGCTCATCGACGCCGCCGGCGGCGACCAGCTTCTTTACATGATGGTCACGACCCAATATTCGGCCCGGATCGCCGGCTTCATCTTTTTGGCTGAGCGCATCGTCGCGCGGCCGTTGTCCCTGGTCGGCACCTCGATCCTCCAGGTTTTTATGGGCGAGGCCGGCAAGACCGTGACGTCGGATCCCGGCCACTTCCGGCGCCGGTTCTACCAAGTGATCAGCCGCCAGTTCCTGCTCTCGTTGGCGTGGGTCGGAGCCACCAACCTTGCCGCCGCACTGCTGTTCTCAACGGTCTTCGGCGCCAGATGGGGCGACGCCGTCATCTATCTACAGGCGATGAGCATCGGCTATCTCGCGCATGCCGTCGTACTGCCGGTTTTCCATACTTTGCAGCTCTTGGAAAAGCAGACCATGGCTGCGTGTTGGCAGGTCGGTCGATTGCTGCTGATTGTGGCAACCTTCGCGTTCTGCATCGGCAACAAGGTTTCGGCTCCGAACGCGATTCTGCTTTACAGCGGCATTCAAGCCGCCAGCTCCGTCGTGCTCTTAGGATTGATGGCCGGCGCCATCCGGCATTTACAGCGGTGACCCCATGATGCGCAAAGCGATCTCGATCAGCGTCCTCATTGTCGCGTCGTTCGTGCCTGTCGCGTCGTTCGTGTCTCAAGCACGGGCCGCGCCGTTTTGTCTGCAAATGACTGGCGTGCCGTTGCAATGTCTCTACTTCGATCCGGGAGCCTGCCAGCGCGAAGCGAATCGCCAGGGCGGGCGATGCGCGGCCAATCCGGACGAATACAAGACACCCGCTGGCGGCGACGCATTCTGCGTCGTCCAAGGGGGCGTGGCCGCATCGTGCATTTATCCGGATTTGGGTAGTTGCAATGTCGAAGCGAACCGTGTCCACGGCGCGTGCATCGCGGCAACGCCGGCGACGCCACCGAAGGCCGTCGACCCGTACGAGGTAAAGCGGCCCTATTGAACCGCGTGGACGCTCTGGCCCGAGCCGGCGGTCAGATCGGGAATGAGGCGTCCGAACCCACGCGCCGGGAACGCAGACGGACGAACAAGGGCTGTACCGGCCTCATCGGCCAGGTAGACGCTATACCGGCTGCTTATGCGCAAGGATTCCTCGGTGAAGGATGCCGAAAGATTGGCGCGGGAATTGCGGAAAGCGGGAACGGTATCACCACCGCTGTCGCGCACCATGTAAACCAGGCCACCGAAAATGTCGGTGTGCGCACCGTCACGGTTGTCGACGATCGTGCAAACGCCTTCGGTTTTAAGCCCAAGGATCCAAAGTGGACTACCAAGATTTGTGATCCTGACGCCGCCGCCCTCGGTATCGAGCTGGCGCGCCAAAACCGCGTGCGGCCCCGCGATCTGGATGCGGCCGCAACAAACATCCTCGATGAATACGCGCCCACCGCCAGGTGTGCGATCGAGCAACGTCACGCCGGCCGCGACCACGTCCCTGATCAACACGTCGCGCGGACCGGATATCTCGATCGCGAGTTGATCGCCGCGGTTGCTGTTGTCGAAAGCCACGTTCTCGATCGACACCGGCGGACCGGTCGAGGCGACGCGGAACATGCCCCTGCCGCGGTCGAAGCCAGGTGGACGGTTGGCGACGATCCTGATCGTCGAATTTATGCCGACAATGCGCCGGACGGACGCCGGTAGATCGATGGTACCGGAAATCGAGTAAATACCGTGCGGGAGATACACGACAGCCGCGCCCGAAGCGAGCGCGCGGCGCAATCCATCCGTTGAATCCCGCGACGGATCGGCGACCGCGCCGAAACGCGTCGCATTTGCCCATTGCGCGACCGGAACGTGCACCGGCGGCGGATCGTCGACCGGCTGCGGCAGCCATGCGGGCTCTACCGTCGGCCGCCATTGCGCGGATCCTTCGAGCACGCCGGTAAGATGCAGCGCATCAGCCGGCGGATTGCGGTCGAGCGCAAGACCCCGCGTCACGATCACGCCGGCATTCTCAACCGCGTTGGCGATGCCAACGGGATCGCCCGCAAGCCTAAAGTGGCCGCCGTCGATAGCGATGAATCCCTCGGAGCCCGCGTTGACGATGGCAGGCGCACGCCCCTCCACCGTGAGATCGCGCAGGGCGAGAACGTTCTGGTCGTTGCGTATGGCGGCGCCCCGCTGATCTTCGAGGCGAATGTGCTCGAAGGTCAGACCGTATTCCGTCTGCGCGACGGCAATGCCGGTATCGAACCCGTCGACCGTGACATTCTGGAGCAGCGCCGGACCAGGCCACTTGCGGGTCATGGCGATTCCGATCGCACCGCTGCCGTCGGGCGCGCGCACCGTCACGTTGCGTATTGCGCCGATATTGTTGGCAAGATAATCGATCCCGATCGCACCGGGGTTGCCGTTGCCGACGTCGACGGTCAGATCTGCGACAGAGTTCATGTAAGCGTCGTTGCCTTCGCCGCGTGCGATGTAATCCTTGCCGCCGCTTGTCGGGGTGCCGTCCAAAAGTTTCGAGCTGGTGAAAATGACCGCCTTCGGATGCCGCGGATCGCCGAATCCCGGAGCGTCGTCTTTGAGGCGGATCACCGTGCCAGTAGTCGACTGCCCAACCAAAATCAGTCCGGAGGCAAACTTGCCGTCGGCGTATCGCTTCAGAAGCGTTCCCGATACGCGATAGGTCCCATCAGGCAGATAGACGATGCGGTCCTGCCAGAACGCCGGTCCGGTGTCGCCGCCGCTGGCGGCAATCGCCCGCAGCAGCGCGGCGGTGTCGTCATCCCGACCATTGCCCTTGGCACCGTAGTCCCGGACATTCACGATGCCTGAATCGGCGGGAAGCGGTTCGGCGGAGCTTCGGATTGCAACGGTCGCTGCGAGCACGCAGACCGCAATACCGATCACGCACCGCATCTTAGCTCGCGGCTGCGAATGCCGTGCCGCCGCTGCGCAGCGCTACATAATGCCGTTCGTACGCATCGGTCATGCGGCCGACCGTAAACCGCTTGGCCAATGCCCGTGCATGATCGGCGAGCGCCGGAAGCATCGCCGGGCTGCGTGCGAGGCGAATCATGATATTCGCCAACGACTCGGCGTCGCCAGGAGGGAAAAGCAACCCGGTCCGGTTCGGTTCAATGAATTCGGGAATGCCACCGATCGCGCTGCCGATGACCCCGAGCCCATAAGCGGCTGCCTCGATGATCGCCACGGGCGCGTTTTCGTACCAAAGCGACGGGAGCAAAAGGTACCCCGCCTGGGTCAGCGCCCGGTATTTTTCCTCGCCCTCGATGAAGCCGATAAAGCGGATGCGCGGATCGCGCGCCGCGGCGGCGCGGACCTCTTCCTCAAGCGGCCCTTTGCCTGCGATGGTGAGTTCGATGCCGAGGCGGCGCGGCACTTGAGCCATAGCGGCAAGCGCGACCCGCACGCCTTTTTCGACGGTCAGGCGCGTCAGCAGGATGAAGCGCGTCCGGGTGCCTGCGGCATGGTGATCGTTGAGCTGGACGATGTTGTCCGGCAACGGAATGCCGTTGTGCACGACCGCGCTATTGAGCGGTCGGATACCCGCCTGTTTGTGCAGATCGAGCAGGAACCGCGATGGGCTCACGAACAAATCGACGTAGCGCGTGGTCCCAAGGTGCCAGTTCCGATACAGCCGGCAGGGTATCGTCGGCCGCGAGCAGATTTGCCATTGTTTGCTCAGCAGAAACGCCCGCGGGCATAAGAGGTGATAATCGTGCGCCGTATGGATCACCGGAATGCCGGCGCGATGCGCGCGCCCCCAAATCGAAGCCGACATACCATCGATGACATGAGTATGCAGCAGATCGGGGCGCCCCGATTCCATGACGGCGTGCAGGCGGCGGCTGGATTCCGTGTTCCAAGCGTCGCGTACGTGCCATATCAGCTTCTTCAAACGCGGCTCGCCGACGCGGTTGAATGACCAGTAGACATTTGACGGGAAGAACCGGATGACTTCGACGCCGTTGCGCGTCTCGACCGGATAAGGTTCCATGTCCGGCGCACAGGTCGACACCACCGTCACCCGATGCTTGCGCCGTGCCAGTTCTTCGCAGAGATAGGCGACGATCAGTTCGGCACCACCCGCGACGATCGGGGGATAAACATTGTTGGCGACCAAAATGTGCATAAGCCCGATGCGCAGAGCCAGTTAAAAGAAACGCGCCAACCACGCCGGAATGTAGGTCTGGCGATTGTTGAGCACCGCGCCGACGACCGGGTTGCCGGAGCGCGATAGAACCTCGCGTAACCGGATCGCAGCGGCACGCCGCGTTTGTTCGGCCTCGATGATGATTACACTTCCGTCGACGTGACGCGCCATGACAACGCCGAGCGGATCGACATCGGCCGCCGGCGCCAGCATGACGATCATGTCGAAAAATCCGCGCAGCTTCTCGACTTCGTCGTCGATGTCTTCAAGCGACGTCATCGGCTCCGTGCCAGACAGACCGTTGCGCAAATCGGCGAGGTACAGCTCCTGACCCGCGACCTTGACCATGCCGTTCTCGACCGTCGCGAGCTGGATGACCGAATCGCGATGTGACCGCTCCGGCAGACGGTTGCACGCGAAGCGCGCGCAATTGACGAGCAATATCCGCTTGCCCAGCGCCTTGGTGGCCGCCCACGCCATCTCAAGTGCGATCTGTTCGCTGCCGAAGCCCGACGTGGCGCTGACGAATTGCACGACGCGGCCGCTTTCGCCCGACAGACCGTATTCGATGCTGGCGTAGAGCTCTATCAAATCGATGACCGGCAGGTCGCTGGGCGCGTTGAGTTTGATTTCGGCGATCGGCCGCCCCTTGTCTTGCGGCTCGCGTCCCGGGAATTCCGCAAACGCGACATTGGATTTCTTCATCTCGTCGCTCCCTGGGCGATGAGAGCTCGCACAACGCGACGCTGCCGTAAGCCGAAGCTGGCAAGGATGGGAAGGTCGAGCAGGTAGGCCACCTGCTCGGCGGTGGTGAACCGGTCGTCGAGCGCCTCGAGCGCCAGGGCCGTGGCAATCGCCAAAATTCCGCCGCCGACGATCGCGGTCAACAGGGTAATGAGCTTCCGCGGACGCGCCGTCTTATACGGCACGGTCGGCGCGCTGATCACCGTCGCAGGGGTAATCCGCTGCAGATTGAGGTTGTCTTTGACGCGCGCATCCTCGTACTGGGCCGAGAGCGACCGGTAGGTGTTCTCGGCGATTTGTTCTTCGCGCGTCAGATCGTTGAATTGGCCGCGATGATCCTGCAGGTCTTTCAACCGCGTATTGATCGCGCGAAGCTGATCCGACAGGATGCCGACCGGCTCGGCGTTGCTCTCGGCGTCGGCCGACGTCCGGAGTAAATCCTCCTGCAAGTTCTGGTAGACCGGGTTCGCATCGGTCAACGACCGCTTGCTGAGCTCGACCCGGCGCGCTTCCACATCCGCCTTCGCTCCGGCAATGCCGGCCTTGAGCGTCGCCACAGCCGGACCGTTGACGTTATAGGTTGCTGACATTTGGCTGTATTTCGACGTCAGGTCGGAAAGCCGCGTTTCGGCATCGTCCAACGCACGATATTTCTCACCGCTCGCCGGCGCGGGAATGTGCGTCGGCACGCTCTTGATCAACGCTTGTAACTGCTTCTCGCGCTGCACGGACTGCGCCAAATTGGCCTGTGCGGTACGCAGGTTTGAATCGACGTCGCCGCGCTGTTTCAGGAGATCGGCAACCTCGGTGTCGTAATCGGTGATCTTCCACGTCCCTTTGAATGTCTCAAGCGCGCTTTGAGCGCGATCGAGTCGAGCGTTTGCGTCCGCGACCTCCTTCTTCATGAAGTCGCTTTGCGGGTTCTGATACACCGCCGATTGGCGGGCGATATAGAGATCGATCAGCTTCTGGACGAGCTTCGGCGCCAGCGTCTTGTCAGGATGAAGCAGGGAAACGGAAATGACGTTGTCCTCGTTGCCGACGCTGACGACCAAATTGTCGCGGAACTGCTTGACGGCTTCGTCCATGGGCGTGCCGCGGCTGGGCGGATTGGCGACGATGTCGGGGTAGATGGATTTGAGACCGAACGCCTCGATTGTCGCTTGAGCGAGGTCGGGACTTCCCAGGATCGCGGCATTTGCGAGCACGATCTCGCGGCGATCCGACGGCGTCATTTCCGTGGGCTGTCCCCGACTGATGTCGGGTATCGACCGGTCGCCGAACCGAACGACGAGCTGGGCCATCGATTCATACTTCGGCGTCGCAAACAGGAGATACAGCCCGGCGCCCAAAACGATCGCCAGGAACACGCGGGTCACCGCCCGTTTGTGCTTGAACAGAATCGTCAACAGGCCAAATGGCATCAACTGCATCATCGCCGTTCTGCCGAACCCAACACATCCGGGTTTCTGTCCACCGCTCCCATCGTCAATGCCCAGTCGCCACGGGATTGATGTTGTACGAGAAGCCCCAGTTGAGCGGGATGAATTGCTGCACGAACTGGTTGAACCAGGTGTAAACCTCGTACACGCCGGTACGTGGTACGTAGACCATGTCGTAATTCGCCAGCCGGGCGTCTGCCGTGGGATCGTTGCCCGAGATGACGTCCTTGTATGCGACCGAGAACGCCTCCGGCGTATCGTTCGGTCCACGGCGGATCACGAAAATCTCGGTACGATCGGCGCTGAGCTTCACGCCACCAGCGCGCGCGATCGCCTGACTGATCGTGAGATTGGGACCGACAGTGACGAATTCGCCCGGGTTAACGACCTCACCGCCGACATAGATCCGATTAGGCGCAAATGAATGTACGACGACCGTAATTTGCGGATTTTTGAGCGTGGTCCTGTATTGCTCGCGTAGTTCCGCCGAAATTTCGGACGGGGTCTTCCCATAAGCCGGCACATCTTCGGCGACGGTCGTGGAAATCTTGCCATCCGGCCTGACGACCTCTTCTTCGTCAAGTTCGGGATTGAGAAGCAGTCTGACGTCGAGCACATCGCCGACCTGCACCTTGTAGGCCGGCAGCTGCGGGATCATGCCGGGCTGCGGATTAGAAACCCGCGGCAACGCCGGCAAGTCAGTCTTGGCCGTGCCGCCGCAACTGCTGAGCGCCACGGCGCCGGAAAGGACGACGAGCGCCGCCCATAGGGAACGGCGCCATCCGACGCGATGCAACCATCCGGGCGCGCTCAATAGGCACCTCGCGCCTGACAGACGACGGCAACGGTACGCAGCAATACAAGGCAATCCGTCTCGACGGACCAATGGCGTGCGTATTCCTGATCCAGGTGAACACGCCAGCCATAATCGACGTCGTTGCGGCCGCTGATCTGCCAGAGCCCGGTGATGCCGGGCCGGCAGCGCGCATAATCGTGAAAAGCCGCCCCATACCGCCGTATTTCCTCACGCACGATGGGACGAGGGCCGACCAGACTCATCTCGCCCACGAGGACGTTGAAGAGCTGCGGCAACTCGTCGAGGCTGGTAAGACGCAAGATATTGCCGATGCGCGTGATCCGCGGATCGGACCTGAGCTTGAAATCGCGGTTCCATTCGGCGCGCGCGACAGGGTCGGCAGCGAGGACTCGGGCCAACACCTCGTCTCCGTTCGTCACCATGGTGCGGAATTTCCAACAGACAAACGTTTTGCCGTTTGCGCCGATCCGTTTGTGACCGAAAAGTGCCGGACCGCCATCGAGCCGCACGAGCGCGGCGATGACAAGCATTGGAATCGACAGGACGAGGAGCAACGCGGCGGCTAGCCAGAGATCGACAAGCCGTTTGACGATCCCCTCTGCCGGGGCCTTGAATTTGGGCAGATAGATTTCCGCGCTGTTGTACCGGTCAACTGCCGCAGCATGCAGCCGAGGCCAGTCGTGGGCATCTGCCGCTTGGCCAAATCGATTGTCGTAGTGCCACGGTGTATGGGGAAAAGTCGTAGCAGTCATCACCATCCTCCTCCTTCACTCATTCTCGTCGACTGGAGAAAGAAGACCCTCCGAGAAAATTCGCGCGGCGCGCTGCGAGAAAATCTTTTGCGCGAAGCCACTCGGCTCAGCGACGAAACGCTAACAACCTTGCGCGAAGCAAGGTGTGTTTAATATGTGTTCGATAATGCTCCATTTGCATTTGCTGACATGCTCTCGACGCAATAACCGCGAATAATCTTTTCACGCTCGGTCGACAAACATGGTGCGCATACGCAAATTGATTCTCACGCACGAAAATTGAATCTACTGAATGTACTGAGTTCTGAGGCGATTGGCGTCGGTCACAATTTTGCCAGGGCCTCTAAGTTGCGCCGAACCACTCGACATCCGCGGCACGCACGTCGATGACTCTCGTCGGCGCTCCATCACACGGAAATCACAACGGCTATTACCGACCAACGGTTATTACCGACCACCCAAAACAAAGCAGATGCCAGAAATCGGCGTGACATTTTTGGGTCTGGCGCGCGGCGTTCGGGAATATTCCCCGTCTGGCTCCGTCTATCGATCCGAGGCTGTACGTGTATGGGAAAATTAAGGAGGCGCAAGGTTATGGGAACGCGGATACGTAAGGCGGTGTTTCCGGTCGGCGGACTTGGCACGCGGTTT
>JAGXBG010000079.1 GCA_018971215.1 Alphaproteobacteria bacterium
CAGCCTTATCTCGTCGCGGTGCTCGTGCCGAGCGCGCGCCTGATCGAAGAGAGCGCGCGCCGGCATCGCGCCACTGCCGAGACGCCGTTGGCCGAGCGCCCCGACATTCGCGAAGCGTTGTCCGCCGCGGTGACGCGCGCGAATGCCTCGCTAGCATCGTTCGAGCGCATTCGCCGCTTCGTCTTCGCCGACGAACCGTTCACCACCGCCAATCACCAGATGACGCCGACGCTCAAAATCCGGCGCCACGTCATTCGCCAGGCCTACAGCGAGGCGTTAGCGCGCGTCACCGCGGCGGACAGCGCTTCGCGAATGTCGGGGCGCTCGGCCAACGGCGTCCCGGCAGCGGCGCGATGCCGGCGCGCGCTCTCTTCGATCAGGCGCGCGCTTGGCACAAGCACCGCGACGAGATAAGGCTGGCGGTCGCCCGCCACCATCGCCTGGCCGATCTCGGGTTGCAGGGTCAGACAACCCTCGATGCGCGCCGGCGCGGCCATCTCGCCGCCCGACGTCTTGATGAAATCCTTCTTGCGGTCGGTAATCACCAGGAAGCCTTCGCCGTCGAGCCGGCCGACATCGCCGGTGTGCAGCCAGCCGCCGTCGAGCGCGCGGGCCGTCGCCGCGGCATCGTTCCAATAGCCCTTCATCACGTTGTCGCCGCGCACCAGGATTTCGCCGTCGTCGGCGAAGCCGACTTCGACGCCGAGCACCGGCAAACCGACGGTGTCGATCTTGATCCGGTCGGGCGGATTGGCGCTGATGACCGGCGCCGCTTCGGTCTGGCCGTAACCCTGCAACAGCCGCAGGCCGAGGGCGAGGAAGAACCGGCCGATTTCCGGATTGAGCGCGGCGCCGCCCGAGACCATCGCCTTGAGCCGGCCGCCGAAGCGTGCCTTGATTTTGCGACGCACCAGGACGTCGAGGATGGCGTCCGCGATGCGCTCGACGGGACCGAGACCTTTCGGCTGATCGTACCGTTTGCGGCCGAGCGCCAGCGCCTTGAAGAACAGCTTCGCCCGGAATCCGCCGTCGCGTTCGACGGCGTGCAGGATGCGCTGGTGGAATGCTTCGTAAAGCCGCGGCACCGCCGTCATGATCGTGGGTCGCGCCTCGAGCAGATTGGTGGCCAGCGTCTCGGCGCCTTCGGCGAAATAGATCTCGGCGCCGAGCGAGATCGGAAACATCATGCCGGCCGTGTGCTCGTAGGAATGCGATAGCGGCAGGAACGACAGGAAAATCTCGTGGCCGAGCCCGACCTTCTCGAGCAGGGCGAAGGCCGAGCGGCAATTGGCGAGGACATTGCCGTGCGTCGTCATCACGCCTTTGGGGGCGCCGCCCGTGCCCGAGGTGTAGATGAGGCAGGCGATGTCGTCGCGGCCGATCGGGCCGATCCAATCCTCGACGGTGCCCGACGCGGCGGCACCGAGTTCGAGCACCTCCCGCCACGAACGCGGTGCAATCCGCGTCGGCACATCGGCGTCGGGCGGTTCGATCGTCAGGACTGCGACGACGCTCGGCGCTTGCGCGACTGCCGGCAATACGCGCCGCGCCAGCGCCGCGGTCGAGACGATCGCCGCCTTGGCCGTGCAGTTGGTCATGACGTGGCGATAGTCGTCGACCGTATGTGTCGTATAGGCGGGCACGGTGATGCCGCCGGCGCTCATGATCGCGAAGTCGGCGATGACCCATTCGGGACGGTTCTCGGCGACCAGCACGACACGGTCGCCGCGGCCGATGCCGAGCGCGCGTAGGCCTTTGGCGAGATCGATCACTTGCCGCCGCGCCTCGCGCCAGCTCAATGCGCGGTAGGCGCCGCCCTGCTTCGCCCAGAGAAACGGCTGGTCGCCTTGACGCGCCGCTTCGGCGAAAAACATCGCGGCGAGGTTGGGGCAGCTGTGGTAATCCATCGGTCCCCGAATCGACGCCGTTCTGGCTCGCGGACCCCTGCGAAATACAGGGCTTGCGCCTTGGCGTCAATTTCCCGGTGGCCTACGTATAAGGGCGACCTGGCAGGCGGACGCAACACGACAGGCGAGGCGGAACATGACGGCGCAACGATCTTCGGCGAAACGGCAACCAGGCCGGACGCTCGGCCGCCTGCCACAATGGGACCTGAATGACCTCTATCCGGGTCCCGACAGCGCCGAATTGAAGCGCGACCTCGCGGAAGCGGCATCGGCGGCGCAACGTTTCCAGGCGGCGCATCAAGGCAAACTCGCCGGCATGGCGGGCGTCGATCTCGGCGCCGCGGTGCGCGAATACGAGCGCATCCAGGAGCTGCTCGGCCGCGTGCTGAGCTACGCCTCGCTGCGCTATGCCGACGACCAGAGCGATCCAGAGAACGGCCGCTTCTTCCAGAACATGCAGGAGAAAGCGACCGACATCTCGACCCGGCTGCTGTTCTTCACGCTCGAGCTCAACCGCGTCGACGACAAGGCACTCGCCGAGAAATTGCGTGCGCCCGAGCTCGCGCATTACGCGCCGTGGCTGCGCGATCTGCGCGCGTTTCGGCCGTACCAGCTGTCGGACGAGCTTGAAAAGCTGCTGCACGAGAAGGCGGTTGCCGGCCGTGCGGCATGGACGCGGCTCTTCGACGAGACCAATGCCGCGTTGCGGTTCCCGGTCAAAGGCAAACATCTCACGAGTGCCGAGGCGCTCCATCTGCTGTCCGAGCCGAACGGTGCGACGCGCAAGGCCGCGGCCAAATCGATCGGCAAAGTGTTCGGCGACAATGCGCCGCTCTTCGCGCTGGTCACCAATACGCTCGCCAAGGACAAAGAAATCGAAGATCGCTGGCGCGGCTTCAAGCGGCCGATCTCGGCGCGCAATCTCGCCAATTACGTCGAGGACGAGGTCGTCGACGCGCTGATCGCGGCGGTGCGCGGCGCCTATCCAACGCTGGCACACCGCTATTACCGCCTCAAGGCGAAATGGTTCGGCGTCAAGACGCTACCCTATTGGGACCGCAACGCGCCGCTGCCGGATCAGGACAACAAGCTGGTGCCCTGGCCGGAAGCGCAACGCATCGTGCTCGGCGCTTACGGCGCGTTTTCGCCGACGATGGCCGACGTCGGCAGGCGCTTCTTCGACAACCGCTGGATCGACGCGCCGGCGCGGCCGGGCAAGGCGCCGGGCGCCTTCGCGCATCCGACGGTGCCGAGCGCGCATCCTTATCTGCTGCTGAATTATCTCGGCCGGACGCGCGATGTGATGACGCTCGCGCACGAACTCGGCCACGGCGTGCACCAGGTGCTGGCTGGACCGCGCGGCGCGCTGATGTCGGATACGCCGCTGACGCTGGCCGAAACCGCGTCGGTGTTCGGCGAGATGCTGACGTTCCAGGCGTTGCTCGCCGGCGAGAAGAACGCGAAACGGCGCAAGGCGATGCTCGCCGCCAAGGTCGAGGATATGCTCAACACCGTGGTGCGGCAGATCGCCTTCGTCGAGTTCGAACGCCGCGTCCACGATGAGCGCCACCAGGGCGAATTGACCGCCGAGCGCATCGCCGCGATCTGGCTGGACGTTCAAAAAGAAAGTCTTGGTCCTGCAATTCGATTCGAGGACGAGTACCGCTGGTACTGGGCCTACATCCCGCACTTCATCCATACGCCGTTCTACGTCTACGCCTATGCCTTCGGCGATTGCCTGGTGAACTCGCTCTATGCGGTTTACCAGGGCGCGGCGCAGGGCTTCGCCGAGAAATATCTCGACATGCTGCGCGCGGGCGGCACCAAGCGCCACAAGGAGCTGCTGGCGCCGTTTGGCCTCGACGCCTCCGACCCGAAATTCTGGCAGAAGGGCCTCGGCGTTGTTGCCGGCTTCATCGACCAGCTCGAGGCGATGGGCTAGGCGAGGCCCAGGAACCGCTTGGCGTTGTTTTCATGTAGCGCAGCCAAGTCGGCGGCGCCGAGCGCAAGCTTGGCGATCTCGCGCAGCGGCTCCTTGTCGCCGCCGTCGAATGGAAAATCGCTGCCGACGCAAAGCTGGCTCATGCCGAACATGTCGATCAGGAAGCCGATGGTCTTCGCCTCGAAGACGAGCGTGTCGTAATAGAGCCGGCGCGCGGTTTCGCGCGGGTTGACTTTGATGATCTCGCGCAGCGCCGGCGAGATTGTCCAGCCCTGGGCCAGGCGCGGCAGTACGATGGCGAAGGTTCCGCCGCCGTGGCTGAAGGCGAGGCGCAGCTTGGGATGCTTTTCCAGCGTGCCGCCGGTGATCAGCGAGCAGATGGCGAAATTGGTTTCGCCCGGGAAGGCGACGAAGGGCACCAGCCGCGGCGGTCCGACGATGCGCTCGAGGCTCGCCGGATGGAGCGCGTGGACGAAGATCGCGGCGCCGAGCCGCTCGGCGGCGGCGAAGAACGGCTCGAACCGCGGATCGCCGATCGCGACGCCGTTGACGTTGGTGCCGATCTCGACGCCGCGAAAGCCGTCCTGCATCAGCCGTTCGAGCTCGCGCGCCGCCAGCTCTGGGTCTTGCAGCGGCACCATGCCCAGTCCCGCAAAACGCGTCGGCGCGCGCGCCACCATTTCGGCGATCGCGCCGTTGACGACGCGACTGAAGGCGACGGCGTCTTCGGCCGGAAACCAATAGGACAGCAGTTCGGGCATCGGCGACAACACCTGGACGCCGATGCCGGTTGCGTCCATGACTTCGATGCGCCGGGCGACGTCCCAGCATTGGTCGCTGACGGTGCGGAAGTTCTTGCCGTCGATCATCACGTTCTTGTGACGCGCATCGCACGGCGCCATCTGCGGCCAACGGTTGCCGCCGTGCTTGCCGGCATAGGGCGGGATGTCCGCAGGCACGACGTGGTTGTGGATGTCGATCGCGCGTGCGTTGGCCGTCATGCTTGTCTCCGCTGCGTGCGCGAGCTTGGCCGGAACCGCGCAACCCCGCCAGCGTTTTTCACATCGTTTTGGCGGTGGACAGTGCGCCGCTGCCCGGAGAAACTCCGCCGGTCATGGCCGACCGCAACAATCTCACGCGCCGCGTGCGCCGCTATGCGCAAGTCTCGACTGCGATGGGCGGCTTGGCCGCGCGCCTGGCGGGTTCGCGCTACCTCGGCCTCAAGCTCGATCGGCCGCGGCACGCCGCCGATCTGAAGGCCTCGCTCGGCGCGATCAAGGGCCCGCTGATGAAGGTGGCGCAGCTGCTGGCGACGCTGCCGGATGCGCTGCCGCACGAATACGCCGACGAGCTGGCGACGCTGCAATCGAACGCGCCGCCGATGGGCTGGCCGTTCGTCAAGCGCCGCATGGCGAGCGAGTTGGGCGAAAACTGGCAGTCGAAATTCAAGAGCTTCACGCGCGAGGCGGCGCATGCCGCGTCCCTGGGCCAGGTGCATCGCGCGGCCGGTCTCAACGGAGCCGATCTCGCCTGCAAGCTGCAATATCCCGACATGGAATCAGCGGTCGAGGCCGACCTCCAGCAGTTGAAGATCGTGTTGGCGCTGTTCGAGCGTTACGACCGCGCGATCGATACCGGCGAAGTGCAGAAGGAACTCGCGGCGCGGCTGCGCGAAGAGCTCGATTATCGCCGCGAGGCGGCGCACATGCGGCTGTTCGGCGCGATGCTGGCGGACGAGCCCGGCGTCCACGTGCCGGAATACGTCGCCAAGCTGTCGACGAGGCGGCTGCTGACCATGAGCTGGCTCGAAGGAAGGCCGTTCGTCGACGTCGCGAGCGAAGGCAGCCTCGCGGTGCGCAACCAGATCGCGCGCAACATGTTCCGCGCCTGGTACGTGCCGTTCTACTACTACGGCGTCATCCACGGCGATCCACATCTCGGCAATTACACCGTGCGGCGCGATCAGAGCGTCAACCTGCTCGATTACGGCTGTATCCGCGTCTTTCCGCCGCCGTTCGTGCGCGGCGTCATCGACCTTTACCACGCGCTCGACCACAACGACGAAGAGTTGGCGATCTCGGCTTACGAGACCTGGGGCTTCAAGAGCCTATCGCGCGACATGATCGCCGCGCTCAATCGCTGGGCGCGCTACGTCTACGAGCCGTTGCTTGAGAACCGCGAGCGCCGCATCCAGGAGCACGGATCGGGCGCCTATGGCCGCGATGTGGCGGAGACGGTGCATGCGGATATCCGCCGCCTCGGCGGCGTCAAGCCGCCGCGCGAGTTCGTGTTCATGGATCGCGCCGCGGTGGGCCTCGGTTCGGTGTTCCTGCGGCTCAAGGCCGAGATCAACTGGCACCGCATGTTCCACGAGCTGATCGCGGATTTCGACGAGAAGGTGCTCGCCAAGCGCCAGAAAGCGGCGCTCGCCGCGGCCAACGTGAAGGACTGAGGCGTCAGCCGACGACGCGCAGCGTCGGCTCGGGTTTCTCGCCGCGCTCGGTCAGCAGCCGGTCGAAATAGGCGATGGTGTGCTGCAAACCGGTTTCGAGCGGCACGCGCGGCTGCCAGCCGAGGATCTGCTTCGCTTGGCCGATGTCCGGGCACCGTTGCACCGGATCGTCGACGGGCAGCGGTCGGCGCTCGATCTTCGAACGCGAGCCGGTCATGGCGATGATCTTTTCGGCCAATTCGCCGACCGTAGTCTCGACCGGATTGCCCAGGTTGATCGGTCCGGTGACCGGATCGGGCGAACCCATCAGCCGGATGAAGCCCTCGATCAAATCGTCGACGTAACAGAAGGCGCGGGTCTGCTCGCCGTCGCCATAGACGGTGATCGCCTCGTTCTTCAGCGCCTGGACGATGAAGTTCGACACGACGCGGCCATCGTTCGGATGCATGCGCGGGCCGTAAGTGTTGAAGATGCGCGCCACCTTGATGCGTAGCTTGTGCTGACGCAGGTAGTCGAAGAACAGCGTTTCGGCGCAACGCTTGCCTTCGTCGTAACAGGCGCGCGGGCCGAGCGTGTTGACGTTGCCGCGGTAATCCTCGGTCTGCGGATGGACGCTCGGATCGCCGTAGATTTCCGAGGTCGAAGCCTGGAACACCTTGGCCTTCACCCGCTTGGCCAGGCCCAGCATGTTGATGGCGCCGATGACGCTGGTCTTGGTCGTCTGCACCGGATCGAACTGATAGTGGATGGGCGAAGCGGGGCAGGCGAGGTTGTAGATCTCGTCGACTTCGACGTAGAGCGGGAAGCAGACATCGTGGCGCATCACCTCGAAATTGGTCTGATGGAGGAGATGGCCGATATTGTCCTTGCGGCCGGTGAAATAGTTGTCGACGCACAGCACGTCGTTACCTTCGGCCAGCAGCCGTTCGCACAGATGCGAGCCGAGGAAACCGGCGCCGCCGGTGACGAGAATGCGTTTGCGCGTCGAAGCCATGGGGTGTCCCCGATCAGTTCTTGGCCTGAAGGCGTTGGCGCGCCGGCGCCGCGGCGCGGCGGCCGATGCTGAAATAGTGGAAGCCGGCCTCGGCCATGTCGGCCGGCTTATAGATGTTGCGCAGGTCGATGATGGTCGGCGTCTTCAGCAGCGACTTCACACGGTCGAGGTCGAGCGCGCGGAATTCGTTCCATTCGGTGACCAGGACGAGAGCGTGCGCGCCTTCCATCGTCTCGTAGCTGCCGGCGCAGAAGGTGACGCCGGTGAGTAGCTTCTTCGCCTCTTCCGTGCCTTCGGGATCGAAAGCACGAATCGTCGCGCCGGCCTGTTGCAGCGCCGGCACGATCGCCAGGCTCGGACTGTCGCGCATATCGTCGGTGTTGGGCTTGAAGGTCAATCCGAGCACGGCGATGGTCTTGCCCTTCACGCTGCCGCCGCAAGCTTGGATGACGCGCTCGGCCATATGCATCTTGCGGCCGTCGTTCGCCTTGACCACCGTCTCGACGATGCCGAGCGGCGCGCCGAATTCCTGCGCGGTCTTGACCAGCGCCAGGCAGTCTTTGGGAAAGCACGAGCCGCCGAAACCCGGTCCGGCGTGCAGGAACTTGCGGCCGATGCGGCCGTCGAGGCCAATGCCGCGCGCGACGTCCTGGACGTCGGCGCCGACCTTCTCGCACAGATCGGCGACCTGGTTGATGAAGGTGATCTTGGTGGCAAGGAAGCTGTTGGCCGCGTACTTGATCAGCTCGGCGGTCTCGAGCGAGGTGAACAGGATCGGTTTCTCGATGAGGGAGAGCGGTCGATAAAGTTCTTTCATCACGCCGGCGGCGCGCTCGCTGTCGGTGCCGATGACGACGCGGTCCGGCCGCATGAAATCTTCGATCGCCGAGCCTTCGCGCAGGAATTCTGGATTGGAGACCACGTCGAATTTGGTTTCCGGCAAGTGTTTGCGCAGGATCTCGGCGACCTTGCGGCCGGTGCCGACCGGCACCGTCGATTTGGTGACGACGACCGTGTAGTCCTTCACCGCCTTGGCGATCTCCTCGGCGGCGGCGAAGACATAGGACAGGTCGGCGTGGCCGTCGCCGCGCCGCGACGGCGTGCCGACGGCGATAAACACCGCGTCGGCGCCTTCGACCGCCTTGGCCAGGTCGGTCGCGAAGTGCAGCCGGCCGTTGGCGGCGTTCGACTGGACGATCTGGTCGAGTCCGGGCTCGAAGATCGGGATCTCGCCGCGCTGGAGCCGCGCGATCTTGGCCGCGTCATTGTCGACGCAGGTGACCTCGACGCCGAATTCTGAGAAGCATGCGCCCGAAACCAGGCCGACATAGCCGCTGCCAATGACCGCAATCCGCATTCCGCAAACTCCTGCTCGTCGAAGCTAAGAACGTGGCACCGCGGCCGAAATTCCGCGTGCCTTGAATTGACCGCAATTGCCCCGCGGCGTAACCTTGTTGCAGTTCGCACCCAGCCGCGTCGGGACCGGTGCGACTAAACCCCAATGGCCCCGCAAAATCAAGCAAAGCACAGATTTATGAAGGGGTTGCGGCGCGTCTCTCTGTCCGTCGTCGGAGTGTGGGCCGAATGCCGCTGCACCATTCGGTGGCCGTTAATAACCGTGGCCACAGGATAATGCACCGCCCATGGACAGGTCTGACCGCTACCTCCGACTGATACTGCCTGCGGCGTTTGCCGCCGCGTTTGCCGCGGTGGGGACGGTACGCGCGACGGGCCACACGGCGCTCTACGAATCGATCATGTCGGCCTGGGGGGTCGTTCCGTTCGCCTTCCCCTTCGTCGACATCCACGGCGTCGTCGCGTCGAGCGCGTGCTGGCACCAGGGCGTCAACGTCTACGTCGTCAATCCATGCGATGTACTGGGGCGCTTGTTCCAGTATTCGCCGCTGCTGCTCTCCGCCGTGCCCAGGATGTCGGGCCTTGCGGCTACGCCCTATGCCGGCCTGTTGGTGAACGGCCTGTTCATGCTGTCGCTGTTGTTGCTGCCGATGCCGCGCCGTGTGGCAGATGTCGCGCTCATGATCCTGGCGCTGCTGTCGTCGACGGTCGTGTTCGGCGCCGAGCGGGCGAATATCGACCTCGTGATCTTCGCGGCCGCCGCTGCGATCGCCGCGCTCATGCAGCGCGCCTTGTGGGCGCGGCTCGCCGGCTACGCCGTGATCGCCGCCGTGGCGCTGGTCAAATACTATCCGGCGACGTTGTTCATTCTGGCGCTGCGCGAAAGCCCACGGCGTTTTGCCGTGATCGCTGTCGGCGCAGTAGCGTTGGGCGCGATTTTTGCCGCCGCCTACCACGCCGACTTGGCGCTGGCGTTCGGGCATCTGCCGGAGTCCCGTTATTTCGGTGACCAATTCAATTCCCGGAACCTGCCCGATGGGCTGGCCATGATCGATTCGCGCATCGTCCCGGCCCTCGTCGCAGTGCCGTTGGTTCTCGCCGCGCTCGCGGGCTCGCTGGCGCTGGCGATCCGGTCGCACGACGCCTGGCGGCAGCTGCCGCCGCGCGAGGCCACGTTTCTGACGGTCGGTGCCGTGCTCCTGGTCGGCTGTTTCTTTGCCGGTCAGAACGTTGTCTATCGCGGCATATTTCTGCTGCTGGTTCTGCCCGGCCTGATGAAGTTGGGCCGTTCGACGGCGGGATCGCTCAGCCGAATTTTCGGCGCCACGGCCGGCATCGCCGTGTGTCTAATGTGGAGCGAGCTGTTTCGCGATGCGGTCCGGGCTGCTCTGCCCAGCCTGGCCTTTGTCTACTGGCTGGGCCGTGAGCTGGCTTGGTGGTGGCTGGTCACCGTGCTCGCCGGCCTGACATGGTGCTTCGTGCGCGAGTCAGCCATCGGCCAGATCGCCGTCCCGTTGGGGATCTCGCATCGATTTGCTCGGACCCCGCCCGGCTTGCCCGGCGGCCGGAATCCGTCGTAGAGACAAGCTCTTCCGGAACAATTGGGCGCGCCGGCCCGTTGTCGCTCGCAGGGAACGCATGACCAAGACGATCCTGGTAACCGGCGGCGCCGGCTATATCGGCAGCCACGCCTGCAAGGCGCTGGCGCGGGCGGGGTACGAGCCCATAGCGTACGACAGCCTGGTGCGCGGCCACCGCGACGCGGTGCGCTGGGGGCCTTTGGTCGAGGGTGATCTGGCTGACCGCGTCCTGCTGGCGGCCACGCTCAAACGCCATCGTATTGCGGCGGTGATGCACTTCGCCGCCTTCGCCTATGTCGAGGAATCGGTGCGCGAGCCGGCCCTCTATTTCCGCAACAACGTCGTCAATACGTTGGGCCTGTTCGAGGCGATGCGCGAGGCGGGTGCAAGCCGGATCGTGTTTTCGTCGACCTGCGCCACGTATGGCGTGCCTGAGCGCGTGCCGATTGCGGAGGAGACGCCGCAGCGCCCAGTCAATCCTTACGGCGAAGGCAAGCTCATGGTCGAGCGTGCGCTGCATTGGCTCGACGCCGCTTACGGCCTCAAATTCGCCGCCTTGCGCTATTTCAATGCCGCCGGCGCCGATCCGGATGGCGAGATCGGCGAGAACCACGAGCCCGAGACCCATCTCATTCCGCTGATCCTGCAGACCGCACTCAAGCAGCGCGCCGAAATCGCCATCTACGGCACCGATTACCCGACGCCCGATGGCAGCGCCGTACGCGATTACATCCACGTCCAGGATCTGGCCGAGGCGCATGTCCGCGCGCTGCAATATCTCGAAGGTGGC
>JAGXBG010000080.1 GCA_018971215.1 Alphaproteobacteria bacterium
AAGATCGTGGTGTCGTCGGGCTTCACGCCGGCCAAGTGCCGCGCGATGTCGATCGCCGAAGCGCCTATTGATGTGGTGGGGACAGGTTCGTACCTGCCGGACTCGTGGAACGAGACCTACGCCACCGCCGACATCGTCGAATATGACGGCAAGCCGCTGGTCAAAATCGGCCGCGAATTCCTGATGCGGAAGAAAAGCGACGGATAGAAGGGCGCGTTGACCATGGAAACGTTCCTCGCTTTCCTGCGTGCGCCCGCGGTCCATGTCGCGATCGCGCGCGACGCCTTCGTCTTCGACGTCTCCTGGCTCGGCATTGTCCTGGTCGTCGGTGCGGCGCTGCTCTGGCGCCGCCTGCGGCGCTGAAGCGTCGCTAGCCGCCGTGGCCGGCGTGATTCGGCGCGGCCCCTGAAAAGCGCGCAACGGTTAGGGCATCGGCCGCGAGCGTCTCCGGCGTCGCGAGGCCGCCGCCGCTGGCTGTCCAGCGCACGCGCACATTGCCGTTACGATCGAGCATCAGCTCGGTCTCGCCGCCGTCGCTGTCGTTCCGGAACAAGCTGAGCATCGCGGCGACCTTGGCCGAGAGGCCGACGACATAGGGCGGGTTCGTGACGGCGCCTTGGCTCGCGCCATTAACGCCGATCGCGACCACCGGCAGACCGGCAGCGATGAGTTTCAGCTGCGCCGCGCCCAACTGTTGTAAGCGCGCAATCGGCGCATCGGCACCGAACAGGACCAACAGCGCGGGGCCCTCAGCGAGCACCTGGCTGAGTGTGTCCTGCACACCGCCGCTCTCGAAGGCGAAATCCGGCACCTGCGCGGCTGCGATCGTGCTCACCGCCGGTCCCATGCCGCTGGCGATGACGCCGGCGGCGCGCGCGCGAATAAAGTGGATTACGCTCCAGCGGTCGGTCGGCGTCAGCACGCCGTCGAAGCCGGGCATCACGCTGCCGTAGCCGTGGCTCACCCACCAGAACAGATCGCCGGGCGTGTGCGCAAAGAGATGCGGCTGCACCAGGTTCGCTGGTTTGGTCGGTAGGCCGGCGGCCGCCGGTCCGTCGCCCCGGCCGTCGGCGCCGTGACAGGCGGCGCAGTTCTGCGCGTAGATCACTGCGCCGCGGTCGACGGCCGATGCGTTGTATGGTGCCGATGGCGCGAAGAACGTCGTCGGATAAGCCGCGACCAGTGCCGGCATCGCCGGTGCACCGCCGAAGGCGACGCAGACGATCAAGCCGATAAACGCCGCGCCGAGCGGCCGCTTCCAACCAGCGGCGAACGCCGCGACCGCCACCGCGCCGCAGACGCAAAACCCGATGGCGAAGATCAGCAGCATGACAAGCGCGCCGGTCGACAGCGCACTGACGACGAGGCGGAAGGGCAACGGCCAGATCGGCTCGGTATGCAAACCCGGCGGCAAGACGCCGAGCACGCCGACAATGGCGAGGATGCCGAGGCCAAGGCCGCTTTCGATCAGCGCGTTGCGCCGTAGCCGCGCCAGCGCGGCGTGCGCGTCGGTGCCGTCGAAACGCGGCGTCAGCCGCAGCCGGTTCACCGCGGCAATGGTTAGCATAGCCAGGAACAGCGCGATCTTGAGCAGCAGCAGCCGGCCATAGAGCGTGCCGATCAACGCCGGTACGTTACCCGCCAGATACCAGGTGTTGACGATGCCCGAGGCGAGCAGGACGCCGACGCTGACCACCGCCAGCAGCGAGAAGCGCCGCGTCGTGGCCGCTGCCGCGGTCATGCCCGACGCGCTGTCACGTCGCGCGGCGGTCAGCAGCAACGCCAGCGGTGCCAGACCGCCGAGCCAGGCGCCGGCGGCGAGCAGATGCAGCAGATCGGCGACGAGATGGATGGTGCCGTCGGTCCCTTCGTCGGCGGCGCCGTGGCCGGCCCAGGCGAGGCTCGCGAGCAACAACACCGACAGCGCCAAGCCGATCCAGGCGACGTCGCCGGCAAAGCGGCCGCGCCGGCGGTTCCATGCCAGGCACAGCGCAAGCAGCACGACGAGCGCCGACCGCAACCGCCAATCCTCGCCGATGCGCGTGTGCATCAGTGCGGTGCCGACAGCGCCCGACCCAAACACGCCGCCGAGACTTTGCCCGCTCATGTCGGCGGCGACGCCGGCAAGCCAGCCCAGCCCCGAAATCACAGCCAGCGCCAGGCTGATCCAGGCGAGGCTATTCAGTCGCCGCGACAAATCTGCCGCCGTGGCCGAGCCGTCCAGCGCCGGATCGGCAATCAAGCATTCAAACGCGCCAACCCCGGCCAATGACGCGCACGCGGCGAAGTGCAACGTGCGTATGGCGACGATGAACGCGTCCATGCTGCCTATCGACCGACGTCGAAGCTGAACGTGCCTTCGGTCGTGTGGGTATCGACCGAGACGACGTGCCAGTGGACGGTATAGGTGCCGGGCGGCAATGGCTTTAATCCGAGCTGCAGCTCGGCCGGATTGTCGGCGGCGACGTGGGCGTCGCCGCGATCGACGCGTTCGCCGGCCGCGTTGGTCACGGTCGCGGTGCTGAACGCCGGCTCGATGTGCTCAGTGAACCATAGCGCGATGTCCGCCGGTGCCGCTGGCACCGTGCTGCCCACGGCCGGATTGGCGTGATCGAGAAAGGCATGTGCGTGCGCCGGCGCGGCTGTGAACAGGCTGGCGGCGAACGCCATTGCGATGGCGAGATGTCGGGTCATTGCCAGAGATCCGTGTCGAAGAGGGGTTTGCCGAGAGAATTCGGCAGCACATCGTCGAGGAACAGGTGGAATTGCACGATGAAGCCGGTCCCCTGGGTCTGACGAGTCGCGGTGCTGGCCGGAACGATCGCTTCAATCCCGCCCTGCCACGTATCGGCTTCGTAAAGAATGCCCGGCGCGATGGTACCGGTGGTCGGACCGTGCGGTGGCGTCGTCATCGAGATCTCGACCAACGGTACCAGACGGTCGACGAACGCCGGCAAATTCAGCGCCTTCACATGCTGCTGCATGTAGGGCACCGAATATTGCAGCGACGCGGCATAAGCCCATTGATCGGCACGGCGGCTCGGCGTGTCGGAGAACTGGTAGCTCAGTTCGCCGGTGATAGCGAACGGCCGCAGCAGGCCGATCGGCAGATCGCCGAACCCCTTGCCGAGATAGAGCGTCGGCGCCGTACTGCTGACGCTGTTGATGGCGCCGGCGTTGAGCAATTGCGACGAGCCGGTGCGGGCGAACTGCCGGATCACGCCGACCGAAGCCAGGAATTCGTGCGCTTCGTTGCAGGGAAGCTCATCTTTCAGCGTCACGGTGAGATTGTTCCAGCCGTGCAGGTTCGCGGCGCCGCCATGTTGCGTGAAATAGTCGCCATTGATCGCGACGCCGAGATCGCGGGTGATGGTTTTATCCCACTCGGCGCCGAAATCGATCGAATGGCCGGCCGGATTGCCGCCAGTCGCGGGTATCGGCAGATATTGGATGGTCGGCAGCGACAGTTCGTCGCCAATACCTGGGTCGTCCATCGTCAAGGTGGCGGGAAAGACGCGGTCGCCGCAAACCGCGTGCGCCAGCGCGGCCGAATTCGCGTCAAGCAGCATGGCGGACGCGGCAACGGCCGCGCGCCAATGAATGCGTGTCATCTCGATGCTCCAAAGCTCGATTATGCCGATGGCCACAGCCGCGCGTGTGCGGCCGGGCGCGATCAGATTGCGTCGGGCTTAGACGCGCGGTGGCGCGCGCGAGCGATAGGCGTTGGCCGCCTCGATAGTGGGTCGGGCGACTGTCGGCGTCGGCCTGTCAGCGATGGCGACGACGATAGGCTGCGCCAGCGCCGGTGCCGTCGCGGTCATAAGGCCGGTCAGAGCGAAGAACGCCGTGATGACCGGGCAGGTGCCGTCGTGATGATGGCCGTGATCGGTGTCGGAATCACCGTCGTCGGCGTCGTTTGCCGCGTGGCCGATCAGCGTCGCGAGCACACGCCATTCGAGACTGTGGCTCTCGGACGCGGCGTCGCCGTGATGCGCCGGCGCCGGTGTTTCGCCCAGATCGAAGGCAAGATGGATGGGCACCAGCACGTTGAGCGCCAGCGCCAGAATCCCGGCGCGCGCCGCCCAACGAACGCCATGCCGCCGACGCGAGTCCACCCTGAGAGCGCTCCCCGTGCTGCGGTCGACGGTAGAGAGCGGCCGTTAGGCGGGCAATTCAATTGTGCGCCACGTCGCGGGCGGATCGTCGCATGCGCGACTTGACCCGAGCCCGTGCGCCGTGAGAGGCAAGGCCGTCGGCAAGGCGGAGAGGGACGGCATGCCTTTCGATCCGAACGAAGGCGGCGGCGAGCGGCGCGGACGGGCGCCGTCGCGCAACGTCCTGGGCGGCAAGCTCGAGCCATGCTCGATCAAGCCGATGACCGGCTTCTATCGCAACGGCTGCTGCGACACCGGCGCCGAGGACACCGGCAGCCACACCGTCTGTGTCGTCACCACCGCCGAGTTCCTCGCCTTTTCGAGATCGCGCGGCAACGATCTGTCGACGCCGATGCCGGCATATGGTTTTCCCGGCCTGAAGCCGGGCGACCGCTGGTGCCTGTGCGCGGCGCGCTGGCAAGAAGCGCTCGACGCCGACAAGGCGCCACGCGTCGTGTTGCGTGCGACGCATGAATCGGCGCTCGAAGATTGCAGCCTCGCGGACCTGAAAAAATACGCCATCGATCTGGCGTGACGCGCGCCGGGGCTTAAAGACGCTCGCGCTTCATGCGGGCCGCCGCCTGAAAATCCGGCCCCGGGCCAAAATCGTCGACGGCGATCCGGTGCCGTTCGAGCGGGTGCGCGACCGCAGCTATCCGGGGTGGCCGGAACGGGTCATTGGCATTCGTGTCGAAGTCTGGGATCTCAATTGCCGGCAGCGCTTTCCAAGGCTTGTGCGGCCCACCAGGGTTGTGACAAAAGGAGGATCCGCAGGCGGCCTGCGTCGGGACGGAACAGATCGCGTCCACCGCCGTTATCGCTTGTGCTATTCCACTCCCCGGGGCCCCGGGGTCATCAGGAGGTTATGAATGATCAAACGTTTGTTGCTGGCCGCATCGGTTATGGCGCTAACGGCCGGCGGCGCCTATGCGCAAGGTAGCTATTCTTCTTCGCCCGCCCAGGCGCCGGCCGCGCCGCCGCCGGCGGCGGCTCCGGCTCCGGCCGCAACCGGCGCCGGTGCGACGGGCCATGCGCCCAAAGCTGCAACCACGACCCACGCAGCGATGCACGCGACCTCGGCCGCCAAGGTCAAGGAAGCGCAGCAGGCCCTGCAGGAAGCGGGACTCTATAAGGGCAAGGTCGACGGCAAGTTCGGCCCGCAGACCAAGGCCGCCGTCAAAGAGTTCCAGAAGGAGAACGGCCTGAAGCAGACCGCCCACCTCGACAGCGCGACGATGAAGAAGCTGACTCAAGCTGGCGCGGCCGGCGGCGGGGCGTCGTCCGGCGCCATGCCGAGCGGCGGTACGACGTCGCACTAATCGAGCGGCGACTTATCGAAGTCGAGACGGCCGCACGTGCTCAGGCGCGCGTGCGGCCGAATCGTCTGTGCCGTCAGTGGATGATGTGACGGCTTCGTGCATAAGATTCACAGTCACACGATTTTCACCGTCCGAGCGCGCGGAGGATTGGCGGAGCGTCGTCGCGCCTTAGGACCGCCATAATTCGTCGAATAGAATGCCCGCCCAATTTTCCGCCGCGTGAAACACGGCCGTCATTTGCAGCAACCATAGGATTGCCCATGCGTCATCTCCGCCACTGGCTGCTTCCCTTGGTCTTGGTCTTCGCCGCGGTCGCCATGCCGCGCGCCGGCGAAGCGCAGGTTTCGGTCTCGATCACGGTCGCGCCGCCGCCGCTGCCGGTCTACGTGCAGCCGGCGATCCCGGGACCGGGCTGGATTTGGGCTCCGGGCTATTGGGCGTGGAGTCCCTACGGCTATTATTGGGTGCCCGGTACCTGGGTGCGCCCACCGCGCGTCGGTTTTCTGTGGACGCCTGGCTATTGGGGCTGGGTCAATGGCTTCTACGTCTGGCACGCCGGCTATTGGGGCCCGCATGTCGGATTCTACGGCGGTATCAACTACGGCTTCGGCTATATCGGCGTCGGCTACGTCGGCGGTTTCTGGGACCGCGACGGATTTCACTACAACCGCGCCTACAACAACTTCGGCAACGTGCACATCACCAACGTCTACAACAAGACGGTGGTCAACAACATCAACGTCACCCGCGTCAGCTTCAACGGCGGCGAGGGTGGCGTCACCGCACGGCCGACGGCGCAGGAAGAATCCTTCGCGCACGAATCGCATGTGGCGCCGACGGCGTTGCAGCAGCGGCACGAGAATTCCGCGCGCACCAATCCGGCGTTGCGCGCTTCGCTCAATCATGGCCGTCCGGGCATCGCAGCGACGCCGCGGCCCGCCGTATTCAAAGGCCAAGGCGTGGTCCACGCCGAAGGCGCTGCGCCGATGCATCCGCAGCCCCGGCCAGGCGTGCAGGGCGCCAACGTGCCGGGACCGCATGGCCCGCAGCCGGGTCACCCGGAAGGACAGATGCAGATGCAAGGCGATCAACGCCACAAGGGTCCGCCGCACGAGGGCGAACCGGGTGGCGGCGGTCCGCCGGGCCAGGGCGGCGGCGGACCCGACCATCCGCATCCGTAACGTCGCAGCGGAATGAACCGGGGCCTGCCGTACCGGTTCAGGACAGTCCGCGCAGGTCGCCGCGCAACCGCGCCGCGTTCGGCCAGCCGATTTCGCCGTCGAGCACGGCGTGCGTGCGCTTCCAGATCGGCAGCGCCTTGGCGAGCAGGCTGCGGCCGTCGGCGGTGAGCTGAAGCCGCCGGTTACGCTTGTCGGCAGGATCGACGGCAATCGTCATCAGGCCGCGCCGCTCCAGCGGCTTGAGCGCGGCAGTAAGGGTGGTGCGGTCCATGGCCAATAGCGCGGCAACGCTGCCCATTGTCGGCGGCTCTGGCCGGTTGAGCGACATCATCAGCGAGAACTGGCCGTTGGTCAGGCCGAGCGGCCGCAGCGCGGCGTCGAACCGGCGCGCCACCGCGCGCGCCGCGCGCTGCAAATGAAGACACAGGCAGGTGTCGCGCACGTGCACCGTGGCCGCGAAAGAAACGCCGTTTGACATGGCTTAAATATGTTGATATCAACGTTATTGTCAAGGGCTGGACAGACGGTGGGCGTGGCCCGCACGCTCCAGCCAGGAAAACCAGGAAAGGGAGAGGCCATGACCGTTCAGCCCTATCTGTTTTTCGACGGCAAATGCGAGGAAGCGCTCGCCTTCTACAAAAAGGCGCTTGGCGCCGAGGTGACGATGCTGATGCGGTGGAAGGACCATCCTGAACCGACGCCGGGCATGACGCCGCCGGGCGCCGAGAACAAGGTGATGCACGCGCATGTGCGTCTCGGCGACACCGAGATCATGGCGTCCGACGGTCGCTGCCAGGGCAAGCCGAGCTTCCAGGGCTTCGCGCTGAGCGTGACAGCGAAGGACGAGGCCGAGGCCAATCGCGTGTTCGGCGCTCTGGCTGATGGCGGACAGGTGCAGATGCCGCTCGCCAAGACCTTCTTTTCACCGAGCTTCGGCATGGTCGCCGATCGTTTCGGCGTGGCGTGGATGGTCCTCGTGCCGGCGGGTGCGTGAACAAAAATTCGGAGGCATGACAATGCGTTTCATGATGCTGATGATTCCGAAGGGCTACGAAGATGCCGCGGCGGATTGCGCGCCGTCGGCCGAGGCGGTGGCGGCGATGATGAAGTACAACCAGGCCTTGAAAGACGCGGGCATGCTGTTGTCGCTCGACGGCCTGCATCCGCCGGCCCGGGGCGCCCGCGTGACGTTCGCCGCCGGCAAGGCGGCGGTGACGCGCGGTCCGTTCCGCACGCAAGAGGCGCTTGGCGGTTACTGGATGATCCAGGCCAAGTCGCAGGACGAAGCGGTCGAATGGGCCAAGCGTTGTCCGGTCACGCATGACGCGGTCATCGAAATCCGCCAGGTGCAGGAGATGGAGGACTTCCCCGCCGACGTGCAAAAGGCCGCCGCCGGATTCGAAGACATGCAGCCACGCCGGAGCGCGTGACCAGAGGGGTATGCCGACCGTCGCGTTCACGCGCGCTCTCGAACGCTTCCTCCAGGCGCCGCCGGCGGATGTCGGCGGCGCGACGGTGGGCGAGGCGCTCGGTCTGGTGTTCGCGTCGCGGCCGGCGCTCAAGGGCTACGTGCTCGACGACCAGGGCGGATTGCGCCGGCACGTCGCGCTCTACGTCAATGGCAAGCCGGTGCGCGACCGCGCGCGGTTGAGCGATCCGGTCGCGGCATCGGACCGGATCTATGTCTTCCAGGCGCTGACCGGCGGATGAAAGAACGAACGCGGGGAACGCAATGGCGCATATGGTGGTGATCTACAAGACGCCGAAAGACACGGCCGCCTTCGACCGGCATTATTTCGGCACGCATGTTCCGCTCGCCAAAAAGTTGCCGGGCCTGCGCAAGTACGAGGTCAGCCACGGCCCGATCGTAAGTCCGACCGGTGCCGCCGACGTCCATTTGGTCGCGACGCTGCATTTCGATGATCTGGCGGTGATCAAGCGCGCGTTCGCCAGCCCCGAAGGCCAAGCCGCGGCCGCCGACCGCCGTGTTTTCGCGCCGGACGATGCCAATGTGCTGATGCTGCTGTTCGACAACCGTCAGGTCTGACGCGCACAACGCAAGCAATCGCAGAGAGGACCGCATGATGGATCGCATCTACGTTGGAACCCGCAAAGGTTTGTTCGAACTCGCGCGCGCCAAAGGCGCCTGGCAGGTGGCCGACGTGCGCTTTCTCGGCGATCCGGTTTCGGCGCTGCTGCCGGACGGCGACGGCGGGCTTTATGCCGCGCTCGATCTCGGCCATTTCGGCGCCCATCTCTGGCATCGCGCCTCGAAATCGAACCCGGATGGCGGCGAGTGGCGCGAGCTCGCGGTGCCGGCGTTTCCGCCCAAGCCCGACGACGCGGCCGATGATCCGCATCCGTGGTCGCTCGGCAAGATCTGGGCGCTGGAGCGCGGCGGCGTGCCCGGCCGGATGTGGGCGGGCACCATGCCGGGCGGACTCTTCCGTTCCGATGACGGCGGCGAAAGTTGGTCTCTCGTTGAAGCTTTGTGGCGCATGCCCGAACGCCGCCAGTGGAACGGCGTCGCCGGCGGCGAACAGCCCGGCATCAACTCGGTGCTGGTCGATCCGCGCGATCCGTCGGACGTCCGTATCGGCGTGTCGACTGCCGGCGTATGGGCGAGCCGCGACGCCGGCGCGTCGTGGAAGCTCATCAATCGCGGCATGTACGCCGAATACATGCCGCCCGAGCTGCGCGGCGAGCCGATCGCGCAGGACGTACATCGCTTGGCGCGCTGCGCCGCGCGGCCCGAGGTGATGTGGTGCCAGCACCACAACGGCGTCTTCCGCTCGACCGACGCCGGCGCCAATTGGACCGAGGTGGCGGCGATCAAGCCGGCCAAGTTCGGCTTCGCCGTCGCCGCGCATCCGCGCGATCCGGACGCCGCCTGGTTCGTGCCGGCGATCAAAGACGAGAAACGCGTGCCGGTCGACGGCAAGGTCGTGGTCGCGCGTACGCGCAACGGCGGCAAGAGCTTCGACGTGCTGACCGATGGATTGCCGCAGCGCCATGCCTACGATCTGGTACTGCGTCACGCGCTGGCGATCGACGATAGCGGCGATCGCCTGGCCTTCGGTTCGACCAGCGGCGGCTTGTGGATCTCCGACAACGGCGGCGACAGTTGGGCGATGGCCGACGCGCGTCTGCCGCCGGTCAACGCCGTGCGGTTCGCCGCCTAAAACGCGCACCGCCGTGCGATAATCGGCGTATGGAATCCCGCTGCGTACAATGCGGCGCGCCGTTCGAGTGCAATCCCGGTCCGGATTGCTGGTGCGCGCAGCTGCCGCGGCTGCCGATGCCCGAAAAGAGCGACGGCTGCCTGTGTCCGGCCTGTTTGAGCGCCCGGCTGGAGCGTCACGCGCCGCCCGCGCCGCAGGCTTGATCACCGTGTACGGACCTTGCGTTGCGCCGCGCAAGACCTAAATAAAAACGGAAACGGAAGATCGGATTTGGTGAACGCCATGACGACGCGCCCCAAGATTTCGTTCGATAGCGCCAATATCTGGAAGCGGCTCGAAACCTGCGAACTGGTTGCGCGCGCGCATGGCTGGCATCCGAACGATATCATCCAGTTTACGGACGAAGTGCGCGACGCCTTCTCCTATGAGGAAGCCAACGCGATCATCGAACGCGAATTCGACATTGTTTGAGACGCTGGCGGGGCAGGTGTGCCGGCTGATTGACACCCTTTGGATCGACTTCTAGCGTGCGCCCTGTCATGGTCGATTCGCTTGTCATTTCGGTCGCCCAGCTCGACCCCACCGTCGGCGACATCGCCGGCAACGTGGCGAAGCTGCGTCGCGCGCTCGCCGAGGCGCGCGGCCAGGGCGCCGATCTCGTGGTCGCAAGCGAGCTCGTCGTCGCCGGCTATCCGCCCGAGGACCTGATTCTGAAGCCCGCGTTCGTCGCCGCCTGCCAGGCGGCGGTGACGGGCTTCGCGCGCGAGACCAAGGACGCGCCGGCGGTGCTGCTCGGATCGCCGTGGCATCAGGACGGCAAGCTCTACAATGCCGCGGTGCTGCTCGCCGAAGGTAAGGTCGCAGCCCTGCGCTTCAAGCACGAGCTGCCGAACTACGGCGTCTTCGACGAGAAACGCATCTTCGTGGCCGGGCCGGCGCCGGGTCCGATCCCGTTCAAGGGTGTGCGCCTCGGCGTCATGGTGTGCGAGGACATGTGGACGCCGGATGTCGCCGAGACGCTGCAGGAATCCGGCGCCGATATGCTCATCGTCATCAACGGCTCGCCCTTCGAAACCGACAAGCTCGGCGAGCGCGTGTCGCTCGCGGTTGCGCGCGTCAAGGAAACCGGTCTGCCGCTGCTCTATGTCAACCAGGT
>JAGXBG010000081.1 GCA_018971215.1 Alphaproteobacteria bacterium
GTCTCGACCAGCGCTTCGGGATGGCCGTAGGAAGCGGCCACCTTATTATTCCTCCGGAATCCAGCTCGGCAGCGGCAGGTTCTTTTCGCGCAGGAACGCCGGATTGAACAGCTTCGACTGATAGCGCGTGCCGTAATCGGCCAGGATGGTGACGATGGTGTGGCCCGGACCGAGTTCCTTCGCCACCTTGACCGCGCCGACGATATTGATGCCGGATGAACCGCCGAGGATCAGGCCTTCGTCGGTGACCAGATCGAACAGCACGGGCAGCATCTCCTCGTCGGTCACCTGGAACCAGCCGTCGAGTGGCGCGCCTTCGAGGTTCTTGGTCATGCGGCCCTGGCCGATGCCTTCGGTAATCGAGCTGCCTTCGGCCTTGAGCTCGTGCTTCGCGTACCACGAGTAGATCGCCGAGCCCATCGGATCGGCGAGATAGATCTTCACCTTGCGGTTGAATTCCTTGAGCGCGATGCCGACGCCGGCGAGCGTGCCACCGGTGCCGACCGAGCAGATGAAGGCGTCGACCTTGCCCTGGGTTTGCTCCCAGATTTCGGGTCCTGTCGTCTCGACGTGCGCGCGGCGGTTGGCGATATTGTCGAACTGATTGGCCCAGATCGCGCCGCGCGGCGACTGCGCCGCCACTTCTTTCGCCAGCGTTTCGGAATGGCGCACATAATTCATCGGATTGGCGTAGGGCACCGCCGGCACCAGCCGCAGATCGGCGCCGCACAATCGCAGCATGTCCTTTTTTTCCTGGCTCTGCGTCTCCGGCATGACGATGACGCTCTTGTAGCCGAGCGCATTGCCGACCAACGCCAGGCCGATGCCGGTGTTGCCCGCCGTGCCTTCGACGATGGTGCCGCCGGGCTTCAACAGGCCGCGGGTCTCGGCGTCCTTGACGATATAAAGCGCCGCGCGGTCCTTCACCGAGCCGCCGGGATTGAGGAACTCCGCCTTGCCCAGGATTTCGCAGCCGGTCATCTCCGACGCCTTGCGCAGGCGGATCATCGGCGTGTTGCCGATGGTTTCGATGAAGCCGTTGCGGATCGCGGGACTGAGCATGGGGGGAGCGGTCGGGTTATCTGGAAGCGTGACTATAGTGAGTCGCCTCTTGCAATCAACCCCGCGGACTCCCATTCTATGGCCGTGTTTGCGCGGTCGGCAGGCATCATGGCCTTGGCGATCGTGGTGGCGTTGCTGGCGGGGTGTGCCGGCAATCCGCCGACGCCGACCTACGGCCCGTTTACGCCGCGCAACGGCGCGGGTGCGCCGATCGATCAGAATGGAATTCCGATCATCGGAACGCCCTGGCGGCCGTAAGAATTTCAGGGGGATGGTCTTCGGAGTCGGTGCCTAGAATCTTCCGTTGGGGGGAGGGACAAGCATTATGTGGCACTGGATTCTCGATCACGCGAACGCCTTCAACGCCATCGGTTTCGCCTGGGGTGTCCCGGTGCTGCTGGTGCTCGTTGCCACCCGTCTGTTCCGGCCGGGCCATTATCGCGGCGCGGCGGCGCTCGTTCCCGTGCGCGCCGAGGAACCGCGCGACGATACCGGCAAGCCGCGCTCGGCGGCTTAAGCCGGGTTCCCTCGACTCAGCCGCGCGGCCAGCGCCGGCGCAAGCGTGCGCGGTTCGCCGCCAGCCAGTAGAGCGCGAGCAGCGTCGGACCGTTCTGGATGCGGCCGGTGAGCGCGAGTTTCATCGCCGCCGGAAAACTTTTCACCATCACCCGGATATCCTCGTGCTCATGCGGCAGGCCGTGCAGGCCGCCGACGCCGCGCGTATCGACGCGTGCGCAGAACAATTGGAAGGTTTCGGTCGAGCCACCAGGCGACGTCATGTAACGCTGCGCCAGAAACGGCGCTTCGGCCAGCTCGATGCCGGCCTCTTCGTAAGCCTCGCGCACCGCAACGGCGCGCGCGCTTTCGCCGTGGCCATCGATGACACCGGCGACGATTTCGGTCTGCCAGGCGGGGGCGCCGGCGAGATAGGCCGGCAGGCGGAATTGCTCGACCAGCACCAACGCGTCCCGCTTCGGATCGTAGAGCAGGATGCCGACGGTGTTGCCGCGCTCGAACACCTCGCGCGTCAGGGGCGCGGTCATGCCGCCGCGATAGAGCCTGTGGCGCAGCGTGTAGCGGTCGAGCCGGAAATAGCCGCGATAGACGGTTTTTTTGCGGAGGATGCGGACGCGTGCGGATTTTTTCATCGCGGCGCACTCTAGGCGGCCGGACCGCACGCGTCGAGCGGCGGCATCGCCAGCATGAGCGATTGGCGGCGTGCCGTGCCGCCGCTATGATGCGGCCTATGACCGCAGTGGCCACGCAGGAGCGGCTTCGCTTCATCGATCTGGATGCGTTCGAGCGCACCAAGCTTGAAGCCGATCCGTTTCCCTACCTGATCGTGCCCGGCTTCGTACCGGCGGCGATGCGCGCGTCGCTGTCCGCCGATTATCCCAACCTCGAGCAACCCGGCAGCTTTCCGGTTGATGACGTGACCTATGGTCCGGCCTTTGCCGATTTCCTCGCGGAGATCCAAGGACCGGAGATGCGCGACGCCTTCGCGCACAAGTTCGGCATCGATCTCGCCGGGCGGCCGACCATGGTGACAGTGCGCGGCCAGGCGCAGGCCAAGGACGGCCGCATCCATACCGACAGCGCGACCAAGATCATCACCGTGCTGGTCTATATGAACGAGGCCTGGGAAGCGCCGGGCGGCCGCCTGCGGTTGCTGCGCTCCAACACCAGCCTCGACGACATGGTCGCCGAAGTACCGCCCGCTGCCGGCACGTTGCTGGCGTTCCTGGTCACGCCGCATTCGTGGCACGGTCATCATCCGACGAGCGGACCGCGCCGCGTCGTGCAGCTCAATTGGGTCGAGAGCGACAGCGTGGTGCGGCGCGAGCGCTTCCGCCACGGCCTTTCGGCGCGCATCAAACAGCTGCTGCCCGCGCGGCGCTGAACGCGCGCTTCGCGTCGCCGCGAAACGCGCAAGGGGCCGAGCGAATATGCCGCTCAGCCCCTTGGTTTGAGATGGCTCGGGGGGTCGGGATCGAACCGACGACCGATCGGTTAACAGCCGATTGCTCTACCGCTGAGCTACCCCCGAACAACGCCGCATCATATACACGCGCCCGGGTAACGAGTCCAAACCGGAACCGCGTGGAGGCCGGAAGCGGAATCGAACCGCTGTACGGGGATTTGCAGTCCCCTGCATAACCACTCTGCCATCCGGCCGGCGCGTCGAGGCCCGACATATAGGCGTTTCCGCCCGCCCGGTGCAATGCCGAGACGACTCTGCGATTGTCGCGCCGCTGCGCTGCGGCTAAAATTGGATTTTCAAGACCATTAGCGGCCGATCTTCACCCACGCCCATGACCCGATCCGATTTCCGTGCCGCACGCTTGGCCATGGTTGAAAGCCAGCTGCGCACCAATGCCGTCACCGACAACCGGTTGCTCGACGCCTTCAACGAGGTGCTGCGCGAACGTTTTGTGCCTCACGCTCTTGGCGGCGTCGCCTATATCGACGAAGACCTCCCGCTCGGCAACGGCCGCTGGTTGATCGAGCCGATGGTGCTGGCGCGGCTGCTGCAATTTGCGCAGATCGCGCCGACCGACCGCGTGCTGGTGATCGGCGACCCGAGCGGTTATGCCGCCGCCATCGTGTCGCGGCTCGCCGGCCAGGTCTTCATGCTCGAATCTGATTCCGCCGCCGCCACGGCCGCGCGCCAGCGTTTGACCGAGCTCGGCTATGCCAATGTCCAGATCGTTCAGGGTGCGCTCGACCGCGGCCATGCGGGTGGCGCGCCCTATAGCGTGATTGTCCTGGCCGGCGCCGCGGTCGCAGTGCCGGACGCGCTGCGGACGCAGCTTGTCGAAGGCGGCCGTCTGGTCGGCGTCATGCGCAAACCTGGTGCGCCGATGGGCGAGGCCGAAGTGATGACGCGCGTCGACGGCGTGCTGTCGCGCCGGCCGGTGTTCGATGCCGGCACGCCTTATATGCCGGGATACCAGCCGGCGCCGAGCTTCGCGTTCTGAGCGCGCAGTAATGCAGCGCGGCGCGATCCTCGCGTTGCTACCGGCGCTGGCGTTCGGCACCGTAGCGGCGCGGGCCGAGACGCTGCAGGACTCGCTCGCCGAGGCCTACAACACCAATCCGCAATTGCTCGCCGAACGCGCCAATCTGCGCGCCACCGACGAAGGCGTGAACCAGGCGCTGGCGGGCTGGCGGCCGACGCTCCAATTCAACGGCGCCATTGGCAAGCAGCAATTCGAGAACACGCCGACCACGAGCACGCAGCAGCCCCAGGGCTACAACACGCCGCGCTCGCTCGATTTCAAGCTGATCGAGCCGGTCTATCAGGGCGGCCAGACCGTAGCCAAGACGGCCGCGGCCGAAGACACCGTCAAGTCCGAGCGCGCCCATCTCATCGCCGTCGAGGGCAACGTGTTGTTCAGCGTCATCTCGGCCTACCTCGACGTGCTGCGCGACCAGTCGGTCGTCGACCTCGACCGCAACAGCGAGAAGGTGCTGCAACAGACGCTCGACCAGACGCAGGCGCAGTTCCGTTCGGGCCTGGTGACGCGCACCGACGTCGCCCAGGCCGAAGCCCGCCTGCAAGCGGCGCACGCCCAACGCCAGCAGGACGAGGGGACGTTGCAATCCGATCGTGCCAACTATGCGCGCTTCGTCGGCCACGCGCCGGAGAATTTGGCGCCGCCGACCTTGCGACCGCAGATTCCGGCGACGCGGGATGACGCCCTCGGCCAAGCCGCGCTCAAGAACCCGAACGTGATCTCGGCGCTGTTCAGCGAAGACGCGGCGCGCGACCAGGTCGCCGCGACCGAGGCGCAGCTGCTGCCGAGCGTCAATCTGGTCGGCGAAGCCAACCGCACCGACGACCCGGTGCAGCTCCAGGGTCACGAAACCACTTTCGGCACCGTGCAGGCGCAGCTCAGCGTGCCGCTCTACGAAGCTGGACTGATCTATTCGGAATCGCGCCAGGCCAAGCAGAAGGTCGGCCAGAGCGAGGGCCTCACCGACGATGCGCGGCGCTTCGCCGTCCAAGGCGCAACCGCGGCCTGGGAAACCATCCAGGCGCAGCGCGCCAACATCGTCTCGCAGCAGGCAGCGATCCAAGCCGACACGGTCGCCTATGACGGGCTCCAGGCGCAGCAGCGTTCGGGCGTGCGCACGCTCATCGACGTGCTCAACGCCGAGCAGGAACTGTTCGCCGACCGCACCAATCTGGTGCGCGCACAGCACGATCTCGCGGTTGCTGAATTCGACCTCGCCAATCAGGTCGGCCGCCTGACTGCCGCCGATCTCAAGTTGGCGGTGAACCTTTACGACGTGAACCGTTATTACCAGGCGGTGCGGTCGAAGTGGCTGGGGTTCGGCCCGGACAAATAGCGCCGACGGTTCCGCCAAGTTATCCCCAGGTCGGAAGGCATTCCTAGCATTTGCTGGGGTCTTTCCCTACTATATCTGGGCGCCGCCCGGTTGGCGGTGCGTGGTTGGTGGAGGTTGCCATGTCGGATATCCGACACCAGGACGAGCCCTCGATGGAGGAGATCCTCGCCTCGATCCGTCGCATCATCGCCGAGGACACCAAGGACGGCGACAAGGCGAACGCGCCGCCGGCCGAACAGGACATTCTCGAATTGACCGATCGGGTCGAAGCCGACGGCTCGGTGGTGCCGTTGGCGGCCCGCGTGGCGCCGCGTATCGAGACGCGCGAAGCGCCGCCGATCGCGGTTGCGCCGTATGAACCGACGCCCAAACCGGCGGTCGAGCCGGAGCCCGCTGCACCGAAGCCGACGCCGGAACCGCTGGCCGAACGCGTCATCTCCGCCGACACGGCCGCCGCTTCGATCGCGGCCTTGTCGGAACTGACGCGCGAGACGCCGCGTGGCAGCTCGACGTCGGGCGACCGCGCGCTCGAGGACGCGACGCGCGAGCTGTTGAAGCCGCTGCTCAAGGCGTGGCTCGACACCAATCTGCCGCCGCTCATCGAACGTATCGTGCGCGAGGAAATCGCGCGTCTGGCGCGCGAGGCGCGCAACGGCTGATCCTGCCCGGCGAGGACGTCGGCGCGCCGCGTCCCTTGCCGTAAACCGCAGAGCCGCCTAAAACGGCGCGATGCTCGACAAGACCTTCAATCCCGGCGCGATCGAACCGGCGACGTACGCGGCATGGGAAAAGTCCGGCGCCTTCGCCTGCGACCCGAAATCGTCCAAACGGCCGTTCTGCATCGCCATGCCGCCGCCCAACGTCACCGGCAGCCTGCATATGGGCCATGCGCTCAACCACACGCTGCAGGACATCCTGACGCGGTTCGAGCGCATGCGCGGCCGCGACGTGCTGTGGCAGCCCGGCACCGACCACGCCGGCATCGCGACCCAGATGGTGGTCGAGCGCAACTTGGCGGCGGAGAAGACTGACCGCCGCACGCTCGGCCGCGCGAAATTCATCGAGCGCGTTTGGCAATGGAAAGCCGACAGCGGCGGCACCATCACCCGCCAATTGCGCTCGCTGGGCGCGTCGCCCGATTGGAGCCGCGAGCGCTTCACCATGGACGAAGGGCTGAGCGCCGCGGTGCGCAAGGTTTTCGTCAGCCTGCACAAGGAAGGCCTGATCTATCGCGACAAGCGGCTGGTCAACTGGGACCCGAAGCTGCACACCGCGGTCTCCGATCTCGAGGTCGAAAGCCGCGAGACCAAGGGTTCGCTCTGGTACATCAAATATCCGATAGCGGGCCGCGACGGTGAATACATCACAGTCGCCACGACGCGCCCCGAAACCATGCTCGGCGACACCGGCGTCGCCGTTAATCCCGAGGACGAACGCTACAAGCACCTGATCGGCAAGCACGTCGCGTTGCCGCTGACCGACCGGCGCATTCCGGTGGTCGCCGACGAGCACGCCGACCCGACCGCGGGCAGCGGTGCCGTCAAGATCACGCCGGCGCACGACTTCAACGACTTCGAAGTCGGCCGTCGGCACAATCTGCCGCTGATCAATATTTTCGACCGCGATGCCAAGCTCAACGACAACGTGCCCGCCGCTTATCGCGGCATGGATCGTTTTGCCGCGCGCAAGCAGGTGTTGGCCGATCTCGAAGCCGCTGGGCTGGTGGAGAAAACCGAACCGCACACCTTGATGGTGCCGTACGGCGATCGCTCGGGCGTCGTCATCGAGCCGTGGCTCACTGACCAGTGGTACGTCAACGCCAAGGAACTGGCGAAAGCGGCGATCGACGCGGTCGAGCGCGGCGCCACGGTGTTCGTGCCGCGGCAGTGGGAAAACACTTTCTTCGAATGGATGCGCAACATCCAGCCGTGGTGCATCTCGCGGCAGATCTGGTGGGGTCACCAGATTCCCGCGTGGTACGCGCCCGACGGCCGCGTCTTTGTCGCCGAGAGTGAAGCCGGCGCTCGAGAAGCCGCTCGCGCGCACTATAAAGAAGATGTCCCGCTCGTGCGGGACGGGGACGTGCTCGACACCTGGTTCTCGTCGGCGCTGTGGCCGTTCTCGACGCTCGGCTGGCCGGCCGAGACGCCGGAGCTCAAGCGCTATTACCCAACCGACGTGCTGGTCACCGGCTTCGACATCATCTTCTTCTGGGTCGCGCGGATGATGATGATGGGCTGCAAGTTCATGGGCGAGGTGCCGTTCAAAACGGTCTATATCCACGCCCTGGTGCGCGACGAGCGCGGCCAGAAGATGTCGAAGTCCAAGGGCAACATCGTCGATCCGCTGGCGATCGTCGGCAAATACGGCTGCGACGCGCTGCGCTTCACGCTGACCGCGCTGGCGGCGCAGGGCCGGGACGTCAAGCTCGCCGAAAGCCGCATCGAGGGCTATCGCAACTTCGCCACCAAATTGTGGAACGCGGCGCGCTTCGCCGAAATGAACGAGTGCAGGCTCGACCTGAAATTCGATCCGGCGAGCGCGAAGCTGACGCTCAACAAATGGATCGCCGGTGCGCTGACGCAGGCGGCGCTGCGCGCGACCGAGGCGCTCGAGGCGTTCGAATTCAACGCCGCCGCCGATACGCTCTATCACTTCACCTGGGGCACGTTCTGCGACTGGTACGTCGAGTTTTCCAAGCCGCTGTTGACCGGCACCGACGTCGCCGCCAAGGCCGAGACCCGCGCGATGACGGCCTGGGTGCTGTCGCGGCTCGTACACCTGCTGCATCCGATCATGCCCTTTGTCACCGAGGAGCTATGGAAGCATCTGGCCGATGGCAAAGGCGGCCTGCTTATCCAGAGCCAATGGCCGGCACTCGACGCCGAATTGGTCGATCGCGACGCCGCAGCCGAGATGGACTGGGTGGTGGCGCTGATCGCGCAGATCCGTACCGCGCGCGCCGAAATGAACGTGCCGCCGGCGCAGGAGATCGCGGCCTACGTCACCGAAGCCGGTGGCGACGAGAAGGATTGGCTGACGCGCCACGATGCGCTGATCCGGCGGCTCGCGCGGCTCAAACGCATCCACCCGGTGGACGCGACGGCGCCGGCCAAGCAGAACACCATCCAGGTGGTGGTCGAAGGCGCGTCGCTGTTGCTCGACTTTGCCGGCGCGATCGATGTCGGCAAGGAACGCGCACGGCTCCAGAAGGAAGTGCAGGGCGTCCGCGCCGAACTCGACAAGATCGCCGCCAAGCTCGGCAACGAGCAGTTCCTTTCCAAGGCCAAGACCGAGGCGATCGACGAACAGCGCGAGCGCCAGGCCGAGGCGCGGGCCGCGCTCACGCGGCTCGACGCGGCTCTCGCCCGCATCGGCGGGGCGTAAGAGGGGCCTACGCCGCCAGCGCCTGCGCGATCTCGTCGTTGGTCATCGGCCAGCCGACGGTGCGTCCCATCAGGTCGAGCGCGAAGCGGTGCATCTCCGGCCCGTCCATGGTGTCGACCGCGTCGGACGCGATCACCACTTTGAAATCGAGATTGGTGGATTCGAAGGCGCAGCACAGCACGCACGACGTCGTGTTGATGCCGGCCAAGATTAGCGTGCCGACGCCGAGCCGACTCTTGAGCAGGAACAGCAAGTCGGTGCCGAGATAAGGGCTGTAGCGCTTCTTGCCGCGCACGACATGGTCGCCGTCGCGCAGCAGGTCGGGAATGATCTCGGTGCCGCGGCTGCCGACGAGGTTATGGGTGAAGGCGCCTTGGCGCATCCTCGGCCGGTTGTCGCCCGGCTCGCCGCGCCAGAACGGGTTGGCCTTGATCTCGTCCGGATCGCGGTACTCGGTGACGACGTGCACGATCGGCACGCGGCGCTTGCGCAACGCGTCGAACAGCTTGGCCGAGCGTTCGATCACCGGGCCGCAGCGCTCCGCCGGCAACGGCAAAGTCGCGACATCCGGATCGAGGTGGCCGCGATGCATGTCGATGGTGACGCAGGCCGTCGTCTTGGGGTCGATGCGGATCATGCTGGTCCTCCCGTGCGGCCGCCTCGCCGCGATACCGCGGGCGAAGGCGGAATGCTATCCTGCCAATCACGACAATAACCGGGGAGGGACCGATGGCGAAATATCTCGCACGTGCCTCGTACAATGCCGAAGGCGTCAAGGGTCTGATCAAGGACAAGGCGTCGGGCCGGCGCGCATCCGTGGGCAAACTGGCCGAATCGCTCGGCGGCAAGCTTGAAAGTTTCTATCTGGCGTTCGGCAACGACGACATCGTTTCGGTCGTCGAGCTGCCCGACAACGGTGCCGCCGCCGCGTTCTCGCTCGCGGTCAATGCCGCGGGCCTGGCACAACTCAGCATGACGCCGCTGATGACCGTCGAAGAGGCCGATGCCGCGATGACCAAGCACGGCAATTACCGGCCGCCGGGCCGGTAGCGTCCGGCGGCGCGTTACAGGAACTTCGTCGGCCAGATGATGGTGCGCCACATGTGCGCGACGGGGCTGTTGTCGAAGCCCAGGCCTTCGTCGGGCTGTTTGAAGTTGCGACCGAGGATGTCGGCGAAGTCGTCGAAGCTCACCGTGGCGGCGGCGTCGAAGGAATAGACGTCGTAGACAGTGATGAGCCGCGCGGTCATGTACCATTTGTGCTTCCGTGCGCGGCGATAGGCCTCTTCGACATAAGGCTCCGGCTTGTAGTCGGCGCCGAACAGCCGGACGTACATCTCGGGGTAGGTGTAGCCGACGCTTTCGTCGGCATAAAAGCGCAGCGCCTGATGCGCGCGGATCGCCCACGACACCTCTTCGTCGACATAGGGCTCGACCAGTTGCGCGCCCCAATAGCCGTGATCGGCGCGGATGAATCCGAGAATGGCTATGTCGTGCAGCAAGCAGGCGGTGACGACCTTCTCGCTCATGCCGGCTTTGTGCGCGTGCGTCGCGCTTTGCAGCAGGTGATGCGCCGGCGCGAAACGCAGCCGAAAGAAATCCATCAACGTCGGCTTGGCCGGCATTTTCTTGAGCCGCGGATCGTCGCCCATCAGTACGTGCTGTTCCGGCGCCAGCGTCTTGAAGCGCATCGGCACCGGTTCGGTCGGATCGCGGTCGCCTGACGTGAACAGCACCGAGCGGTCGACCAACCGTTCGAGCGCGGCGATCTGCCGATGCTCAAGCTCGTCGGCGCGCTGCGACAAGGATGGGGCAGGGCGTCCTTCCATGTGCGCGATCTTGGCGCGCGCACATGACGATGGCAAGATCGCGCCATGAACAAGGCTTTCACCAAGGAAACCGACGCTGCGGCGGACGATGTCGAGTTCGACAGCGGCCCGGCGTTACCGGCCGGCGCGAAGAACTACATCACCGCCACGGGTCATCGCCGCTTGCAGGACGAGCTCAAGGCGCTGATCAAGGTCGAGCGGCCGAAGGTGGTCGAAACGGTATCGTGGGCCGCCGGCAACGGCGACCGCTCCGAGAACGGCGATTACATTTACGGTAAGAAGAGGCTGCGCGAAATCGATAGCCGCATTCGTTTCCTGACCAAGCGGCTGGAG
>JAGXBG010000082.1 GCA_018971215.1 Alphaproteobacteria bacterium
TTTCCGCCGCCTTGTGAACCGCGGCCTGCCGGCCCATCTATGGGCTTCTGGCGCGGTTTGGCAAGCGTCCGCAGCCTAGAACACAATGGGAACATTGCCAAGCGCGAAGCTCGTGCCGCATAGTGATCCGTCGTCTCCGATTCGGGTGCCACCCACCATGCAGCAAATCCGTGTCCGCGGCGCCCGCGAACACAATCTGAAGAACGTCGACGTCGACATGCCGCGCGACAGCCTGGTGGTGATCACCGGCCTGTCGGGCTCGGGCAAGTCGTCGCTCGCGTTCGACACGATCTACGCCGAAGGCCAGCGCCGCTATGTCGAAAGCCTGTCGGCTTACGCCCGTCAGTTCCTCGAACTGATGCAGAAGCCCGACGTCGACCTGATCGAAGGCCTATCGCCGGCGATCTCGATCGAGCAGAAGACCACCTCGCGCAATCCGCGTTCAACCGTCGGCACGGTCACCGAGATTTACGACTACATGCGTCTCTTATGGGCGCGCGTCGGCGTGCCCTATTCGCCCGCGACTGGACTGCCGATCGAAAGCCAGACCGTGTCACAAATGGTCGACCGCGTCATGGCAATGCCAGACGGCACGCGACTCCTGCTGCTGGCGCCGATCGTGCGCGGCCGCAAAGGCGAATACCGCAAGGACCTGGTGGAGTTGCAGAAGCGCGGCTTCCAGCGGGTCAAGGTCGACGGCAAAATGTACGACATCGACGCCGCGCCGGCGCTCGACAAGAAGCTCAAGCACGACATCGAAGTCGTGGTCGACCGCATCGTCGTGCGGAAGGACCTCGGCAACCGCGTCGCCGACAGTCTCGAAACCGCGCTCAAGCTGGCCGACGGCATCGCCATCGCCGAAGACGCCGACAACGGCAAGCAAACGATCTTCTCGGCCAAGTTCGCTTGTCCGGTTTCGGGCTTCACCATTGCCGAGATCGAGCCGCGGCTGTTCTCGTTCAACAATCCGTTCGGTGCCTGTCCGACCTGCGATGGACTCGGCACCAAACTGTTCTTCGATCCCGATCTGATCGTGCCCGACGACCGCTTGAGCCTGCGCGAAGGCGCGATCGCACCGTGGAACACGCAATCGACCCAGTATTACGCCCAGACGCTCGACAGTTTGGCACGACATTTGAAGATCAGCGTCAACACGCCGTGGAAGGACCTCGATGACAAGGTGCGTCAGGCGATCCTCTACGGCACCGGCGACAAGCCGGTGACGATGAAATACGACGACGGCCGCAAGAGTTATTCGACGACGCGGCCGTTTGAGGGCGTCATTCCCAACATCGAGCGCCGCTGGCGCGAGACCGAGAGCATCTGGCGGCGCGAAGAATTGTCGCGTTACCAGAATACCGCGCCATGCGAGGCCTGCAAGGGCAAGCGGCTCAAGCCCGAGGCGTTGGCGGTCAAGATCCGCAAGCTCGACATCAGCCAGGTCGCCGACATGTCGATCCTCGAGGCCGGCGAATGGTTCGGCTCGCTGAGCCAGGACCTAACGCCGAAGCAGCGCGACATCGCCGCGCGTATCCTCAAGGAGATCAACGAGCGGCTGGGATTCCTGCGCAATGTCGGCCTCGAATACCTGACGTTGGCGCGTGCTTCGGGCACCCTGTCGGGCGGCGAAAGCCAGCGCATCCGTTTGGCATCGCAGATCGGCTCCGGCCTCACCGGTGTGCTTTACGTGCTCGACGAGCCGTCGATCGGCCTGCATCAGCGCGACAACGACCGGCTGCTGGAAACGCTCAAGCGGCTGCGCGATCTCGGCAATACGGTGCTGGTGGTCGAGCACGACGAAGAGGCGATCCGTGCCGCCGACTACCTCATCGACATGGGGCCGGCCGCCGGCATCCACGGCGGCAAAGTGGTTGCAATTGGCACGCCCGACGAAGTGATGAAAAGCCCGGATAGCGTCACCGCCGCCTATCTCACCGGCCGCAAGCGCATCGAGCTGCCGCCGCAGCGCCGACACGGCACGGGAAAAATGCTGACTGTGGTTGGCGCACGCGCTAACAACCTACAGAACATCAAGGCGGCGTTTCCGCTTGGCGCCCTCACCTGCATCACCGGCGTCTCGGGCGGCGGGAAATCTACTCTTGTTATCGATACCCTCTACAAGGCGCTGGCGCGCAAGCTGATGGGCGCGCGTGAGCAGCCCGGCGCACACGACCGCATCGAAGGCGCCGAGCATCTCGACAAAGTCATCGACATCGACCAAAGCCCGATTGGCCGCACGCCGCGCTCCAATCCGGCGACTTATACCGGCGCGTTTACGCCGATCCGCGACTGGTTCGCCGGCTTACCGGAGGCCAAGGCGCGCGGCTATGGACCGGGACGGTTCTCGTTCAACGTCAAAGGCGGCCGCTGCGAGGCGTGCGAAGGCGACGGCGTCATCAAGATCGAGATGCACTTCCTGCCCGACGTCTACGTCCAGTGCGATGTGTGCAAGGGCAAGCGCTATAACCGCGAAACCCTCGAGGTCGAGTTCAAGGGCAAGAGCATCGCCGATGTGCTCGACATGACAGTCGAGGAAGGCGCGGCGTTCTTTTCGGCAGTGCCGTCGATCCGCGAGAAGCTGGCGACGCTCGAGCGCGTCGGATTGGGTTATATCCATATCGGCCAACCGGCGACGACGCTCTCGGGCGGTGAAGCGCAGCGCGTCAAGCTCGCGAAGGAACTGTCACGACGTGCCACCGGCCGCACGCTCTATATCCTCGACGAGCCGACCACCGGCCTGCATTTCGACGACGTGAGCAAGTTGCTCGAAGTGCTGCACGCGCTCGTCGACCAGGGCAACACCATCCTGGTGATCGAGCATAATCTCGAAGTCGTCAAAACCGCCGACTGGATCGTCGATCTCGGGCCCGAAGGCGGCTCGGGCGGCGGCTGCATCGTTGCCGCAGGCACGCCGGAACAAATCGCTGCCATCAAGAGCAGCTACACCGGCGAATATCTCAAGGCGTATCTCGCGCGCTATTCCGAGAAGAAGCGGAAACGCGCTTAGGTCCGTGGTCAGAATTCTGTCGGCTCGCGCTGCTTACGGCGCATTCACCAACCCCGCCGGTCGAGTAAAAGAAGCCAACCGCGCCTGCGCACAATGGCGCCGCGAAAAGACCCTGTTTAAGCCACAATCTGATGTCTTAGTGGTGCTTGTCTTCCGCAGGCATTGTCCTTCATCAATATAGCACTAATAAAGGAATAATCCGTGGGACTTGCGCGCTTACTGCTCCTCTGTGGATTTGTATTGTCGCTCGACGGCTGCGCTGCGGCAGGTTTGGCCGTGGTCGGTGCCGGCGCCGGTGTGGGCATTGGCGAAGGCGCCGACTACACAATGAACGGGATTGCCTATAAAACTTTCGCCGCGCCCATCAACAATGTCCGCTTCGCCGCACTCAAGGCGTTTGATCGCATGGGCATGCCGGTGACGGCGGATCAAAAGACCGAAAACGGCTGGACGCTCTTGGCGAATGCCTCGAACCGCACGATCACCGTCGAACTGGAAAGTCTGACGCTCAAGACCACGCGCATGCGAGTCGTCGCCGACGAAGGGAAAATCTTCTTCAAGGATAAGGCGACGGAAACCGAACTTATCGCCCAAACGGCTGAGATGCTGGACGCCGGAACGAGATCCGCCGGCTCCAAACCCGAATTGCACGTTGAAAGGAGCGCCCCGCAATGATCCGCAAGCTTCAGCTCGCTGCGTTGCTAGTGATCGCCGGCGTCGTTCCTGTTACCGCTTCGGCGCAAACCACGACCACGACCGCAACCACCACGACGAATTCGACCACAACGACGACGACAAGCAGCTTCGATGCGCTTTCGCCCGGCAATCAGAAAATTGCCCGCGCGCTATTCGAGGCGCAGCAACCGACCGCGACAGGCGGGGCGCCTCTCGATCTGAACGAGATCGCCGATCTCAAAGGAAAGACCGGCTGGGGCAATGTCTTCAAGGAAATGAAATCCGAAGGCCTGATCGGCGCTAAAAACCTTGGCCAGGTCGTGAGCAGTCACGAGCACGATCTCAGCCATTCGGCGACGCTCGGCGCCGGCAACAGCGGCGGCACCCTCATAGTAACCACGGCTGGCGGCCAGACGGCTGCGACGGGGCCCGGCCACTCGAACGGCGCCGAGAGCGCGGAGCACGGTAGCACCAACGCCGGACACCACGGGAACGAGACCGTGTCGAATGCCAGCGGCGCTTCATTCGCCAGCGCCGCCGCGGTCAGCAGCGCCAGCAACGGCTTCCACGCCGGCGGCAATAGCGGCGCGCACGGCCATTGAGCGCGCGCCGCTGTACTGGCAGCCAACCCAAGTAGAGCGCTTTCACCGGCAACTTGAGCAAGGCCCTGCCCCGCGCGCTGAGGACCGCGTGGACGACTTGCGCGTACCGCGCGCTTTGACCAAACTGCGCGCTCAGGAGCGCCGGAATGGCGACCCGTTCCATGTCCAAGGAGGGAGTCGTGCTCAAGGAATTCCGTGACTTCGCGATGCGCGGCAACGTGGTCGATCTCGCCATCGGCCTCATCTTGGGCGCCGCGTTCGGCAAGATCGTCAGTTCCCTGGTCGACGACATGATCATGCCGCCGATCGGCTTGCTGCTCGGCAAGGTGGATTTCTCCAGTCTGTTCCTCAGCCTGAGCGGCACGCATTACGATTCCATCGCCGCCGCCAAGGCCGCCGGCGCCGCGACGCTCAACTACGGCACGTTCATCAACACCGTGGTCAATTTCGTCATCGTCGCCTTCGCGGTGTTCCTGTTGGTCAAGCAGATCAACAAGGTGACGTCCAAGTTCTCGCCGGGCCAGGCGCCACCGTCGCCGACGACCAAGGAATGTCCTTATTGCGTCTCGACTATCGCGCTCAAGGCGACGCGCTGCCCGCACTGCACGGCAACGCTGAGCTGAAGCGAATTAGATGCGGCCACGCCGCGCCGCGAGGAATAGCCGCAGGCCGCGCCAGGGGTCGGGCCGCACGATGCGCGGCGCGAACAGGTCGTAGCCGGCGCCGTCGATCTGCGCCAGCCAGCGTTCCGCCACCACGGCCGGTAGCAGCACTGGCAGCGCCGCCTCGGGAACCTCATCGCTCAATGCACGCGCCTTCTCAAACCGGGTCTGCGCCGCCTCGGCAATCGCCGCCGCGGCTTCGCGCAACGCCTTGGTCGCCTTGCCACCCAGGGCATGCCGGCTGGGGTCGAGCTCCATCGGAATGAGCGAACGGCCGAACCGGGCGTTGAACGCGGTGGCGCGCAACACGCCGGCGAGCGCATAGCCGACGCCGATATGGCGTGCCGCGGTTGCCGCCGCACCCTTATTGTCTTTCACCGCCAGCGCCTGCAGCGCCAGGAAATTGAGCCCGCCGCCGGTGGCGTCGACGTAATCCTCGAGCTGCGTGAAGGTCGTCGGCGGATCGGGTAACAAATCCTGTTCGCGCGCATCGATCATCCGCGTCAATGCCGATTGCGACAGGTGAAGCGCGCGGATGGCGCGTGCCAGCGGCTCGGCTACTTCGTGACGGCGCGGCGGCTGCCCCGCGGCGATCTCGGCGAGCGTGTCGCGCCACCATTGCAGCCGGATGCGACCCATCATCGGCTCGCGCACGTTCTCGCGCACCTTGGCGAGCTCATAATTGAAGGCATAAAGAGTGAACAGATTTTCGCGGTTATGCTCGGGTGCGAACACGGCGGTCGCGAAGCGGTCGCGGTCGTGCTGCCGTACCAGCGCCGCCAGCGACGACGGCGTGGACGTTTCGGTTTCGGCCACCGACGCCATGCTCAATTCCCTCCCGGCGATTCTGATCGGGACAGACGCGCCGGTGCCGCCTAACCCGGGCCCCTGTGAACGAGCGGCCGCAGGCTGGCGAGTCTCGACGTACCCGTCAAGGCCGCAGGGCTAACCCGCAGGTAACAATGCCGCGGCGACGCGCCGCTCTTCCGCCAACAGGACGTTGTACGTGCGGCAAGCGGCGCCGGTGTCCATCGCGTCGACCACGATGCCCTTGGCCTTGAGCGCGGCACGCAATGCCGGCGGCACCGGCGCCATGCGTGCGCCACAGCCGAGCAACAGGATCTCGATGCCACGGTCGAACAGCGGGCTCAGACTGTCGAGCGTGATCTCGGCAAGCGAACCGACCGGCCACGCGACGGTGGCTTCGGCCGTAACCAGGATGGCGCCTTCGTAGGCGACGCCGCTGACATGGAAACCGTTGCGCCCGTAGCTGTCGACGACTTGGCGCCCGGCCGGGATCAGGGGCGTGACATCGGTCACGACGCCCCGGTCTTGGCCCCGGGCGACGGGTTGGACGACGCATCGGGCGCGGCCGACGGCGACGGCGCGGGTTCGCCGCCGCGGCCATGCACACCCTTGGGCCGGATGTAATAGAGCATCGGCGCGGCGATGAAGAGCGACGAATAGGTGCCGACCACGATGCCCCACAGCATGGCGATCGAGAAGCCGTGCAGCACCTGGCCGCCGAAGAAGAACAAGGACAGCACCGCCAGCGCCGTGGTGCTGACCGTCAGGATGGTGCGCGACAGGGTCTCGTTGAGGCTCTTATTGATGAGCGTCGAGAAATCCATCGTCTTGTAGCGGCGCATGGTCTCGCGCACGCGGTCATAGATCACCACCGTGTCGTTGATCGAATAGCCGGCGATGGTCAGGATCGCCGCCAAGGTCGTCAGGTTGAACTCGATCTGCAGCAGCGAAAACAATCCGACCGTCGTGATGGTGTCGTGCAGCGTCGATAGCATCGCGCCGATGCCGAATTGCCACTCGAAGCGGAACCAGACATAGATCGCAATCGCGACCAGCGCCAGGATCGTGGCGATGGTGCCGGCGCGGATCAGCTCGGCGCCAATCGTCGGCCCGACGACGTTGGTGCTGCGATAATCGACGCCGGGGCCGAGCGCCTGTTTGACCTTGGTGACCGCATTTTCCTGCGCCTGGTCGCCGCCCGGCTGCCGTTGAACGCGGATCATCACGTCGCTGGGACCGCCGAAGCCCTGCAACGCGACCTGGCCGATGCCGAGGCTGTCGAGCTTGGTGCGCATCGCCGACAGGTCGGCCGGCTGCGGCGTACGCGCCTCGATGACGATGCCGCCGGAGAAATCGATGCCGTAGTTGAGGCCGTTGACCGCAAACACCACGATCGAGCCGATCGTCATGATTGCCGAGAGCGCAAAGCCGAACATGCGCAGCCCCATGAAATCGATGTTGGGGATGCGGCGGATGACGATGAGCGGACGGAACATCGGCGCGGACCTAAATCGGAATCACTTTGGGCTTGAAGCGGCGCAACCAGGTGACGATCTGCAGGCGCGTCACCAGGATGGCCGAGAACAGCGAGGTCAGCACGCCGAGGCTCAGCGTCACGGCGAAACCCTTCACCGGGCCGGAGCCGAGCCAGAACATGAGGGCTCCAGCAACGAGAGTCGTGACGTGGCTGTCCAGAATGGTGCCGAAGGCGCGTTCGAAGCCGGCCTGCAACGATGAGATCAGCGAGCGGCCGCCACGCACCTCTTCGCGGATGCGCTCGTAGATCAGCACGTTGGCGTCGACCGCCATGCCCATGGTGAGGGCGATGCCGGCGATGCCAGGCAACGTCAGCGTCGCGCCCAGCAGCGTCAGCGCCGCCATCATGATGCACAGGTTGAAGAACAGCGCGACGTCGGCGAAGAGGCCGAACAGGCCGTAGAACACCACCATGAAGACGACGACCAGGGCGACGCCGACGATGCTGGCGGTGGTGCCTTCGCGGATCGAGTCCGCGCCGAGATCGGGGCCGACGCTGCGTTCTTCGATCACGGTCAGCGGCGCCGGCAGCGCGCCGGCGCGCAGCAGCAGCGCCAGATCGCTCGCCGACTGCACCGTGAAGCTGCCGCTGATCACGCCCTGCCCGCCAAGGATCGGTTCGCGGATCACCGGCGCGCTGATCACTTTGTTGTCGAGCACGATGGCGAACAGCTTGCCGACATTCTCCTTGGTGGCTTCGGCGAAGCGCCGCGCGCCGACGGAATCGAACTTGAACGACACCACCGGCTCGTTTTCCTGGAACGTCGGCTGCGCGTCGGTCAGCATGTCGCCCGACACCAAGACGCGACGGCGCAAGACGTAACCGGTCGGCAGGCCGGGGCGGGTCTCGGCCGCCGACAGGAATTCGTCGCCCGGCGGCACGCGGCCGGCGCGCGCTTCGTCGGCCGAGGCATTGGGATCGACCATCTGGAACGTCAGCCGCGCGGTCTTGCCGAGCAATGCCTTAACACGCTCGGGATTGCTGATGCCCGGCAGCTCGACCAGGATGCGCTTGTCACCTTCGCGCTGGATGGTCGCCTCGCGCGTGCCGGTCTCGTCGATGCGGCGGCGCACGATTTCGATCGACTGGTCGACCGCCGAACGCTGGCGCGCCTGAACGGCCTCAGGCGTCGGCTTCAGCGTGATCGTGCCGTCGGACGCGCTGGCGAATTGCAGATCGGGATCGAACTTCGCGACGGCGTCGTGCACCTCCTGGTACTTCGACGCATCGGTCAGCTTGACCGCCACGTGATCGGCGGCAGCGCCGAGATTGGTATAGCCGACGTGGTTGGCGATCATCGCCGTGCGCAACTCGTCGACGAGGCTGTTGAGCCGGTCGCGCTCGACCGATGCGGTGTCGACTTCGAGCAGGAGGTAGGAACCGCCGCGCAGGTCGAGGCCGAGGCTCACCTGGTGTCTAGGCAGGAAGCTCGGCCAGTTCTCCACCGTCTGCGTCGTGAAGGCATTGGGCAGCGTGAAGATGACCCCCAGCGCACAAACCGCCAGGATCAGGGCGATCTTCCACGTCTGGAAATACAGCATGCGCTAGCCGCCGGCTTTGGCGCCGTCCTTCGTTTCGTCCTTGGCCGCGTCGTCGCTCGCGCCGCTGTCGCCGCCATTGTCCTTGGCGCCGGCCGCCGGTGCAGTCTTGGCCAGCACGTTAACGATGGTGCTGCGCACGACGCGCACGCGGGTGTTGTCGGCAATGTCGATCAGCACTTCGTCGTTGTTCACCACCTTGGCGACCGTGCCGATAATGCCACCGCCGGTGACGACGCGATCGCCGCGGCGGACAGCTTCGAGCATCGCCTTGGTCTCTTTCGCCTTCTTCTGCTGCGGCCGGATCAAGAAGAAATAGAAGACGACGAAGATCAGCGCGAGCGGGGCCATTTGCATGATGGCGCCGGTGCTGCTGCCTCCGGCCGCTTGCGCATAGGCCGGCGAAATCAAGAACATATCGGACTCCCGCGCGATGTGGAGCGCATTGGTAATGGACTTGGGTTGAAAGCGCAAGGCGAGGTCGCGGTTGACGGCGCGCATCCGCGCGCTTAGGGTCGCCACGAAATTTTCCCTCCCGACCAAAGGCTTATCACCCCTTCCATGAGCGCCGACAAGAGCCAAGACACGCTGCTGCAACGCATCGCGGACTCCCTCGAGCGCCTCGCGCCGAAGAGTCATCCGGTGGTCGATTTCGACGCCGCCGACGCCTTCATCTGGCACGCCGAAGGCCAGTGGCTCGAGCCGGTGAAGACGGTGAACCGCGTCGAGATCGAGCTGCTGCAAGGCGTCGAGCGCGTGCGCGACATCCTGCTCGACAACACGCAACGTTTTGCCAAGGGCCTGCCGGCGAACAACGTGCTGCTGTGGGGCGCGCGCGGCATGGGCAAGTCGTCGCTGGTCAAAGCGGTGCACGCGACGGTCAACAACGAGCGGCCGCGGACGCTGGTGCTGGTCGAGATTCACCGCGAGGACATCCCATCTCTGCCCGTTCTGCTGTCCAAGCTGCGCACCACCAAGCGGCGTTGCATTCTGTTCTGCGACGATCTGTCGTTCGACGCGCAGGACGCCAGCTACAAGTCGCTCAAAGCGGTGCTCGAAGGCGGCATCGAAGGCCGGCCCGACAACGTCGTGCTCTACGCAACCTCGAACCGCCGGCACCTGTTGGCGCGCGATATGATCGAGAACGAGCGCTCGACCGCGATCATGCCGGGCGAAGCGGTCGAGGAAAAAGTCTCGCTATCGGATCGCTTCGGCCTCTGGCTCGGCTTTCACGCCTGCGACCAGGAAACATACCAAGCGATGATCCGCGGCTATGCCAAGCGCTACGGCCTCGACTATCCGGCCGACAAGCTCAAGGCGGAATCGCAGGAGTGGGCGATCACCCGCGGCGCGCGCTCAGGCCGCGTGGCCTGGCAATACATCCAGGACCTCGCCGGCCGTCTCGGCAAAAAACTCGAAGCCCGTTAGCGCGGTCCGCGCGTCGCCCGTCTACTTCACCGGCGTCGCGAGCGGCTGGCCCTTCTCCGCGATCATGCAGTTGAGTACTTCCGCCGGTTCGGTCGCGCTGGCGTTCACCGCCTGGTGAACGTGCTTCGCCGGATTGAAGGCGATCTCGCCGGCCTTAAGCGTGAATGGCTGGCCATCCGCCGGCGTAAACTTGAGGGCACCTTGCAGCATGTAGATCGCCTCGTCGCCCGGATGATAATGCTTGGAGGCGACCCCGCCCGGCGGAATATCGGCGAGGAAGACGACGAACTCGCGATCGGGCATGCCCGTAAGCGGCTGACGCAGAAGTTCGGTACGCTTGATCTCCGGCGGCTTCGGTTGCGCGCTGACGTAGGTGGCGCCCGCCGCGCCGAGCGCAAGGCCGACGAGCCCGGCGCCCACAACCATCACTGCTTTGTGCATGGTGTCCTCCCCTGGATGG
>JAGXBG010000083.1 GCA_018971215.1 Alphaproteobacteria bacterium
GCCGGCGCCTTCGATCTTGGCGCCCATGCTGTTGAGGCAGCGCGCGAGATCGCCGATCTCGGGCTCGCGCGCGGCGTTGACGATGACGCTCTCGCCGTCGGCGAGCGCCGCAGCCATCAGCGCGTTCTCGGTCGCGCCGACCGACACCGACGGGAAGACGATCTCGCCACCTTTGAGACCTTTGGGCGCGGTGGCGTGGATATAGCCTTTCTCGATCGCGATGGTGGCGCCGAGCGCCTCGAGCGCCTTGATGTGGAGATCGACCGGCCGCGTGCCGATGGCGCAGCCGCCCGGCAGCGACACGCGCGCCTGGCCGCGGCGCGCGACCAGCGGCCCCAGCACCAGCACGCTCGCGCGCATGCGGCGCACCAGATCGTACGGCGCGGTGGTCGAGACGATGCGGCGCGCGCGCAACTCGAGGACGTGGCCTTGCTCGTCCGCCGCTTCGGCGCCGGGCATGGTCACCGACACGCCGTGCTGCACCAGCAGATGCGACAAGGTGGTGATGTCGGCCAGGAACGGCAGATTCTTGAGGATGAGCGGCTCGTCGGTGAGCAGGCAGGCGGTCATCAGCGGCAATGCCGCGTTCTTGGCGCCGCCGATGGCAATCGAACCGTGCAGGGGCCGGCCGCCGCGGATGCGAATCTTATCCATGCGTGAGACTTATGCCCCCGAATTCATTAATACGCTGCTGCTCCGAAATCGCACCTTATATAGGCGGGCTTTGTGGCGGAAATACGAGCGTTTCCCTTATAGCCGGGGCAAGGTCACGCCGCGCTGTTTCTGATATTTGCCGCCGCGGTCGGCATAGGACACTTCGCAAACCTGGTCGCTCTTGAAGAACAGGAACTGGCAGATGCCTTCGCCGGCGTAGATGCGCGCCGGCAGCGGCGTGGTGTTCGAGATCTCGATGGTGACGTGGCCCTCCCACTCGGGCTCGAGCGGCGTGACGTTGACGATGATGCCGCAGCGCGCGTAGGTCGACTTGCCGAGGCAGATCACCAGCACATCGCGCGGGATGCGGAAATATTCCATCGTCGTCGCCAGCGCGAAGCTGTTGGGCGGCACGACGCAGATGTCTGTCTGCTTGTCGACGAAGCTGTCGGACGAGAACGCTTTGGGATCGACGATCGCATTGGAGACGTTGGTGAAGATCTTGAAGTCGCGGCCGACGCGCGCGTCGTAGCCGTACGACGACAGGCCGTAGGAGATGACGCCCTGGCGCGTCTGCTTCTCGACGAAGGGTTCGATCATGCCGCGGGCGAGCGCCATCTCGCGAATCCATTTGTCCGGCATGATCGACATTCGTGCGCTCCCCGCTCCGTTGGTTTGACCCGCCCCGGTGTAAAGGATGGGGCGGAAAGCCTCAAGCGGAACGCGGCGGCTTGGACGGCGGCGCGGTTTCGTCGGCGGCGGGCGCGCGGGCACGCGCCTGCGCCTTGCGGCGGCCGAGGTTGGCGCGCAGCGCATCGGCCAGGCGTGCCTGTTTCGTCGCCGCCTTCGCGGCGCCCGAGTCGCTTCGGCTGGGCGCGTGCCAATCCTTGGCTGTCATAATCTAGAGTTGCGACCGAAATTCGCCGGCGTCAAGACGGTGCGCCGGCGAACGTTGCCTTATATCTGGCCGTTACACCTTCAGCGCCTGCAGGACGTCCCGTAGCCGGTCGGCGCTCCGCTGCAAACTCTGCGCTTCGGCCTCGGACATTTCCGGCTCAAGAACACGGCTAACGCCGGTGCGGCCGAGAACGCTCGGCAGCGACAACGTCGTCCCATAGCGCGGATTGAACGTGCCCACCGGCATGATCGCCTGTTCGTCGCGGAGGATCGCCTCGACGATACGCGCCGTGGCCATTCCGATACCGAGCTGGCTGGCGCCGGTGCCCTCGATGATGGTGATGTTCGCGTAGCGCACCTCGTCTTCGACGTGCCGGCGAAACTCCTCGACGCTTTCGCCGTGGCGATCGAGCGCGGCGATCGCGGGCATGCCGGCGACACGCGCCGACGACCACAGGAACACTTGCGAGGTGCCGTGCTCGCCGACGACTTGCGCGTCGACAAAGGCTGGACTGACGTTCAGCCGGCGCGCGAGATGGAAACGGAACCGTAAGGTATCGAGGAATGTGCCGCTGCTCAGCACGCGCCCGTGTCCGGCGAGCTGCCGCGCGATGTCGGCCAACGGATCGGGCGGATCGGTGACGACGAGGAGGACCGCGTGCGGCGCCACGTCCATGATCCGTGGCACAATATCGCGATAGACGTTGGCGTTGGTGTCGAGCAACCGCAGCCGCCCGGCAGGATCGGCACGGTTCGTCGCGCCGCCTGCCCGCTCGTTGACGCCCGCCGTGATGATCACCAAAACGGCATCGGCAAGGTCGCGATAGTCGCCCGCGTGCACCTCCACCGCCGGCGACAATGTCGCGCCGTATTGCAGATCCGCGACGACGCCTTTTGCGCGTTGGTGATTTTTGTCGATGACGACGATTTGGCAAGCGGGCGGGCCACGCATCACCAGGGCGAGCAGCGAAGCCGCGCCTACAGCGCCGGCGCCGACGATCCCGACTTTCATGCTCTGTCCCTCTTGCGGTAGGTACGCTCACTATTACGCTCACTATATGGTGCGTCCGCCCCTGCCGGACATGGACAACTACGCCGCGAACCCTCGTCGGTCTGCTTGTGGCGATTGGCAGTACTTAAGCGCTAAAATGCGATGCCAGTCGCGAAACACTGGCAACCAGAACAGCTTCGGACGGGAGGTCAGCCATGATGACGTTCATCACCTATCTGAGCTTCACCGAACAGGGCGTTAAGGCCATTAAGGAAGTGCCCAAGCGATATGAAGCCAGCAAGGCCTTGGTTCAGAAGCTCGGAGGTCGGGTGGTTTGTGCCTATGTCACGACCGGAAAATATGACGCCATCTCCGTGATCGAGATGCCGAATGGCGAGGTCATGGCTAAGTACTCGGCCACTTTGGCGGCGAGAGGCTTCGTCCGGACGACGACCGTGCAGGGTTTTACGCCTGAGGAATTCGGCAAGCTGGTCGCTGATATCAAATAGCGCGAGCGGAACGAGGCGCGACCCGAACCGTCACGAGACGGTGCCGGGTGTCGTCAGGAGCCGTGACGATGCCGCTTTATCGCTACTATTTCCTCGATATCGACGGCGAGGTCCACGATATCCGCGCCATCGAGGGCCGCAACGATGCAGCAATGATCGAGCATGCCCACGAATTGCTCGCGGCGCGAACCAAACACGTTGCGATCGAGATTTGGCGTGCCCAAGGGTTCGTGACGGGCGTTCGACGCGACGGGACTCTATACGACCGTGCGCCCGTCACGATCCGTCGCCCGGGTGATCCGCGTAATAAGGGTACTAGTCAGTAGATGAAGCTGAGACTCAGCGCTGGCCTAACGAACTTGGGAATTGAAGAGGAGGATCTCATGGCTGACGAGACGGTTATGGATGGCATCGACAAGCTTGCCCGCGAGGAGCATGAGCTGTTCGAGCGGCAGTCACGGGGTACGGCAACCGACGCTGATCGCGAACGCCTCCAGCGCATTCAGGTGTTGCTCGACCAGTGCTGGGATTTGCTCCGGCAACGGCGGGCACGGCGCGAATTCGGGTTCAACCCCGATGACGCACACGTTCGCGACGAGAAGACCGTCGAAGGCTACTCCGGCTAACTCGACCACGCGTCAGAAGCCAGCCGCGTCTGCTTTGCCGCCGCCGTCGGCTTTGTTCGCTTGCCGCCTGCGCGGCGCACCCAACTCGTTTTCGGGCCGCAATTTTCTGCGCGTTAACCGAGGTGATTTAAGGTCCGATCCTGGTTCGCCGGCGGGCGGGCGCGGGAGACGCCTTGCCAAGCCGGGCGCGGCTCGTGTATGTCCCCGCGCACTCCCGGATGCTGCCGTAGCTCAGTGGTAGAGCACTCCCTTGGTAAGGGAGAGGTCCTGAGTTCAATCCTCAGCGGCAGCACCATTCGCCTCAAAAGTAGAGCTTATAAATGTGACGGTCCGCGTTCGCGCCGATCCGCCGCCGCCGAAGACACGCGGCCAAAATCGACGGCCGATCAGCGCAGCTTGTCACGTCTTCGTCGTCCTGCATGCAAACGAGCGCCCGCCAGGCTTCGTCGTCGGCCATCCGTCGTTCCTGCGCACGCCGCGCCCTCGCCCGCCACGCGGTCGCGAACTCGGCTTTCAGGCGAGCCAAGCGCCGTTCGGAGATCCAATGCACGACGATACGGCGCAGCACGACCGCATCCCTCGTTTCGCCCCCGCTTCAAGACTGTTGCCGGCTCGTTTCCGGCGCGCGCTAGAGACGCACGCTTTGGGTCCGGTAAGTATCGCGGGCGGTGAGATCGACGCTCCACGATACGACGCAAGCAACGACACCGATCCCGAGCGCGACGACGACGCCGGCGATGAAGGCTTTGCTGGCAAGCAGGGCTCTCATGCGCGTCTCCTCGGCGGCGGCACCGGCTAGAGTTTCGAAAAGGTCTCGCGCCGGATCGTTGCGCCGCTGCCGTCATTGGCGGGCGTGCGATCCGGCGGCGACGCCAATGCGTAGCCCGCCGGCGCATGCTGGAACTGCGACACGAGCTCGCCGCTGGCGGCGTCGACCACCAGGGTGTTGACCGCAAAGGCCTCGTTGAAATCGCCGCCCGGATTCATCACGACCATGCGGTAGACGGGTTTGTCGTCGAGCATTTCGCGATCGGCGCGCAGCACCTGGACGCCGTAGCGCTGGACGATCTCCTGCGTCAGCTTTTGCGCCGTACGGTCGACGCCGGCCGGCGCGGCCGGTTTCCGCGGCTGTCCTCCGTTCGCCGACACCGGCAGCGCCATCAGCGCCGAGATCGCTATCGTCAGGAGCGTTGCGCGCCGCACCCTCGCCTCCCGTTGCGCTTCAATCGTCGCTGCCGGCCGGACGCTCGGCCGGCTTGGCCGCCCATTGCGGGTGATGTTCCTTGGCCCAGTTGGCATCGACCTGGCCGCTGGCCATCGCGTCGAAAGCGCCTTCCATGCCGAGCGTGCCGAGATAGATGTGGGCGATGATGAGGGCGATGAACAGCAACCCGACGGCGGCGTGCCACAGCTGCGACAACTGGGTCTCGGCCAGCGGCGTCAGATCGGTCGGCAGGTGGAAGCCGACGACGTTCAGCACGGCGAAGGTCGACGAGAACCAGTGGAAGGTGAAGGGGAACAGCAGCGCCAGGCCCGACAGGGTGACCGAGATGCCGCCGAGGATGACCAGCCAGAACAAGATCTTCTGGCCGGCGTTGAACTTCCCGGCCGGCGGCGCGACGTCCGCCTTGGTGAACATGCCGCCGCCCTGCTTCAGCCAGGTCCAGTCGTCGCGCACCGGAAGATTCTCCGCGACCCACATCACGAACATGAGAACGATTCCGGCCATGAAGGCGAAGGCGAGATAGTTGTGCAGCAGCTTGCCGATATAGGTGAGCCACGCGAACAGCGTACCGCCGAGGATCGGATGCAGCACGTAACGGCCGTAGAGCATGTTGAGGCCGGTCAGGCCGAGGACGACGAAGCTGCCGGCGGTCAGCCAATGGACGAAGCGTTCGAAATCGTTGAAGCGGGTCACGACCCGTCCGCTCCAGCCGGCGTGGATGCGGATGCGGCCGCGGACGACGAAGAAGATCGCCAGTAGCGCGATGATGCCGATTTCGACGATCGCGCCCCAAATCGTCAGCGGGCCGTTGTGCCATTCGCGGAATGTCTGACCCGGCTGGATCAGCACGCCTGCCATCTTGTTCGGGATCGTCACGTCGCCTTGCGCGCCGTGCCGGATCATGCGCCATAGATCTGCACCGGGCGGACCGGCGGTGTTGCGCGGCTGATCGGCTGAGCGCTGCGCCTGCGCCGGCCCGCCGTAAAGCATCACGGCCGTGCCCATGCCGACCGCGCTCATGCCGAAGACGAGCGCCAGCGCCAGGAGAAACGCTTGCAGCACGCTACGGCGCCGTGCGGTCCGCTTCATCGGCGGCGTCAGCCTTTCTGCTGGTACGCCGTGCCCCAGCCCCATGCGCCGGAGCCGAAGCCGCGCGCCACCACCCGTTCGCGATAGATGTTGGAGACGACGTCGCCGTCGCCGGCGAGCAGCGCCTTGGTCGCGCACATCTCGGCGCACAACGGCAGCTTGCCTTCAGCAATGCGGTTGCGGCCGTAGCCGCCGTCGGCCACCGACTTGTAATCGACGTTGTCGGGACCGCCGCCGCAGAAGGTGCATTTGTCCATCTTGCCGCGACCGCCGAAATTGCTCGCCTGCGGATATTGTGGCGCGCCGAATGGACAGGCGTAGAAGCAATAACCGCAGCCGATGCAGAGATCCTTCGAATGCAGCACCAGGCCCTGCTCGGTCTGATAGAAGCAGTCGACCGGGCAGACCGCCATGCACGGCGGGTCCGAGCAATGCATGCAGGCGACGGAGATCGAACGCTCGCCGGGCTGGCCGTCGTTCAGCGTGACGACGCGGCGGCGGTTGACGCCCCACGGCACGCCATTCTCGTTCTTGCACGCGGTGACACAGGCGTTGCACTCGATGCAACGCTCGGCGTCGCAGAGGAATTTCATTCGCGCCATGGCCCGGCTCCTCAGGCTTTCTCGATACGGCAGAGTGTCACCTTGGTCTCCTGCATCTGGGTGACCGAGTCATAGCCGTAGGTTTGCGCCGTATTCGTCGACTCACCGAGGACGTAGGGATCGGCACCCTTGGGATATTTGCTTCGCAGATCCTTGCCTTCGAAGTGCCCGCCGAAATGGAACGGCATGAAGGCAACGCCCGGCCCGACGCGGTCGATGACCTTGGCCGCAACCTTCACCTTGCCGCCTTCGGGACCGTAGACCCACACCTGGTCGCCGTTCTTGACGCCGGCATTGTTGGCGTCGCGCGGGTTGATCTCGACGAACATCTCCTGTTGCAGCTCGGCGAGCCACGGGTTCGACCGCGTCTCCTCGCCGCCGCCTTCGTATTCGACGAGACGTCCCGATGTGAGGATGATCGGGAACTGTTTGGCGAAGTCCTTCTCCTGGATCGACTGGTAGAGCGTCGGCAGGCGCCACGCCGACGGCACGTCCTTGTATGTCGGATAATCCGCCACCAGATCGCGCCGCGGGGTGTAGAGCGGTTCGCGGTGGATCGGCACCGGGTCCGGAAACTCCCACACCACGGTGCGCGCCTTGGCGTTGCCGTACGGGCAGCAGCCGTGCTTGATGGCGACGCGCTGGATGCCGCCCGAAAGATCGGTCTTCCAGTTGACCGCGGCGATATTGTTGCCGCCGATCTTCTGGATCACCGCCATCTCGTCCGCCGTCAGGTCCTTGTCCCAGCCGAGCTTTTGCAGCATGGCCATGGTGAACTCGGGATAGCCGTCCTTGATGTCGGAATCGACCGGGTACGAACCCTCGGCCAGCAGATTGGTGCCGTTGCGCTCGAGCCCGAACCGCGCGCGGAAGCCCATGCCGCCTTTGGCCACCGGCAGTGAGGTGTCGTAAAGCACGTGGCTCCCCGGATGCTTCAATTCGGGCGTGCCCCAGCACGGCCACGGCATGCCGTAGAAATCGCCGTCGCACGGGCCGCCGACGGCGCGCAGCGTCACCTTGTCGAAGGTCTGCTGGTTGGCCATGTGCAGCCTCAGGCGCTCGGGCGATTGGCCGGTGTAGCCGATGCTCCACGAACCACGATTGAACTCGCGCGTGATGTCCTCGACCAGCGGCTGATCGCCGTTGACTTGGATGTGTTTGAACATCTCCTTCTCGAAGCCGAATTTCTTGGCGAACAGATAGACGATCTGGTCGTCGGGCTTCGATTCGAAGAGCGGCTCGATGACCCGCTCGCGCCATTGCAGCGAGCGGTTCGAGGCGGTGACCGAGCCGTAATGCTCGAACTGCGTCGAGGCCGGCAGCAGATAGACGCCGTCCTTGCGATCGGACAGCACCGCCGACACCGTCGGATGCGGATCGATGATCACCAGGATGTCGAGCTTCTCCATCGCCTTCTTCATGTCCGGCAGGCGCGTCTGCGAATTGGGCGCGTGACCCCAGAAAATGTGGGCGCGGATCGGGTTCGGTTGGTCGATGTGGTCCTTGGGTTCGAGCACGCCGTCGAACCAACGGGATTCGGTGATGCCTTTCGTCTCCATCAGCTTCTTGGAGGCGAAACGTTTCTGCAGGTAGTCGTAGTCGACGTCCCAGACGCGCGCCCAGTGGCGCCACGAACCCTCGGCGAGGCCGTAATAGGCCGGCAACGAATCCGGCAGCGGACCCAGATCGGTCGCGCCTTGGACGTTGTCGTGGCCGCGGAAGATATTGGCGCCGCCGCCCGACACGCCGATGTTGCCGAGCGCGAGCTGCAGCGTGCAATAGGCGCGGATGTTGTTGTTGCCGGTGCTGTGTTGCGTGCCGCCCATGCACCAGATCAGCGTGCTCGGCCGGTTTTTGGCGATCAGCGAGGCGACGCGCTTGACCTGCGCTTCGGGCACGCCGGTGACGCGCTCGACCTCTTTCGGATTCCACTTCGCGATTTCGGCGCGCGACTGATCCATGCCGTAAACGCGCCGGCGGATGTACTCCTTGTCCTCCCAGCCATTCTGGAAGATGTGCCAGAGAAGGCCCCAGACCAGCGCCACGTCGGTGCCGGGACGGAAGCGCACGTACTCGTCGGCATGCGCCGCGGTGCGGGTGAAGCGCGGATCGCAGACGATCAGCGGCGCACTGTTCTGCTCCTTGGCGCTGAGGATGTGAACCAACGACACCGGATGCGCCTGGGCGGCGTTCGAGCCGATGAAGATCATCGCCCGTGTCTTGCGCATGTCGTTGTAGCTGTTGGTCATCGCGCCGTAGCCCCAGGTGTTGGCGACGCCGGCGACGGTGGTCGAATGGCAGATGCGCGCCTGGTTGTCGTTGTTGTTCGTGCCCCAGAACGCGGCGAATTTGCGCAGGATATAGGCGCCTTCGTTCGAGTGCTTGGACCCGCCCATCCAGTAGACGGAATCCGGACCGGATTCCTGGCGGATCTTCAACAGCGCGTCGCCGACTTCGTTGATCGCCTGGTCCCAGCTGATGCGCGTCCATTGGCCGCCCGCCAGCTTCATCGGATATTTGAGGCGGCGCTCGCCGATCGCGTGATCACGCACCGAAGCGCCCTTGGCACAATGGCCGCCGAGGCTGAACGGGCTGTCGAACCCGGGTTCCTGGCGCGTCCACACGCCGTTCTCGACCGTCGCCATGACGGTGCAGCCGACCGAGCAGTGCGTGCAAACCGTCTTCACCTGCTTGATCGCCGTGCTGGCGGCCTGCGCCTGCGCCTTCTGCACCATGCCGCCGCCGGTTGCGAGGACGGCGCCGACGCCGCCGACCGCCAGACCGGAGCGGCGCAGGAATTGGCGCCGATCGAGCGCGATGCCGGCGATGCCGGTCATACGCACAGCTTGCGATTCCCGCTCTGTCGTGGTCGCCGTCGTGCCCGTCTTCTTGATCAGCATGTGCGTTCTCCCGCGTTCGATTGCGGTCCTCGTTGCGGCGTCAGCTCAGCTCCGCGCCGTTTCGTAGTACTTGCGGATGTGCTCGGTCTCGCGATAGCCGGGCGATTTCGATTTCGGCTCGTCGGCCGCGGCCGGCTTGCCGGTCACCAGCGTGGCGGCGCCCGCCACCGAGCCCAACCCGACGAGCTTCAGGAACTCGCGCCGTTTGGCGGTGGGTTTCTCGGGATGGTCTGACATGATCGTTCTCCCTGCGAAAATTCAGGCGATCGCGAAGGCGGTCTGTTCGATGCCGAGGAACAGTCGGCCGACGCGGCCAACTGCGGCGTAGAGCGCGGCAGATGGCGCGGCTTCCAGATCACGGAAAAAGCGGCCGACCCATGGCGCGATAAAGGCGTCGAAAAATTCCCGCTGTTGCTCGACCGACGCCGGCGCGCCGAACGCGCCGGTGACGAGCCCGGCCATCACCTCGCACAGCGCGGCAATATGGTCCTCGGGCTCTTTGGCCGCGGCCGCGCGTTCGACGCCGAGCCGAGCGAGCGCAGCACGCAGATTGGCCAGCGGTCGTTCGTTCAGGAACCCGGTCAGATAATAGGAGGCGTAAGGCAGCAGCTCGCCGCGGCCGAGGCCGATGAAAAGGTCGTGATACTCGCGCCCGGCGGCTTCGACCGTTGTGCCGCCGGCGGCGCGCATCAAATCGCCAAACGCCGCGCCGAGTTCGCTGCCGTCGCCGCGGAGTTGGGTCAGAGCCCGCAGTAATGCGGCATCCGGCGGCGCCACCAGCACGCGCGCCAGCAGGCCGTAGATTTCGGCACGCAACTGCTCTTCTTCCGGGATCTGTGCCGGGATTTCACTGCTTGGACTGACTGCGCCGCTTATGGCGCGGGCATCGTCCATCGCACGTTTACTCCCAAAGGCGCCGCTTCTGATGAACGGTTCTAATTCTCGGCAGCCTGTAAAAAATGAAGCCTAATACAACTTTTTGTAACCGTCTACTGTGTGCTCGGGTCAGGATTCACGGAAACCGTGCCGTTATTTGCAGCTATGGCCGACGACTCGGTGGTTGCCGACGGCTTGTCGTCGCCCGGGGTCTTCGCCGTTGGCGCCGGGTTTTGCGCCGCACCCGCCGTCGCAGGCGCCTCGTTGTCGGGCATGCCTTTGAGCACCTGATAGACCGTGCGCACTGCCGCCGTACTCTTGAA
>JAGXBG010000230.1 GCA_018971215.1 Alphaproteobacteria bacterium
TCTGGTCGTAGGCCGTGTAAACCGCCCCGCCCGTCTCCGCCAAGACCTTCGTGATCGCCGCCGTCAGCGATGTCTTCCCGTGATCAACATGCCCAATCGTCCCCACATTGCAATGCGGCTTGTTCCGTTCAAATTTCGCTTTCGACATGGGTCTGGTCTCCGCTCGATCTCGATCGTGTTTCCGCCGCTCAGGCCATCTTGGCGCGGACTTCGTCCGCCACCGCCTGCGGCACTTGTTCGTAATGGTCGAAGTGCATGGTGTACTGCGCGCGTCCCTGGCTCATCGAGCGCAGGGTGTTGACGTAACCGAACATATTGGCCAGCGGCACCATGGCGCTGATGACTTCGGCGTTGCCGCGCTGATCCTGACCGGTGATCCGGCCGCGGCGGCTGTTCAGGTCGCCGATGACGTCGCCCATATAGTCCCTCGGCGTCACCACCTCGACGCGCATCACCGGTTCCAGCAACTTCGGCGCGGCCTTCTGGACACCTTCCTTGAAGGCGGCGCGCGACGCGATTTCGAAGGCGAGCGCGCTTGAATCGACGTCGTGATAGGCGCCGTCATAGAGCGTCGCCTTGAGGTCGATCACCGGGAAACCGGCGAGCACGCCGTTGTCGAGCGAGCCCTTGAGGCCCTTCTCGACGCCCGGGACGTATTCCTTGGGCACCGAGCCGCCGACGACGTCGTTCTCGAACTCGAAACCCGAGCCCGGCGGCAGCGGCTCGAAGCGGATCTTGACGCGTGCGAACTGGCCGGAACCGCCGCTTTGCTTCTTGTGGGTGTAGTCGACCTCGGAGGTGCGGGTGATGGTTTCGCGATAGGCGACCTGCGGTGCGCCAACATTGGCCTCGACCTTGAACTCGCGCTTCATACGATCGACGATGATTTCGAGGTGGAGCTCGCCCATCCCCTTGATCACGGTCTGGCCGCTTTCCTTGTCGACAGCGACACGGAACGACGGGTCTTCGGTGGCGAGACGAGCCAGCGCCTGGCCCATCTTCTCCTGGTCGCCCTTGGTCTTGGGCTCGACCGCGATCTCGATGACCGGCTCGGGGAATTCCATGCGCTCGAGCACCACCGCCTTGTCCTGGTCGCACAGCGTGTCGCCCGTGGTCGTGTTCTTGAGGCCCGCGAGCGCGACGATGTCGCCGGCACGCGCTTCCTTGATGTCTTCGCGATGATTGGCGTGCATCAGCAGCATGCGGCCGATGCGCTCGCGGTTGTCTTTGACCGAATTGAGGACCTGACTGCCGGCGGTGAGGATGCCGGAGTAGATGCGCACGAAGGTGAGCGAGCCGACGAACGGATCGGTCATGATCTTGAAGGCGAGCGCGGCGAACGGCTCGTCGTCAGACGCTTTACGGGTGATGGGCTCGTCGGTGCCCATCTTCACGCCTTTGATGGCGGCGATTTCAGTCGGCGCCGGCAGGTAATCGACCACCGCGTCGAGCAGCAGCTGCACGCCCTTGTTCTTGAAGGCGGAGCCGCACAGTACCGGCACGAAATTGAAGGCGACCGTGCCCTTGCGGATGCATTTGATGAGCGTCGCCTCGTCCGGCTCCTTGCCGCCGAGATAGGCTTCGAGCGCGGCGTCGTCCTGCTCGACCGCCATCTCGAGCAGCTTGTGGCGGTATTCGTCGGCCTGGGCCTTGAGTTCCGGAGGAATGTCGATGACGTCGAACTTCGCGCCCAACGTCTCGTCGTGCCACTTGACCGCCTTCATGCGCACGAGATCGACGATGCCGGAGAACTCGCTTTCGATGCCCATCGGCAGCATGACGACCAGTGGCTTGGCGCCAAGCCGGTCGACGATCATGTCGACGGTGCGGAAGAAATTCGCGCCGATCCGGTCCATCTTGTTGACGAAGCAGATACGCGGCACGCCGTACTTGTCGGCCTGGCGCCAGACGGTCTCGGATTGCGGCTCGACGCCGGCAACGGCGTCGAACACGGTCACCGCGCCGTCGAGGACGCGCAAGCTGCGCTCGACCTCGATGGTGAAGTCGACGTGGCCGGGCGTGTCGATGATGTTGATGCGATGGTCGCGCCAAAAACAGGTCGTCGCG
>JAGXBG010000084.1 GCA_018971215.1 Alphaproteobacteria bacterium
CAGCGCATCAACGTTTCGATCGATTTCGACAAGCGACTCTATGCCCAGGACATTGCCGGCTCGCTCGCGCATTGCGCGATGCTGGTGGCGCGGCGGATCATCTCGCCGGAGGATGGCGAGGCGATTGCGCGCGGTCTAGAGAAAATTCGTGTCGAGATCGAAGCCGGCAAGTTCCCTTTCCGCGCCGAGCACGAGGACATCCACCTCAACATCGAGGCGCGGCTCGGCGAGCTGATCGGGCCGGCGGCCGGCCGGCTGCACACCGCGCGTTCGCGCAACGACCAGGTTGCGACCGACTTCCGGTTGTGGGTGCGCGACGCCATCGACCATCTCGACCGGCACATGGCGCTGCTGCAGACGGCGCTGATCGACCAGGCGGAGAAACATGCCGCCACGGTGATGCCCGGATTCACCCACCTCCAGACGGCGCAGCCGGTGACTTTCGGCCACCATCTCCTCGCCTATGTCGAGATGCTGGGGCGCGACCGCAGCCGGTTGCACGATTGCCGCCGCCGGCTCAACGAAAGTCCCTTGGGCGCGGGCGCGTTGGCGGGCACGTCGTTCCCGATCGATCGCAAGAAGACGGCCACGGCCCTCGCCTTCGACCGGCCGATGGTGAATTCGCTCGACGCGGTCTCCGACCGCGATTTCGCGCTCGAGTTCCTGGCATGCTGCGCGATCGCCGGCGCGCATTTGTCGCGTTTTGCCGAGGAGATTGTGCTCTGGCTGTCGTCGTCCTACGGCTTCATCCGGCTGTCGGACGCCTATACCACCGGCAGCTCGATGATGCCGCAGAAGCGCAATCCCGACGCCGCCGAGCTGGTGCGCGCGAAGACCGGCCGGTTCGCCGGCGCACTCATTTCGCTGCTCACGGTGATGAAAGGCCTGCCGCTCGCCTATTCCAAGGATATGCAGGAGGACAAGGTGCCGGTGTTCGACGCGGCCGATACACTCGAGCTGTGCTTGGCCGCGGCGACGGGCATGGTCGGCGACATCACCGTCGACAAGGCGGCGATGCGCCGCGCCGCCGAAGCGGGCTACAGCACTGCGACCGACCTCGCCGACTGGCTGACGCGCAACCTGGCGCTACCGTTCCGCGAGGCGCACCATGTCACCGGCGCGCTGGTCCAACGCGCCGAGGCGCTGGGCATGACGCTGGCCGAGTTGCCGCTCAAGGAGATGCAGAACATCGAGCCGCGCCTCACCGCCGCCGCGCGCGAGATCCTGACGGTCGAGAAATCGGTCGCGAGCCGGACTAGCCTGGGCGGCACCGCGCCGACGCTGGTCGCGGCGGCGGCCAAGGCGGCCCGGGCGCGGTTCGTCGGCAAGAAAAAGCAGGGCGGCAAACGATGAAGGCAACGCGACTGATCGCCCTGATGCTCGCGGCCGTGCTGCTGGCATTGCCGCTGGCGGCGTGCGGCAAGAGGAACAACCCGACGCCGCCGCCCGATCAACCGAAGACCTATCCAGGGCTATATCCCAGTGAGTGAGACCGGAGCGTGATCGCGCCGATCCTCCATCCCGACACCCCGGAGATCGCCTATCGCAACGGCGAACTCTGCGTCGAGGACGTGCCGCTGTCGCGCATCGCGGCGGCGGCCGGCACGCCGTTCTACGCCTATTCGGCCGGCGCCATCGAACGCCGGTACCGACATTTCGCCGCCGCCTTCGCCGGCCGCGCGGCGCGGCTGTGCTATTCGGTCAAGGCGAACTCGAATCTTTCGGTGATTGCAACGCTGGCGGCACTCGGCGCCGGCGCCGACGTCGTCTCGGAAGGCGAATTCCGCCGCGCGCTGGCGGCCGGTATTCCCGGCAACCGCATCGTCTTCTCGGGCATCGGCAAGAGCGCGGCCGAGCTCGAATTCGCGGTCGCGCACGACGTCTTTCAGATCAACGTCGAATCGCGCGGCGAGCTCGAGGCGCTGAGCGCAGTCGCGCGCCGCGCCGGCCGCACCGTCGCGGTCGCGATCCGCGTCAATCCCGACGTCGACGCGCGCACGCACCACAAAATCGCCACCGGCAAGAAAGAGAACAAGTTCGGCATCGACCTGGCGCACGCGCCGGATGTCTTCGCCGAGGCGGCGTCGCTGCCGGGCATCGCGCTCAAGGGCCTTGCCGTGCATATCGGCTCGCAGCTCACCGCGCTCGGCCCGTTCGAGATCGCTTTCTCGCGCGTCATCGAGCTGTTCCGCGCGCTCGCCGCGCGCGGCATCCGGCTCGAGCGGCTCGATTTCGGCGGCGGCATCGGCATCCGCTATCGCGACGAGACGCCGCCAACGATCGACGAATACGCCGGCGTCATACGGCAGATGACGCGCGGCCTCGACGTCGAGCTCGCGTTCGAGCCGGGCCGGTACATCGTCGGCAATGCCGGCGTGCTGGCGACGCGCGTGCTCTATCTGAAGGACGGCGTGACGCGGCATTTCGTTATCGTCGACGCGGCGATGAACGATCTGCTGCGGCCGACGCTGTACGACGCCTGGCACGACATCGTGCCGGTGCGCGCGCCCGAAGGCGCCTTCCATGCGACGCCGCAAAGCGTCGTGGGACCGGTATGCGAAACCGGCGACGCCTTCGCGCTCGACCGGCCACTCCCGCCGTTCCGGCCAGGCGAGCTGATGGCGATCCTGTCGGCAGGCGCCTATGGCGCGGTGATGAGTTCGAGCTACAATACCCGTCCGCCGGCCGCAGAAGTTCTGGTGCGCGGCGGCGATTTCGCGGTGATCCGCGAGCGGCCGAGCTACGACGAACTGCTCGCGCGTGACCGCATGGCGCCCTGGCTCGCCGGGCGCTGACGACGGAACGAGGATTTGCGCGACCGACAGCGCCCTGATTCTGTCACTCGATCCGAAACGCGGCTGCGTTTCACCGCGCAATTGCTGCTGGCGCGTCTGGCGCTCGCCTGGGAGCGCGTGTGGCCGGCATTGTGGCCGGCGAGTTTCGTCGTCGGCGCGTTTGTCGCGCTGGCGCTGTTCGACCTCCCGGCGCGTCTGCCCGATTGGGCGGCAACGTCGCTGCTCGGACTCTTTGTCGCCGCGCTGATCGTCACGCTGACACACGCCGTCCGCGACTTACGGCCGCCGTCGCGTAACGCCGCTCGCCGCCGGCTCGAAACCGCGAGCGCGCTGGCGCACCGGCCACTGGCGGCGCTCGAGGACACGCTCGCCAGCGCCGGCGATCCGGCGACCGCGGCGCTGTGGCGCGAACATCTGACGCGCATGGCGGCAGCGGCGCGCAATTTGCGCGTCGGCGTGCCGCGCGCCGGATTGGTGCGCCGCGATCCTTACGCGCTGCGCGTCGCGCTCGGCCTGTTGTTATTGCTGGGCGCGATCGACGCCGGCAGCGATGCGCCGGCACGGCTGGTGCGCGCGCTCGAACCCGAGATGAATCTGGCCGGCATCGGCGGCGGTCCGGCGGTGACGCTCGACATTTGGATCAGTCCGCCGCAATACACCGGCCTGCCGCCGCAATTCCTGTCGGCGTCGAGCGCCAGCGGCACCATCGCGGTGCCGATCGGCAGCACGGTGCTGGCGCGCGTACACGGCGGCGACGCGCGTCCCAAGCTGCTGGTCGACGGCCACGCCACCAAGATGAGCAAAATCGACGAGGGCGATTACAAGGGCGAGATCGCAATCAAGGCCGGCAGCCGCCTAGCCGTCGCACAGGGATGGAGCACGCTGGGATCGTGGTCGATCCACGTCGTGCCCGATTTGCCGCCGACCATCGCCTTTGCCAAGCCACCGCAGCGCACGGCACTGGGCGCGGTGCATCTCGAATACGAGGCCAAGGACGATTACGGCGTCGAGAAGGTCACGGCGACGATCCGCCGGCCGGGTGATCCGAGCGCTCAAGCGGTGACGCTCGACCTGCCCCTGCCCGACCAGCACCTCAAGGACGCGCATGGCGCCAGCTTCACCGACCTGACCGCGAGCCCGTGGGCCGGTCTGCCGGTGCAGATCCAGCTCGAAGCCGCCGACGCGCTCGGTCAGACCGGCAAAAGCGAGATCCTGGAGTTCGTGCTGCCCGAGCGCGTCTTCCACAATCCGGTCGCGCGCGCGATCATCGACGAACGCAAGGAGTTGACCACCCATCCCAACGACCGCGAGGCGATCGCCGACGCGCTCGAAGATCTGTCGTCGCGCCCGGCGCTCTATGACGACGACATCGTCGCCTTCCTCGGCATGCGCAGCGCCGCCGACCGGCTGCTGCTGAACCAGGACACGGACGCGATCGCGTCGGTGCAGCGGCTGATGTGGGACACAGCGGTACGCATCGACGACGGCGGCGGCAAGCTGGACCGCGAGGCGCTGCGCCAGTCGATGCAGGCGTTGCAGAACGCGCTGGCGCGCAACGCGCCGCAGTCCGAGATCGACCGGCTGATGCAGCAGCTGCAGCAGCAACTCCAACACTACGTTCAGGCGCTGGCGCAGCGAACGCTGGAGCAGAATCCGCAGGCGGCGGACATGCCGAACGATCCGTCGCAAACGCTGACCAGCAACGATCTGCAGCGCATCCTCGATCGCGCGCGGGCGCTGGCGCAGACCGGCGACCGGCAAGCGGCGCGTGACCTGATCGCGGCGCTGCAAGAGCTGCTGGAAAATCTCGGCAGCGCACGGCCGATGCAGATGCAGGGCTCGGCCGGCATGCTCGACGCGATGCACGATCTGATGCGCCGGCAGGAGCAGCTGCTCGACCGCACCTTCCGCCAGTCGCAGACCGGCATGAGCCAGCGCGGCAACACCGGCGGCGGCGCGGCAGCACAGGACGCGCTGCGCCAGGACCTCGGCGATCTCATGCGCAAACTCGGCGAGAACGGCGGCACCGCGCCGGCGCCGCTGGCCCACGCCGACCGCGCCATGGGCGACGCCGCCGACGCGCTGCGCCGGGGCAATTCCGTCCAGGCGGTCGGGCCGCAAAGCGAGGCGGTCGACGCGCTGCAACAGGCGGCACGCGCGCTGGCGCAACAGATGCATGGCCGCGAAATGGGCGCGCTCGGCAATCCGGGCGAGAACGACCTGCCGCAGATGCGGCGCGATCCGTTCGGCCGGCTGCTGCCGGCCGACGAAGGCAACGGCAGCGCCAACGACGGCGGCGTCATGCGCATGGGCAAGGTGCAGAACGACTACGCGCTCGAGAAGGCGAAGCAGATTCTCGACGAGCTGCGTCGCCGCGCCGGCGAGCCCGACCGGCCGGCGATCGAGCACGATTACATCGACCGGCTGCTGCGAGAGTTCTAGCGCCGTCCAGCGCTAGGGATTTTCCAGCGTGACGACGACGCCGGCGGCTTCGGCCATCGGCTTCGCATAAGTCGTGTGGAACGGCGCCGACGCGCCGGGCGCAAGCGTCGCGACGCCGGCCGAGAAGATCCACGAGGTCAGCGGCTGGTCGTTGGCGTCGCGCAGCGTCACCTTGAGTTGCGGCACGCGGCGCGGCGACGACGACAGGTTGACGATCGTGCCGTCGATCACCAGCTCGGGCTGATCGTTGGTCGTCGTGCGCCGCGGCGTCACACCGCGCACTTCGAGACCGGCGCCGAATTGCGGCTGGCTGACGGCGAGGCCGAGGCGGCTGTAGATCTTCGCCGCCTGCGGCACCAGCGCCATGACGCGGTCGCGCATGAAGATCGCGCCCCAGCCGGCGGCGGCGAGCACCAGCAGCAGCACGAGCAGCGTCACCACCGCGCCCCAGCGCCGGCGCTCGCGCCGGATCGCCGGCAGGCCGCCACGCTCTACGACGCCCGGCAGCGACTCGGGCGGCGGGCCGGTGAGCTCCACGCGCGGCGTCATGTCTTCGGGCGGCGCTTGGTACCAGGTGTGGCCGCAACTGCTACAGCGGACCATGCGACCTTGCGCGCCGAGCTTCTGCGTCTCGACGAGGTAGCGCGTCGAACAGGTGGGACAGGTGACGATCATCGCCGCTCCGCTATCGGCACGCCGCGCCGGACCCGGACGCGGCCGCTTCTTATACTCCGCCCGCGCCGCGCCACGGAAGCGCGTCCGGACGGCGCGCCATCTTTACCGCCGCCGCCGGCGCGTGCCATCTTGCGCCGATGGTGCGCTTCGAGAATGTCGGCATGCGCTACGGCACCGGGCCCGAGGTGCTGCGCGACATTACGTTGCGACTCGACGCCGGCTCGTTCCATTTCCTCACCGGCCCGTCGGGCGCGGGCAAGACGAGTCTGCTGCGCCTGATCGCGCTCGCCGAGCGGCCGTCGCGTGGGCTGGCGTCGCTGTTCGGCGAGGATCTGTCGCGCGTCACGCGCGCCGATCTCGCGCCGCTGCGGCGCAAGATCGGCATCGTGTTCCAGGATTTCCGCCTGATTCCGCATCTTTCGGCGTTCGACAACGTGGCGCTGCCGCTGCGCGTCGCCGGCGTCGCCGAGGCCAAATTGCGCGACAATGTGCGCGAGATCCTCGAATGGGTTGGGCTCGCCGACAAGCTCGACGCCAAGCCGCCGACGCTGTCGGGCGGGCAGCAGCAACGCGTCGCCATCGCCCGCGCCGTGGTGGCGCGGCCCAAGCTGCTGGTCGCCGACGAGCCGACCGGCAACGTCGACGACGCGATGGCGCTGCGGCTGATGCGGCTGTTCGAGGAGCTCAACAAGCTCGGCACGACGCTGATCGTCGCCACCCACAACGCGGCGCTGGCGCGGCAGTTCAACCGGTCGGTGCTGCATCTCGAAGACGGCGAACTGCAAGCCGCCGCAGCGGCGTGGGCGGCATCGTGAGTGCGCCCGGCCCCGCCATTCCCTTCGGCCGCGACGGTAGCAGCCGCTTCCTGCCGGCGCTGACGCTGCTGATGGTGTTTCTCGCCGGCCTCGCCCTGGCCGCGGTGATGGACCTGGAACGCGCGCTGGCGCGCTGGGACCAGAGCCTGACCGGAACCCTCACGGTCGAGCTACCGGCGGCAACCGGCGCTACGGATAAAAGCCTGGACGCGGCGCTCGCGGTGCTGCACGACGCGCCCGGTATAAAGAGCGCGACGGCGATCGACCGCGACGCTACTGCCAAGCTGGTCGAGCCGTGGCTCGGTACGGCGCTGTCGCCGGCCGATCTCGAGCTGCCGCGGCTGATCGACGTGCGGCTCGATGTGAGCGCGCATGCCGATCTTGCGGCGTTGCGCGCCAAACTCGCGGCGGCGGCGCCGGGCGCGACGCTCGACGACCATCAGCTCTGGCTCGACAGCTTCGCGCGCTTCGCACGCTCGGCCGAGATCACCGCCATTGCCATCCTCGTGTTGATCGGCGGCGTCGCGGTGATGAGCGTGGCGTTCGCCACCCGCACCGGCCTGGCGGTTCACCGCGACACCATCGAGCTTCTGCACCTGATGGGTGCACGCGACGCCTATGTCGCGCGCCAGTTCGAGCGTCAGGCGCTGCGTCTTGCGCTGATCGGCGGCGTCGCCGGACTGGTGCTGGCCGCTGCGGCGCTGTTGGCGCTGAGCCAGGCGGCGAACGCCGTGTCGTTGCTCGGCGATAGCGTGACGCTGCTGCCGCCGCTGCATCTGCGCGGCTGGAACTGGGCGGTGCTGGCGGTGCTGCCGATCGTCGCCGGGCTCGTGGCCATGGCGACGGCGCGGATCACCGTGCTGGCGACGCTGCGGCGGCTGCCATGAGACGGTTGCGCCGGTTCGTCATGCTGCTCGGCGTGCTTGCGGTGGTGTGGCTGCTGGGCCTGTTCTGGTTCGCCAACCAGATCCCCAATGCGGTCGACGATCCGACGACGCGCACCGACGCCATCGTCGTGCTGACGGGCGGCAGCCTGCGCGTCGAAAACGGCTTGCAGCTGCTGGCCGCCGGCATGGGCAAGACGCTGTTCGTCACCGGCGTGTTCCCCGGCGTGTCGGTGCCGGCGCTGCTGCATAGCGCCAACGCGCCCGACACCCTTGCCTGCTGCATCGTGCTCGGCCACGTCGCCGACAACACCACCGGCAACGCCATCGAGACCGCCGCCTTCATGCGCAAGCAGAACTATCATTCGCTGCGGCTGGTGACGTCGGCCTATCACATGCCGCGCAGCCTGCTCGAATTCGCGCGCGCCATGCCGGGCGTTACCATCGTTCCGAACCCGGTCTTCGCCGGCAACGTCAAGCAGGGCCAGTGGTGGGAATGGCCGGGCACGCTCAGCCTGATCGTCACCGAGTACGTCAAATATCTCGCGGCCATCGTGCGGCCGTGGGTGATCGGCGAGGCGCAAGGCGGCGCGGCGCACGCGTGATCCTGCTGCGCTCGCTCATCTTCCAGCTGGCGTTCTGGAGCTGGACGGCGCTGATGGCTTTCGCCGGCCTGCCGTTCCTGCTCGGCACGCGGCGCGGCATGTTGGCCTTCGGCACGTTCTGGGCGCGCGGCGTCTTTGCGCTGCTGCGCGGGATCGTCGGGCTCGACTACGAGATGCGCGGCCGCCGGCACCTGCCCGTCGGACCGTGCATCGTCGCGATGAAGCACCAGTCGGCCTGGGACACGCTGGCGGCGACGATCCTGTTTCCCGATTGCGCGGTGGTGATCAAGCGCGAGCTCGGCTGGTTGCCGTTCTACGGCTGGTACGTGGTCAAGGCCGGCTCGATCACCGTCGATCGCGGTGCGGCGTCGCGCGCCTTGCGGCGCATGGTGAAACGCGCCGAGCGCGTCGTCGCAGAGCGGCGTACCATCCTGATCTTTCCGCAAGGCACGCGCACCGCGGTCGGCGCCCGGAAGCCGTACCTGCCGGGCATTGCCGCGCTGTATCAGCAGCTCGAGTTGCCGGTGGTGCCGGTTGCGGTCAATTCCGGCCTCTTTTGGGGCCGCCGCCAGTTCATGCGCCGGCCGGGCACGGTGCTGGTCGAAATCCTGCCGCCGATCGTGCCGGGCAAGCCGCGGCCCGCGTTCATGGCCGAGCTCGAACGCCGCATCGAGACGGCCACGGACGGGCTGGTCGCCGAAGGCAGAGCGCGCGGCCACGGCCCCTGGAACGCCTGGGGATAACCCTTGGGATAAGTTGTGGGAAGGCCTTGGTGATAATTTTGTGGATAACTGCCTAACCGCCGGTCTACTGGGCTTAGCCGCCGGGATAATTCCCCATCGGACGACTCAGCCTTTCGTACCGTCGAGCCGCGCCCGGCCGGCAGCCGTCAGCCGGACTTCGCAGGCACCCATGCCAGGCTCGCGGCCAGCGACGATTTCCACCAAGCCGGCTTCGACCGCGTCTTCCCAGACCGGCAGCCGCGGGCACGAGGTGCGCCAGGCGTCCATGGTCTCGCCATAGAGCCGCCGGCGGGCCGCGATCCAGGTGAGAAGCTGGATCACCAGCGCATCGGGTGCCGATGATTCGGTTCGCATTGAGCGTCTTTCGCTGCGGCTCCGGCCATTATTCGAACGGTCCCAAATGCCTGTCAATTTGCAGGAACCCACAGCCGCCGCGGCTTGCCGGAACTGGAAAACGAACCGGGAACGGCGTTATAGTGATCGCCACAGCCGCGCCCCGTTGGCGCGGCGCTTTCGTCATTTCAGGAACCGCCGCCCATGCCCACCGTCGCCTCGATCTCGCAGCAGATCTGGGACATGAAATACCGCCTCAAGACGCCGGAAGGCGGCGCGGTCGACCGCACCATCGAGGACACCTGGCGGCGAGTCGCCACTGCCCTTGCCGCGCCCGAGCGCGAGCCTGCGGTCTGGGCGGAACGATTCTACGACGCGCTAAGCGATTTCAAGTTCCTGCCAGCGGGCCGCGTCGTCGCCGGCGCCGGCAGCGGCCGCAACGTAACGCTGTTCAACTGCTTCGTCATGGGCACGATCGACGACGACATGGGCAGCATCTTCGCGCATCTGCGCGAGGCGGCGCTGACCATGCAGCAGGGCGGCGGCATCGGCTACGATTTCTCGACGCTGCGGCCCAAGGGCGCACCGGTGAAAGGCGTCGGCGCCGACGCTTCGGGGCCGCTGTCGTTCATGGACGTGTGGGACGCGATGTGTCGCACCATCATGAGCGCCGGCTATCGCCGCGGCGCGATGATGGCGACGATGCGCTGCGACCATCCCGACATCGAAGCCTTCATCGAGGCGAAGCGCGAGGCCGGACGGCTGCGCATGTTCAACCTGTCGGTGCTGGTTACCGACGCCTTCATGCAGGCGGTGAAGGAAGACGCGCCGTGGGACCTGACCTTCGGCGGCACACATTTCAAGACCGTGCAGGCGCGCGACCTGTGGGACAAGATCATGCGCGCGACCTATGCCTATGCCGAGCCGGGCGTGATCTTCATCGACCGCATCAACCGGCTCAACAACCTCTATTACGCCGAGACGATCAGCGCGACCAATCCGTGCGGCGAGCAGCCGTTGCCGCCGTATGGCGCGTGCCTGTTGGGCTCGATCAATCTCGCGGCGCTGGTGAAGGAGCCTTTCACCGACCAGGCGCAGCTCGACATGGGCGAGCTCAACCGCCTCGTGCCGCTGGCCGTGCGGATGATGGACAACGTCGTCGATGCGTCGCGCTTTCCCTTGGAGCAGCAGACGAAAGAAGCCCAGGCCAAACGGCGTATCGGCCTCGGCGTCACCGGCCTCGCCGACGCGCTGATCCTGTGCGGCCTGCGCTATGGCTCGGCCAAGGCGGTGGCGACGACCGAAG
>JAGXBG010000085.1 GCA_018971215.1 Alphaproteobacteria bacterium
AGCGCCTACACGCGGCGCGCACCAGATTCGGATTCTTGATCGCGGCCGTGCCCAAGACGACGCGCGCCACGCCTTTGCCGAGCCAAGCTTCGAGCGTCGCCGCGTCGCGGATGCCGCCGCCAAGTTGCACCTTGACCGGCACCGCTTTGACGATGGCCTCGACCGCCGCGACATTGCGCGGCTTGCCGGCGAAAGCGCCGTCGAGATCGACGACGTGGATCCACTTCGCGCCGGCGGCGGCGAAGCTGCGCGCCTGCGCCGCCGGATCGTCGTTGAACACGGTCGCACTGTTCATCTCGCCGCGCACCAGGCGCACGCAACGCCCGTCCTTGAGATCGATCGCCGGATAGACGATCACGGCTGCCACCGCAGGAAGTTGGCGATGAGTCGCAGGCCGGTCGCCTGGCTTTTTTCGGGGTGGAACTGGACGCCGAACAGATTATCGCGCCCGACCGCAGCGGTGATCGGACCGCCATAGTCGACGGTCGCCATAACGGAACGCGGCTCGCGCGCCGCGAGTTGATACGAGTGGACGAAATAGGCGTGATCGCCTGTTTTGAGACCGGCCAAAACCGGATGCGTCGCCGTGAGCTTGAGCTCGTTCCAACCCATGTGCGGGATTTTGAGCGTCGGGTCGTTGGGCGCGATCGCCACGACCTCGCCCGGTATCCAGCCAAGCCCGTCGACGGTCTCGAACTCGCACCCGATCGTCGCCATCAGCTGCATGCCGACGCAGATACCGAGGAACGGCCGGCGGCGGACGATTACCGCCTCGTGCAGCGCCGCGATCATGCCCGGCAGCGCCGCTAGGCCGCGCATGCAATCGGCGAACGCGCCGACGCCGGGCAGCACGATGCGATCGGCGGCGGCGAGGGCGCGCGCGTCGCTGGTGACGGTCACCGCGGCGTCCAGCCCCTGCTCGCGCGCGACACGCTCGAACGCCTTCGCGGCCGAGCGCAAATTGCCCGAGCCGTAATCGATCAGCGCCGTCGACATCAGAGGCTTCCGCCGAGCACGCCCTTGGTCGAAGGCACCGCACCAGCGCGGCGTGGATCGATCGCGACTGCCTGGCGCAACGCCCGCGCCAGGCCCTTGAAGCAGGATTCGATGATGTGGTGGTTGTTCTCGCCGTAGAGATTCTCGACGTGCAGCGTCACGCCGGCCGACTGGGCGAAGGCCTGGAACCACTCCTTGAAGAGCTCGCTGTCCATCTCGCCGAGCCTGGGCTTGGACAGCTTCACCTTCCAGATCAGATAGGGCCGGTTCGAGGCGTCGAGCGCGACGCGCGTCAGCGTCTCGTCCATCGGCACCATCGCCTCGCCCCAGCGGCCGATGCCGGCGCGGTCGCCGAGCGCGCGCGCGATCGCCTCGCCGACGACGTAGCCCGAATCCTCGGTGGTGTGGTGCTGATCGATGTGCAGGTCGCCTTTCGCCTCGAGATCGATGTCGATCAGGCTGTGCCGCGACAGCTGGTCGAGCATGTGATCGAGAAAGCCGATGCCGGTGCGGATGCTGGCGCGGCCGGCGCCGTCGAGATCGACGCGCGCGCGGATGCGGGTCTCGCGCGTCGTGCGCTCGACCTCGGCGACGCGGCCCTTCGTTTTGGCGCGACCGCGCTTGGTCTTGGCTTTGGCGGTGGTTTTCGCCATCGAAATCAACTCCTTGCCGCGGTCTTGTAGCAGGCGTGCCGCTGCCGCACCAGCGCGGCACGTACCGTCGCTTGAATAAAACAGCCCGCGACCTACATTTAGGGCCGTTTCCTGCCTCGAAAGGACCTCATGCAAGAGCAGAACCCGGCGTCCTGGCACGGCACCACGATCCTGTCCGTGCGCAAGGGCGGCAAAGTCGTCATCGCCGGCGACGGCCAGGTGACGATGGGCAACACCATTATCAAGTCGAATGCCAAGAAGCTGCGGCGTCTCGGTGGCGGCACCGTGCTCGCCGGTTTCGCCGGCTCCACCGCCGACGCCTTCGCGCTGTTCGAGCGGCTCGAAGCCAAGCTCGAGCAATATCCCGGGCAGCTCACCCGCGCCTGCGTCGAACTCGCCAAGGATTGGCGCACCGACCGGCTGTTGCGGCGTCTCGAAGCCATGATGGCGGTGGCCGACAAGGAGGTTTCATTGGTGCTGTCGGGCACCGGCGACGTGCTCGAGCCCGAAAACGGTATCATCGGCATCGGCTCGGGCGGGTCTTATGCGCTCGCCGCGGCGCGTGCCCTATTCGACCGCCCCGATCTCGACGCCGAGGCCATCGTCTGCAAGTCGATGGCGATCGCCGCCGACATCTGCATCTACACCAACCACAACATCACGCTGGAATCGCTCGATACACAATGAACGCCGCTTTCAGTCCGCGCGAAATCGTCTCCGAACTCGATCGCCATATCGTTGGCCAGAACGACGCCAAGCGCGCCGTCGCCATCGCGCTGCGCAACCGCTGGCGCCGCCAGCAGCTGCCGGCCGAGTTGCGCGACGAAGTGCTGCCGAAGAACATCCTGATGATCGGCCCGACCGGCATCGGCAAGACCGAGATTGCGCGACGGCTCGCCAAGCTGGCGCAGGCGCCGTTCATCAAGGTCGAGGCGACCAAATTCACCGAGGTCGGCTATGTCGGTCGCGACGTCGAGCAGATCGTGCGCGACCTGCTTGAGGTTTCGCTGGCGCTGACGCGCGAGCGGTTGCGCAACGAGGTGACCAGCAAGGCCGAAGTCGCCGCCGAGGACCGCATCCTCGACGTGCTGGTCGGACCGGGCGCCGGCCCCGACACGCGCACCAAGTTCCGCCGCATGCTGCGTGCGGGCGAGCTCGACGACAAGGAAATCGAAATCCAGGTGCAGGACGCGAGCGGTGCAACGCCGACGGTCGAGATTCCCGGCATGCCCGGCGCCCAGGTCGGGATGATCAATCTCGGCGATATCTTCGGCAAGCTTGGCGGCGGCCGCACCAAGCCGCGGCGCATGACCGTGGCCGAGGCCCAGCCGGTGCTGCTGCGCGAGGAAAGCGACAAGCTGCTCGACCAGGAAAAGGTGGTGAAGGAAGCCGTCGCCGCCGCCGAGCAGAACGGCATTGTCTTCATCGACGAGCTCGACAAGATCGCCGGCCGCAGCGGCGAACGCATCGTCGGTGACGTCAGCCGCGAGGGCGTGCAGCGCGACCTGCTGCCGTTGATCGAAGGCACGACGGTGGCGACCAAGCACGGTGCGGTTAAGACCGATCACATCCTGTTCATCGCCTCGGGTGCGTTCCATCTGGCGAAGCCGTCAGACCTGCTGCCCGAGTTGCAAGGCCGGCTGCCGATCCGCGTCGAGCTCAAGCCGCTGACGCGCGACGATTTCCGACGCATCCTGACCGAGCCGGAGGCGAGCCTGATCAAGCAGTACAAGGCGCTGCTCGCGACCGAGAACGTCACGCTCGATTTCAAGCCCGAAGCGATCGAGGAGATTGCGGCGCTCGCCGAGGAGATCAACACCAACGTCGAGAACATCGGCGCGCGGCGGCTGCACACCGTGCTCGAGCGGCTGCTCGAGGAGGCGAGCTATACGGCGTCCGACCAGAAGCCTGGCACGGTGCTGGCGATCGACCGTGACTACGTCCGCACGCGCGTCGGCGCGCTCGCCAAGAACGCCGATTTGTCGAAGTTCATCCTGTAGCCGATCGCGCCCGGCGCAAAAGAAAAGGGCGTCCGGGGGAGCGGAGCGCCCTTTAAGATCCGGCCGAATCGGGGTGGCCGGTCCAGAGTCGATTATTCGGCGGATGCGAGGTTGGCCGCGGCATCCTTGCCGCGATCGCGCGCGATCTCATAGCGGATCTTCTGGCCCTCGTTGAGCGTGCCCATGCCGGCGCGTTCGACCGCCGAGATATGGACGAAAACGTCCTTGCCGCCGTCCTGCGGGCGGATGAAGCCGTAACCTTTCTGTGAGTTGAACCACTTCACGGTGCCGATAGCCAAGCTGGGTCTCCAAAGCGTGTAGTGCCGTGCACGCCCACGGCGGCGGCGTCAATCGGACGGTCGAGAGCAAGATCGCTGACGATCAGAGGCGCGCGAACCGCAGATTGGGCGATAAAGCCTGTGGTGCCGCGGCGGCCGAAAACAACCGTTTTCCGCGCCTCTCCGGATTCTCCGGTGGCGTTTTAGGGGAAACCCGGAGCGGTTAGGTCAACGGGCGTTCATCGTCCGCCGACGGCGCGACGGCGGCGCCGATGGCGCGGTTTTGAGCAGCTCGAGCAAACGCGCGACGCGCGCCGGCGGCAGCTTGCGGATGCGCTCGGCGAGAAGATTGGCGAGCTCGGTCGCTTCGGCCGAAAGGCCGGCGGTGTCGACGGTGACGCGCGGATGCGAAATGCGCGCCAGACGCATCAGCTCGTCGGCCTCGTCCCAAATGATACCAAGCTGCGCGCAGATCGATACCACCATGGCGTGCGTTGGCCGGCCGCGGCGTCCGTGCTCGAGCGCCGAGAGATAGGCGGCCGAGACGCCGAGAGTCGCGGCCATGTCCTTGAGGCGAATGCCGCGTTCGGCGCGGATGGCGCGCAGCTTGGTGCCGAACGGTGTCATGGCCGCGCCGCCGGTTCGCGCACGCGGCGCAGCTGGACGCAGAGCGCGCCACTGCCGCCGAGCTGCGGCGGCGCCGGCGTCACGGCCAGGATGCGCGCGCGCATCGCCGGCTCGGCGAGCCACCGCGGCACCGCGGCGCGCAGCACGCCTTCGCCGCCGCGCCCTTTGCCGGTGATCACCAGCGCCAGGCGGGCGCCGTCGGCCGATGCGATTGCAATGAAGCGCGCCAGCGCGCGATGTGCCGCTTCCTGCGTCAGACCGTGCAGATCGAGACGGGCGTCGATCGTCAGCTCGCCGCGCTTGAGGCGCGTCAGCGTGCGGCGGTCGATGCCGCCGGGCGCCGCGGCTCTCTCCGCAATCGTCGACCGTGCGGCCGACGAGGGGATCGATGGACGCGTCGACACCGGCTGCGGCGCCGTCTCGCTTGTGTTGGCGGACATGCGTTGCAGCGGTTTGACGCCGCGCATCGCGGCGCGCCAGATCGAGCGGTCCTCGTCCTTAAGCTGCCTCGCCATCGTCGATCAGCACGATGTGCAGCCGGCGCGGCCCGTGCGCGCCAAGCTCGATCTTCTGCTCGATGTCGGCGGTGCGCGATGGGCCAGTGATGAAGTTGACCGTGCGCGGCATGGCGAAGCCGCCGTCGCGGCTGTATGCCGCGCGCAACTTGTCCCAGCCGTCTTCGTACGCCGCCACCATTTGGCTGGCGCGCAGTACGACGACGTGCGTGTCGGGCAGGAAATTGTTGCGCGTTGGACCGGCGGCGCCGGAGTGCAGCATCAAGGTGCCGGTCTCAGCGACGGCGGCGAAGCAGGCCGTGACGCCGACCGGATCGGAATCTTCGGCGACGCCGCGCCTTGTTTCCAGCAGCGGCCGCTCGCTCCACGGTAGCGCGTCGAGCGCCGGATCGGGCGCTCGCACCAGCCGCGCCGGCAAATTGAGCTGGCTCAGATAGTCGGCGATTGCTGCGGGCACGTCGGCCGCCTGTTTGACGCGCGCGACCGTGGCGTTCACCGTCTCGGCCATCTTGACGAAGAGCTCGACTTGGCCGCGCGGCGGCAGCGTCCGCGCACGGGCCGGAATCAGATTGCGGCGGTGCGTTGCCAAGCGGGTTTCGCACGCTGCCGCGGCTTCCGGCGCAAGCGGCCCGCGCTTCAGCGAACGCCGGATCGAATTGAGGGTCTGGTCGCGCGAGCCGTTCATCGCGGTTTCCGTTGGGATTGGCGCTCGACCCACAGACTCATAAAGCTGCGACCTTCCGGCGCCGGCATGTCGCGCGTCTGCGTCCAGCCGGCGGCCAAGGGCAAAGCGCGGAAACGGCCACGGCCGCGGCCAATGACCCCCAGGACGCGGGCGCCAACATCGGCCACCAAGCGATAGAGCGCCGGCCGCCGGGCGAAAAACGCCCAGGCGGCGAGGCCGAGCCGATAAGCCGGCGGCGGCAGATGGCGCTGGAACTCGCGCTCGCGCCAGTGGCGCATCATTTTGGGCAGCGGAATCTTCATCGGACAGACGCTTTCGCATTGGCCGCAGAAGGTCGAAGCGTTGGGCAGGTTGCCCGCCGCCTCGATGCCGATCAATGACGGCGTCAGCACTGAACCCATCGGTCCGGGATAGACCCAGCCGTAGCTCTGGCCGCCGATCGCGCGATAGACCGGGCAATGGTTGAGGCAGGCGGCGCAGCGGATGCAGCGCAGCATGTCCTCGAACTCGCCGCCCAAGAGCGCGCTGCGGCCGTTGTCGAGCAGCACGACGTGATATTCGCCGGGACCGTCGGCGTCGTCGCGGCGGCGCGGTCCGGTCGAGACCGTCGTGTAGGACGAGAATTCCTGGCCAGTGGCCGAGCGCGCCAGCAGGCGCAGGATGGTGGTCGCGTCCTCGAGCGTCGGCACCACTTTCTCGAGCGAGGCGAGCACGATATGCGCCTTGGGCAGCGTTTGCGTCAGGTCGCCGTTGCCTTCGTTGGTGACGATGATGCTCGAGCCGGTCTCGGCAACGAGGAAATTGGCGCCGGTGATGCCGACATCGGCCGCAAGGAAACGCGGCCGCAGCACCGCGCGCGCCTCGTCGCACATCTGGCGCGAGTCCATGAGTGGCCGCGCCGGATCGAGATCGCGATGGGTTTCGCGGAACGATTGCGCGATCTGCTCCTTCACCAGATGGACGGCGGGCGCGATGATGTGGCTCGGCGGTTCGTGCCGGATCTGAATGATGTATTCGCCGAGATCGGTTTCGACCGGCGTGACACCGTTGGCTGCGAGATGGTCGTTGATACCTATCTCTTCGCCGATCATCGACTTGCCCTTGGTGACGGTCTTGGCGCCGAGGCGGCGGCAGATCGCCAGTACGGTTTCGTTGGCCTCGGCGGCGTCGCGGCACCAATGCACCTGGCCGCCGTTGGCGATCACTTTCTGCTCGAAGGCTTCGAGATAGAAATCGAGATGCGCCAGCGCGTCCTTTTTGATCGCCACCGCCTGCTCGCGCAGTTCTTCCCATTCCGGCAGCTGCGCCACCGCATGGGCGCGGCGTTCGGCGAAGCCGGTGCGCAGATTGACCATCGCCCGTTGCAGATTGGGATCGCCGAGCGCGTGGCGCGCGTTGGCCTTGAAGGCGCGGCTAGTCGCCTTCATGCGCCATCTCCCGGCTCGCCCAGTGCCGGTCCGGCGACGCCGGCCAGGACTTCGGCGACGTGCCGCACCTTGGTCGGATCGCCGTCGCGCTCGAGCTTGCCGGCCATGTTGAGCAGGCAGCCCATGTCGCCAGCGAGCAGCGTGTCGGCGCCGGAGGCACGGATATTGTCGGTTTTCTCGCCGACGATCTTGTCTGAAATATCGGCATATTTAACGGCAAAGGTTCCGCCGAAGCCGCAGCAGACCTCGCAATCGCGCATCTCCTTGAGCGTCAGGCCGGCGACGCTGGCGAGCAGTCGGCGCGGCTGCGCCTTGACGCCGAGCTCGCGCAGGCCGGAACAGGAATCGTGATAGGTGGCGACGCCGTCGTAGCGTGCCGTCACGCGTTCGACCTTCATCACGTCGACCAAAAACGAGATGAGCTCATAGGTGCGGCCTGCCAGTTCACGTGCCTGGTCCGCCGTCGACGGGTCATCGGCGAAGAGCACCGGATAATGCACCTTGATCATGCCGGCGCACGAGCCCGACGGCGCGACGACGTAATCGAAGCCAGCGAAGGCGGCGATGACGGTGCGCGCGATCGCCTGCGCCGAATGGCGGTCGCCCGAATTGTAGGCCGGCTGGCCGCAGCAGCTTTGCAACCGCGGCACTTCGACGGTGCAGCCCGCGTCTTCGAGCAGCTTCACGGCGGCAAAGCCGACCGACGGGCGGAACAGGTCGACGAGGCAGGTGACGAACAGCGCGACGCGCGGCTTCTCGGTCATGCGATTTTTCCCGGCGTTTCTGCGCGCAGGATGGCGGCGGCGTGGCGCGAAAGCAACCCCGGCTCAGTCGCCGGCCGGGTCGCGAGATCCGGGTCGATCGCCCGCGATCAACCGTCTTGTCGGCGCATCGCGGCGGCGCGGCGGTCGATTTCGTCGGGCGGGACGTCCTCGATATGCGTGGCGACGTGCCAGACGTGGCCGAACGGGTCGGTGACCATGCCGGCGCGGTCGCCGTAGAACTGGTCCTGTACCGGGCGGGTCAGCGTCGCGCCGGCGGCGGTCGCCTTGGCGACGATCGCGTCGACATCCTCGACATAGAGATGCAGCGTCACCGGCGAACCGCCGAATGCGCCCGGTGCACGGGCGCCGTGGGCCGGATACTCGTCGGCCAGCATGATCACCGAATCGCCAATCACCAATTCGGCGTGCTCTATCTTGCCGTCCGGTCGCGTCAGCCGCATGCGTTCGGTCGCTCCGAACGCCTTTCGGTAGAAAGCGACGGCGTCGGCACCGTCACCGACGATCAGATAAGGGGTCAGCCTGCGGTAGCCATCGGGGATGGGTTTGACATTCGCCATTCGGCAACTCTCACGCCGCGGTTGCGGCTAACGCAACTCAAAATTCCGCGACCGACGGCGATGTTTGATTCGGCTCAAGCCAACTCGTCGCTGTCGCCGACAAAAAACCGCCGGGCGGAAGCCGCGGCGGGTTTTGCGCGATGCCGTCGCTCAGCGCGGCGGCGGGGGTGGCGGCGGTGGATAGCCGGGTGGCGGCGGCGCGTAGCCCGGCGGCTGCGACGTCGGCGACGGCGCCTGGGCATAGCCCGGCACCTGATTGCCCTTCGAGTACATGCATTGCTCGTAAGCGAGGTCGTAGCGCTGCTGGATCGTCATGTTGGCCTGGCTCGACTGGCTCGTGCCATAGAGCGTGCCGCCGCCCGCGCCGGCCGCCGCGCCGATCGCCGCGCCGCGGCCGCCGCCGATCGCAGCGCCCAAGCCGGCGCCAAGCACCGTGCCGATTGCGGCGGAGCCGAGTGCCGAATTGTTGGCGCCTTGCGCCGCGCCGGCGACCTGTTGGTCGGCGTAGTTCTTGCAGAGTGTCTGGTCGTCCTGGAACTGCGAGAACGGCTTGTTCGGCGCCGGCATGACGGCAACCGATGGGCCGATCGGATGCGAGGCGCAGGCCGACAGCGCGGTCAGCGCGATGAGGCTGACGGCGGTCGTCTTGATGGTTCGCACGGAAGCTCTCCTCTAGATCGTTAAAATATTTCCGCCGCTACGGACGCGCCGGAACCTGACGCCAACCGCTCGCGCAGCTGGACACGTAGGGATAATAGCCTTGCGGATTGTCGCAGTAATACCAAGTCTGCGCCTGCGGCGCGATCGGGGTCGGCGGCGGCGGCGCGTAGACGACCGGCGGCGGCGCGTAATAGACCGGCGGCGGGTAATACACCACCGGTGGCGGCGCATAGTAGTAGGGCGTGAAAAACGCCGGGCCGGCGAAGACATGCACGAAAACCCGCGCCGCGGCCGGCGCCGGCGCCAAGGCCAGGCTGCCGCCAAAGACGATGGCGACGAGAGCCAGGGCGGATTTAAGCCAGATTCGCTTCAACATCGGGAACACTCCTCGCGCGCCCGGGTCGGGGCGCGTCCTCATGACATAACGATACACCGCGCCATTATAGTTCGGTATTCAATGACGGTAATTCTATGGCCGGAAACGGCCGTTCATCCCTGGGTAACGCCGATTTGAGGCAGAAGTAAGAACAGGCGGCCCGTGGCCCGCAACGGCCCGGCCTGGGCGGCGGCGGCCGCGCCGGTGCCGCAGAACAGGTCGGCGCGCAACGGGCCTTTGATGGCGGCGCCGGTGTCTTGCGCCACGGCCAACCGGCGCGTCGCCGTTTCACCCTGCGCGACGTCGAACCAGAGCGGCAGGCCCAGCGGCACGAAGCGCGGATCGACCGCAACGCTGTGCTGCGACGTGAGGGCGACGCCTTCAGAACCCAGAGGCGCGCCGCCGGCGAGCACGCGAAAGAAAACATAAGACGGATTGTCGTCCATCAGCGTCTTGGCGTCGGCCGGATGCGCCCGCAGCCAGGTTTCGATCGACTGCATCGAGACCTGGTTGAGCGTCATCGCGCCGCGTTCGACCAGGATCCGGCCGAGCGCGACATAGGTGCGGCCGTTTTCGCCGTCATAGCCGATTTCGACCGTGCTTCCGTCCGGCAGACGCACGCGGCCCGAGCCCTGGATCTGGAGAAAGAACAGGTCGATCGGATCGGCGGCGTAGAACAGCGCAAGATGGAATCGATCGAGCGCGCCGGCTTCGATCTCGGTGCGCGTCCAGTAAGGCACGAGCTTGCCGTCGACGACGCGGCCGGCGATGCGCTCGCCGCGCCACGCCGGCCGGAAATCGCCGAGCGATACGCCGACCAGATCCGGCGGACGCGCCAGGATCGGCACGTCGAAGCGCGCGCTCTTTTGGCGCGCGGCGGCGATCTCCGGCTCGTAATAGCCGGTCACCAACGCGTCGCTCTCGCCGTTGTCCGTCATGGCGAACGGCGCGAAGGCGCTTTCGATGAATTGCCGCGCCGCGGCGTCGGTCGGACGGTCGAGCGAAGCGGCTTCGGCGCAGGGCTT
>JAGXBG010000231.1 GCA_018971215.1 Alphaproteobacteria bacterium
TGCGGCCCGGTTACCTGGACGCCCAAAAACTCGCCGATTTGGCAACCGAGATCACCGGCTACAAATTCAGCTTTTCCTATAGCCACATCTAAATCGAGGCGCTTTCAACCGACGCCCGCTGCGCCGTGATTAACGACACCACTGCCCGGCGATGCGTCGGTCGCGGGCCTGGTATACCAATATTGCGGCGCACAATAGGTCAATAGATATTATCTTTTGTGCAACGCAATAAGCCTCTAAGCCAGGGATACAAGCCATGTTGAGCCTCATCGGCCAAACCTTCCGCGCCCTTGCCCGGCGCTATGCAACGTGGCGCGAGCGCCAACGGGCCTATGCCGAGCTCGCGCAGCTCGACGACCGGTCGTTGGCGGATATCGGCATCAACCGCGCCGAGATCCCCTACGTGCTGAGCCATCCGCGGCCGGCGCGCGCGCCGGTCTGGGCGAAAGCCGGCCGGACCTCACACGCGCACTGAGCGCGGCTGACGCGCCGCCCCTCGCCTTGCCTCCGAATCGGAGGCACAGTAGGGCGATGGGCCACGCGCACGACCATCATCACGGTCACACGCATCACAGCGCCGCGGGCAACGCGGCGCTGTTTGCATTTGCGGTGGCGCTCAATCTCGCCTTCGTCGCCGCCGAAGCAATATTCGGATGGCTCGGCGGTTCGATGGCACTGCTCGCCGACGCCGGCCACAATTTCGGCGATGCCTTGGGCCTTGGCGCGGCGTTCGCGGCGACGCAGCTCGCGCGGCGCGAGCCAAGCCACCGCTTCACCTATGGCCTCGGCAGCTCGTCGATCCTCGCCGCGCTGCTCAACGCCATCATCCTGTTGATCGCGGTCGGCGCGATCGCCGCCGAGGCGATCCGGCGCCTGGCCGCGCCGACGCCGGTTGCCGGCGAGACCGTTATCGCCGTGGCGTTGGCCGGCGTCGCCGTCAACGGCGTGATCGTGTTGCTGCTGTCGCGCAGCGGCCAACCGCACGACCTCAACCTCAAGACCGCGCTCGTCCATGCGGTAAGCGACGCCGGCATCAGCCTCGGTGTCGCGGGATCAGGCGCCTTGGTCGTCGCCACCGGCTGGCTGCGGCTCGATCCGGCGGTCAGCCTGGCGATTGCCGCCGTCATCGTCGTCGGCACCTGGCGGCTGTTGCAGCGCGGCCTGGCGATGGCGCTGCACGCCGTGCCGCATCAGATCGATCCGGCGGCGGTGCGCGCGCAGCTCGCCGCCACACCCGGCGTCATCGCGGTGCACGATCTGCACATCTGGCCGATGAGCACGACCGAAACCGCGCTGACCGTGCATCTGGTAATGCCAGAAGGTCATCCCGGCGACGCCGCCTTGTCCGCGCTGATCGGCGAGCTCGACCGGCGCTTCGCCATCGGCCACGCCACCATCCAGATCGAGACCGGCGGCGGCGAGCTCGTCTGTCCGCTGGTGTCGGAGCGCGTCGTCTAAAGCACGAACAGCAGCAGCGCCAGCGACACCGCGCCGAAAGTCCAGCAGTACCAGGCGAACGGGTCGAGCGCCTCGAAATCGTGGCGCTTGAAGTAGCGCATCAGGAACACGACGCTCAAAAACGCGGTGACGCCAGCGACCGCGCCGGCGATCCATGCCACCGGGCCGAAGCTGCCGGCGTGCAGCAGCTTTGGCACTTCGAGCACCGCAGCGCCCGCGATCACCGGCGTCGCGATCAGGAACGAAAAGCGTGCCGAATCCTCGTGGTGCAGGCCAGCCAGCAGGCCGCCAACCATGGTCGCGCCCGAGCGCGAGATGCCCGGAATCAGCGCCGTCGACTGCCACAGGCCGATATAGATCGCGTCTCGCCAGCGCATGCCGTCGATCGTGCGCACGCTGCGGCCGGCGCGGCGCAGCCGCTCGCCGAAGAACAGCAGGCCGCCGTTGACGATCAAAAACACCGACGCCACCACCGGCGTGCCGAACAGATTGCGGAAGAATTTCTCCAGCGCGAAGCCGAGGATCACCGCCGGGATCGTCGCCACGACGATGAGACCGAGCTGTC
>JAGXBG010000232.1 GCA_018971215.1 Alphaproteobacteria bacterium
CATTGGGCCTTCGCCTGCGGCGCCGTGAACGTGGCGGTGGCGCTGGCCTTGACGCTGACGCAGGAGCGCCGCACCGGACTTTTCTTTTTTTCTCCCTCGCCCCCATCAGGGGGAGAGGGCAGGGTGAGGGGGTCTGCGGCTCAGCTCTCCGCCGTCGCCAATACCGGCCGCTGCGCCCGCGGTGTGCGGCCGACGCCGATGCGCAAACTCAGCAACGCCGCAACCATGCACAATCCGCCGGCGCCGACGAACGCGGCGTTGTAGTTGCCGACGTCGGTATGCAGCAGCCCGGCGCCATAGGCCGCCGCGGCCGACCCCACCTGGTGCATCACCATGATCCAGCCGTACATCATGCCGGCGTTCTCGACGCCGAAGGCGTTGGCGGCCAGCCGCACCGTCGGCGGCACGGTCGCGATCCAGTCGAGCCCATAGAAGATTCCGAACAGCGTCAGGCCCCAGAACGACAAGTCGAAGGCATAAGGCAGGAACAACAGCGACACGCCGCGCAGCGCGTAATACCAGAACAATAGGTAGCGGCTGTCGAACCGGTCGGTAAGCCAGCCCGATGCCGTCGTGCCGAAGAAATTGAACACGCCCATGAAGGCGATGAGGCCCGCCGCCGTCGTCTCGGGAATGCCGTGATCGACGCAGGCGGGAATGAAATGCGTGCCGACGAGGCCGATGGTGCTGGCGCCGCAGACGAAGAACCCGGCCGACAGCAGCCAGAAATCGCGGTGGCCGATGCCGAGGCCGAGCCCCGCCATCGCCGCCGAAAACGGATTGACCCGCGCCGGCATCGCCTGCGGCGCGTCCGCCGACGCGCCATAGGCGCGCAAGCCCATCTCGGCCGGATGGTCGCGCATCAACAGCCAGGCGAGCGGAATCGTCGCCGCCACCGCCGCGGCGCCGACGAATACCGACGCGCGCCAGCCGAAATGCGTCACCACGCTGGCGAGCAGCGGCAGGAAGACGAGCTGCCCGGCCGCCGTGCTGCCGGTCAAAAATCCCATCACCACGCCGCGGCGCGCGACGAACCAGCGGTTCGCCACCATCGCCGCCATCACCATCGCCGCAGCACCCGTGCCGCTGCCGAGCGCCGCGCCCCACAACGGCCAGAGGTTCCACGGCGCGGTGATGAACGGCGTGAAGCCGATGCCGATCAGCGTCAGCAGCAGCGCGCCAACCAGCGTCTTGCGCAGGCCGAAACGGTCGATGCAGCCGGCGGAAAACGGTCCGACCAGGCCATAGAGCAGAAGCTGGATCGCGATTGCCAGCGAGATCGTCGCGCGGCTCCAGCCGAATTCTTCCTGAAGCGGCACGATCAGGACGGTGGGCGCCGAGCGCATGCCTGCCGTCACCATGAGCGCGACGAAGCTCATGCCGACGACGATCCAGCCGTAATGGATCTTCGTCCGCTCGGTTTGCGCCTGCGCTTCGGCCATCGCGAATCCCCTTCGGCGCGAAGCTTACCGGCCGGCCGCGTTCCGGGTCATGCCTGCCGCGCGCATGCCTCCCCCGCGAAAGCGGGGGCTGCGATGTCAAGTACCAGAAGTGGATTTACCGCCGCTTCGTCCGCTTGGTCGTCGCCGCGGCCAGCGGATCGTCGGGCCACGGGTGTCTCGGATAGCGGCCGCGCATTTCGCCGCGTACTTGCGGATAGGTGTTGCGCCAGAATCCGGCGAGGTCCTGCGTCACCGCCAGCGGCCGTCCCGCCGGTGACAACAGGTGGATCAGCAGCTTGACGCGGCCGTCCGCCACCGCCGGACTTTCGCGCGCGCCGAACATCTCCTGAAGTTTCACCGCCAGCACCGGCGTCTCGCCGGCATAGTCGATGGCGATGCGCGAGCCGCTCGGCGCGGTGACGTGCGTCGGCGCCAGGCGATCGAGCGCGCGGCGCTGCTCGTAGGGCAGCCGCGCCGCCAAAATCTCCGCCAGATCCAAGCCACCGAGCTGCGCCCGCCGCGTGACGCCCGTTAGATAAGGCGCGAGCCAATCGTCCAGGCTCGCCAGCAGTGCGGCGTCC
>JAGXBG010000233.1 GCA_018971215.1 Alphaproteobacteria bacterium
GACGGCGCCACACATTCCGTCGAGCGCCGCCAGCGCGGCTTCCGCACCTTCGGCATCGGCGACGTCGACGCTAACCCGCCAGAGCGCGCCCGCTCTCACGCCTTCTCCACGAAACTGTCCATCACCATCTTGTCACCGGCCTGATCGAAGGCGATCGACAGCTTGCCGCCGTCGGCGGCGCGCACCGTGCCGAGGCCGAACTTGCGGTGGAAGACGCGGTCGCCGGCGGCGAACTTGACGCCGGTCTTGGGCGGCGGCGGCACGTCGCGCCGGCCCTGCATCAGCAGCCGCGCGAGCTCGGGCCGGCGGCGCAGCAGCGGCGTCGGCTGCCAGTCTTCGTCGAGCCCGGCGGGCGCGCGGCCAATAGCGCGCGGCTGCAAACCGGGCTCGGCGTTCATCTCGGTATGGTCCTGCGGCAGGTCGGCGATGAAACGCGACGGCAGCGTCGTCTGCCATTGGCCATGGATGCGCCGGTTGGCGGCATAGGCGACATAGGCGCGGCGCCGCGCCCGCGTCAGCCCGACATAGGCCAGCCGCCGCTCTTCCTCCAGGCCCTTCATGCCATGCTCGTCGAGCGAGCGCTGGTTCGGGAACAGGCCTTCCTCCCAGCCGGGCAGGAAGACGATGTCGAATTCGAGGCCCTTGGCGCTGTGCAGCGTCATCAGGCTGACCATGTCGCCACCACGCTGCTCGGCGTTTTCCATGACCAGGCTGACATGGTCGAGAAAGCCGGCGAGGTTCTCGAACTCGTCCATCGCCGCGACCAGCTCTTTCAGGTTCTCGAGCCGGCCGGGCGCGTCGGGTGATTTGTCGGCCTGCCACATCGCCGTATAGCCCGATTCGTCGAGCACGATCTGGACCAGCTCGGTGTGCGGCATCGTCTGCGCCACGCCGCGCCAGCGCGCCAGGTCGGTGAGGAAGCCGCCGATCGCCTTGCGCGCCGCCGGCTTGAGCTCGTCGGTGGCGATCAGCCGCGCCGCTGCGTCGCTCAGCGAAATCCGCTCGCTGCGCGCTAGGTGATGCAGCGCCTGCAGCGTCTGGGTGCCGATGCCACGGCGCGGCGTATTAACGATGCGCTCGAAGGCGAAATCGTCGGCCGGCTGGTTCACCAGGCGCAGATAGGCCATCGCGTCGCGGATTTCCTGCCGCTCGTAGAAGCGCGGGCCGCCGACGACGCGATAGGCGAGGCCCATCTGGATGAAACGCTCTTCGAACTCGCGTGTCTGGAAGCCGGCGCGGACCAGGATTGCGATCTGCGATAGCCGCTCGCCTTTGCGTTGGTGCGATTCGATCTCGTCGCCGACCCAGCGCGCCTCTTCCTCGCCATCCCACAAGCCGCGCAACAGCACGCGCTCGCCTTCGTTGGCGGTGGTCCACAGCGTCTTGCCGAGGCGGCCCTCGTTCTTGGCGATCAGTGCCGACGCCGCAGCCAGGATGTGCGGCGTCGAGCGGTAATTCTGCTCGAGCCGGACGATCTGCGCGCCGGGAAAATCCTTCTCGAAACGCAGGATGTTGCCGATCTCGGCGCCGCGCCAGGAATAGATCGACTGGTCGTCGTCGCCGACGCAGCACAGGTTCTTGTACTTCTGCGCCAGCAGCCGCAGCCACAGATATTGCGCGACGTTGGTGTCCTGGTATTCGTCGACCAGGATGTAGCGGAAGCGCTCCTGATACTCGGCGGCGATCTCGGGCCGCGCCTGGAAGATGGTGAGGTTATGCAGCAGCAAGTCGCCAAAATCGGCGGCGTTCACCGTCTGCAATCGCTCCTGATATTGGCGATAGATCTTGAGCGCGCGGCCGTCGGCGAAGTCGCCCGGATCGGTGACCTTGTCGGGCGCGAGGCCGCGATCCTTCCAGCGCTCGATCGCGCCCAGGATGGTGCGCGCCGGCCAGCGCTTCTCGTCGATGCCTTCGGCGGCGGCGACCTGCTTCACCAGGCGCAACTGGTCGTCGGCGTCGAGGATGGTGAAATTGGGCTTGAGACCGATGATCTCGGCGTGACGGCGCAGGATGCG
>JAGXBG010000086.1 GCA_018971215.1 Alphaproteobacteria bacterium
TTGTCGGTCTCGCCCAGCACCGCATAGGAGCGGCCGAGCATCGCCCAGCCCTGCGCATCCTGCGGATTGTCTTTCAGCTTGGCGGCAAGGCCCGACACCATGTTTTGAATCATCGCCGCTTGCGCCGCCGGTGAGACGCGATTGGCAAACGGCAGATCCGGTAGGCCAGGCGATCCCAGCGCCATGTACGCGACGAGCGCGACGGCGCAGGCGCACGCGGCGAGGATGGCGGCAAGACTGCGCCGCGGCGCTCCTGCCGCTGGCGCGTCGGGCTCGTCCGCGGCCGCCAGGATGCGGCGCTCGATCTCGCGTCGCGCAGCCGCGGCGTCCTCGGGCCGCACCATGCCGCGCGCCAGGTCGCGCTCAATCTCGTTGAGCTGATCGCGATAGACCGCACGGTCATAGCGGCTGCGAGTCATCGCCCGGCCGCCTTGCTGCCACAGCGGCGACAGCACGGTGCCGAGCACGGCGAGCGTGACGAACAGCAGGACGAGCGCGAAGATCATTGGTCGTCGAGCAGCAGCCGTTCGAGCTGACGGCGCTGGTTGAGGTCAAGCGGCTCGTCCGGCGGCGCTGGCCGGCGGCGCAGATAGAGCCAGGCGCCGGCGGCGCCCACCGCCAGGATGACGAAAGGCGAGAACCACAGCAGATAGGTCGCCGGCTCGACCGGCGGCTTGAGCAGGACGAAATCGCCGTAGCGGTCGGTGACGTATTTGATCGCTTGCGCGTCGCTGTCGCCTTCCTTCAGCCGCTCGCGGATGATCACGCGCAGATCGTGTGCGAGGTCGGCGCCCGATTCCTCGATCGATTCGTTCTGGCAGACCTGGCAGCGCAGCTGCTTGCCGATGGCTTCAGCGCGTGCTTCGAGCGCCGGATTGGCCAGCATCTCGCTCGGCTCGACCGCGAACGCCGCATGCGCGATACCGAGCAGCACCGCCGCGACGGCGAGCGCGCGGGTCACGACGCCCCCAATTCTCGCAGCAGCGGCAGAATCTCTTTCGTCACGACGTCGGCGGTCAGCGGGCCGACATGACGCCACCGGATGCGTCCGGTGCGATCGATCGCATAGGTCTCGGGCACGCCATAGGCGCCGAAATCGATGGCGGTGCGGCCGTTCTCGTCGACGCCGATGCGGCGATAAGGATCGCCATATTGCTGGAGGAATTTCTCCGCGTCTTCGGGCTTGTCCTTGTAGTCGATGCCGTAAAGCACAATGACGTCGCGTCGCGCCAGGTCCATCAGCACCGGGCTCTCCGCGCGGCAGGGCACGCACCACGAGGCGAAGAAATTGACGAAGACGATCTCGTCGGCGAAGGCCTGATTGCTCAGCCGCGCCTCGCCTTTGAGGCCGGCGAGGTCGAAGCTGGGCGCCGGCTTGTCGATCAACGCCGACGGCAGGAGCTCGGGGTTGTAGCCGGGCGCGAGGCCGCGCGAGAGATAGACCGCCAGCGCAACGAAGGCGATCAACGGCAGGAGATAGGGGGCGCGGCGCCAGCTCATACGCGGCTCCCGTCCACCGGCAACGCACCTTTGGCGGCGCGGCGCGCGGCGACGCCAACGCGCCAGCGTCGGTCGCTCAGGCTGACGGCGCCGCCGAAGGCCATGATCACGCCGCCGATCCAGATGAACGGCACCAGCGGCTTCCAATAGGCGCGCACCGCCCAGCCGCCTTTGTCGTCGGGATCGCCGAGCGCGAGATAAAAGTCGGCGAGGAGATTGGTGTGGATCGCGGTCTTGCTCACTGTCTGCTGCTGCAGCGGAAAGAATCGTCGTTCGGGCGCAAGTTGGGCGACGACACGCGTGCCGTCGAGCAGCGTGAAGTCGCCACGGTCGGCGGTGAAATTCACGCCTTCGTGCTTGCCGATACCGTCGAAGCGCAACATATAGCCCGCCACCGGCAGGGTCTGGCCGAGATGGAGGAGCGCAATGCTCTGCTGCTCGAAGCCCGAAGCGGCGATGCCGGCCACGGTGACCGCCAGGCCGAAATGCGCCAGCGTCATGCCGTAGGACGCACGCGGCTGCGCGAGTGCGCGGCGCGCTACCTCGGCCCACGGTGCGCGGAACAAGCGCAAACGGTCGGCAAGCTCGACCATGGCTGCGCCGCCCACCCATGCGGCGATGCCGATGCCGAGGACCGACAGCACCGGGCCGCCATGGCTCAGGTAGAACGCAATCAGCATCGCGGCGATGACGGCGGCGAACGCCGCCCACAGCCGCTGCAATGCGCCCAACACATCGCCGCGCTTCCACGCCAGCAGTGGCCCGATGCCGACGGCGAGCAGCAACGGAATCATCAGCGGCACGAAGGTGCGATCGAAGAACGGATAGCCGACCGACAGTTTGGGACCGCCGACGGCGTCGAGAAACAGCGGATAGAGCGTGCCGATGAACACGGTGGCGCAGCAGCTCGCCAGGATCAGGTTGTTGAGCAGCAGCGCGCCTTCGCGCGAGATCGGCGCGAACACGCCGCCCGGCTCGAGCGTCGGCGCGCGCCAGGCGTAGAGCGCCAGCGAGCCGCCAATGGCGATGCACAGCAGCACGAGGATGAAGATGCCGCGGCGCGGATCGTGCGCGAAAGCGTGCACCGAGGTCAGCACGCCGGAGCGCACCAGGAAGGTGCCGACCAGCGACAGCGAGAAGGTCAGGATCGCCAGCAGGATCGTCCAGCTCTTGAGCGTGTCGCGCCGCTCGACCACGATCGCCGAATGCAGCAGCGCGGTGCCGGCGAGCCACGGCATCAGCGAAGCGTTCTCGACCGGATCCCAGAACCACCAGCCGCCCCAGCCGAGCGTGTAATAGGCCCACCAGCTGCCCATGGCGATGCCGAGCGTCAGACAGCACCACGACGCGAGCGTCCACGGCCGCACCCAGCGCGCCCAGGCGGCATCGACGCGGCCGTCGATCAGCGCCGCGACGGCGAAAGCGAAGGCGACCGAATTGCCGACATAGCCCAGATAGAGGAACGGCGGATGGAAGGCGAGGCCGGGGTCCTGCAGGATCGGGTTGAGGCCCATGCCTTCCTCGGGCGCCGGCGACAGGCGCAGGAACGGATTCGAGGTCAGCAGGATGAACAGCAGGAAGCCGATCGCGATCAGCGCCTTGACGCCGAGCACGCGGGCGCACAGCCGCGGCGGCATGGCGTCACCGAACCAAGCGACCGCCGCGCCGTAAACCGCCAGGATCAGCACCCACAACACCATCGAGCCTTCGTGGTTGCCCCAGACGCTGGTGAGCTTGTAGAGCAGCGGCTTGGCGCTGCTGCTGTTCTCGGCGACGTTGGCGACCGAGAAGTCCGACACGAAATAGGCGTGCACCAGCGTCGCGAAGGCGAGGGCGATGAGCGCGAATTGCGCCATCGCCGCCAGCCGGCCCGCGGCCATCAGGTTGAGGTCGTTGCGCGCCGCGCCGGTGAGCGTCAGTCCTGCCTGCAGCAGCGCCACAGCCAGCGCCAGGATGAGCGCGAAATGGCCAAGCTCGATGATCATCGGCTCGCTCCGGCGCGCGCGGGGGTGACCGGCGGCACCGGCGCGCCATTCGCGCCCTCCTGCCAGCGGCCGGCCTTCTTCAGCGCCTCGACCACCTCGGGCGGCATGTAGCGCTCGTCGTGCTTGGCCAGCAGCGTCGTCGCCGTGAAGCGGCCTGCGGGCATCAGCCGGCCTTCGACCACCACGCCCTGACCTTCGCGGAAAAGATCGGGCACCGTGCCGCGATAGGTCACCGGCACGGATTTCTTTCCGTCGGTGACGGTGAAATCGAGCGTCGAGCCGTCGGCCTCGTGCTTGACGCTGCCGGCGGCGACCAAGCCGCCGATGCGCACCAGCCGGCCCGGCGGAATATGCTCTGCATAAAGATCGGACGGGCCGTAGAAGAACACCAGGTTGTCGTTGAGCGCCGACAGCGTCAGGCCGACGGCGAGGCCGAGCAGCGCGACGCCGCCGAGCACGAAATAAAGCCGCCGCCGCTTGCGCGTCATCGCCGCTCCTCGGCGTCGAGCGCACGCTGCGCCCGGCGATAGCCGACGATGCTGTGCACCAGCAATCCGGCGAGCACGATCACCGCGGCGCCGTAGGCCGGCCAGACGAAGCGGGCATAGCCGCCCATGGCGAAGAACGGTGCCATCACGTGCCGAAACGCAGCGCGCGCAGCTTGGCCCGCAACAGCGCGGTGCGCATGCGCAACATCAGCAGGACTGCGAACAGGAACAGGAACCCGGCCGCCATCACCAGCAGCGGCCACAGCATCGAGACGGCGATGGTCGGCCCGCCCATGCGGAAGACGCTCGCCTTCTGGTGCAGCGTGTTCCACCAATCGACTGAGAACTTGATGATCGGCAAATTGACCACGCCGACGACGGCGAGGATCGCTGCGGCGCGCGAGCCGCGCGTGCGGTCGTCGAAGGCGTTGGCCAGCGCGATGAAACCGAGATAGAGAAAGAACAGCACCAGCACGGACGTGAGCCGCGCGTCCCACACCCACCAGGTTCCCCACATCGGCTCGCCCCACAGCGAGCCGCTGACCAGGCAGACGAAGGTGAATCCCGCGCCGACGGGCGCCGCGCTTTCGGCGGCGATATGCGCCAGCGGGTGCCGCCAGATCAGCGCCACCGCGCTCGCCACCGCCATCACCGCATAGACCAGGCTCGCCAGCCAGGCCGACGGCACGTGCACGTACATGATCTTCACCGCCTCGCCCTGCTGGTAGTCGGGCGGCGCGATGAACAGCGCGCCGTAGAGTCCGATGGCGATCAGCGTCGCAGCGGCGACGGCGCACCACGGCAGCAAAGCGGCCGACAGGCGCATGAATCGGGCGGGGTTGGCGAAGCGCTGCATGGCCGTTTTTCTGCTATTCGAGCGCCTGACGCAAGGCTGCCGCCGTCGCCCACGGCGCCAGCGCCAGCGATCCCGCAAGCAGCGCCGCCAGCAGCAACAAATGCGGCCGCGATTCGAGACCCAAGGCGGCGGCTTCGCTCGCCGCGACGCCGAAGATCAGGACGGGAATGTAAAGCGGCAGCACCAACAGCGACAGCAGCACGCCGGCGCGACGCGCGCCGAGTGTCAGCGCCGCGCCGATGGCGCCGATCAGGCTGAGCACCGGCGTGCCGAGCAGCAGCGCCGCAATCAGCGCCGGATAGCCGGCAGCGTCGAAATGCAGCACCAGCGCCAGCAGCGGCGCGATGATCGTCAGCGGCAGGCCGGTGGTCAGCCAGTGCGCGGCGCATTTTGCCAGCACCTGGATCTCGAGCGGCACCGGCATGAGCGACAGCGCTTCCAGACTTCCATCTTGGAAGTCGGCATCAAAGAGCCGTTCGAGCGACAGCAGCGCTGCCAGCAACGCCGTCACCCACAACACGCCGGCGGCGATGCGCGCCAGCAGATCGGGATCGGGTCCGACGCCGAACGGAAACAGGATGACGGCCAGCGCGAAGAAGGCGACGACATTGGCGACGTCGCCGCCCTGGCGGAACGCCAGCCGCAGATCGCGCGTCAGTAGCGCGGCGAAGCCGTTCATGCCTGCCTCCAGGTCGTGTGCCCGGTCAATGACAGATGCTGGGCGCTCGGCAAGGGTAGCGGCGCGTGCGTCGCGATCGCGACGCAGCCACCGGCGTGGCGATGCTCGGCAATCGCCGTCAGCAATACCTCGGTCGATTCTGCATCGAGGCTGGTGGTCGGCTCGTCGAGCAGCCAGAGTGCGGCAGCCGACGCGAGCAAACGCGCCAGGCCGAGCCGTTTGCGCTCGCCGGCCGACAGGTAGCGCGCCGGCCAGGTTGCGCGTGCATCGAGGCGAACACGACGCAGGGCCGTTTCGATCGCGTCGCTGGCGCCGCGCATCTGCGTCCAGAACGCCAGGTTCTCCTCGGCGGTCAGCGCCAGCTTCACTGCCTCCTGGTGGCCGATGTAATGGAGCCGGGCGCGATGCGCGGCCGGGTCCTCGGCGATCGCGGCGCCGTCCCACGCGATCGCGCCTTGTTCCGGCGGGGCTAACCCGGCCATCAGGCGCAGCAGGCTGGTTTTGCCGCTGCCATTGGGTCCGCCGAGCAGCAGAGCGCCGCCCGGCGCTAAGGCGAAGGCGACGCCCTGGAACACCAGGCGCTCGCCGCGGCGGCACACAAGTCCTTCACCGGTAAATGATTTCTGCAATTTCCGGCCGGCCATGGCGCGGCACTATGCCATGCGCCGGGCGCCCTCGCTCCGGCAAAACGCCGCGGCCGGGTTAAAAAAGTGACGGCCTCGGTGGGGGAGGTACCGAGGCCGTCGAATTAGAGCGGTCGGGGGGCGACCGCTTCATGGAGATGCGAGACAAGCCAAAAACCAGATGTCTCTCATCGCGCGCGATGAAAGCCTGGGAATGAGACCCGATTTGGATCGAAATGTGGCGAAAGCATGATTTGTGCGCCAATCGCACATGGCCACGGTTTTGGCTTTCCGCTCGGCAACCATGGGCTTCAACGGTCGGCTTTCGTGGTTCCGTCGGTGGCGCGGACCGCTGCCAGACCGTAATAACGCGCGGTCCAGCGGTTGATCCAGAACCCCGCGTCGCTGCGGATGTCGACGTGGAAGACATAGGAGCGCGAAAAATCGGTCTTGGCGACCACCGGCAGTACCGCGTCGGCGGTGCCGCTGGTCTTGAGCCGGCGCAGCGTCGCGTCGCGCGCGACCATGAAGGCGTGAAACGATTCCGCCGGACCGCGCAAATCGGCGACACCGACGACGAGCTGCGGCTCGTCGGCAAGGCCACCGCCAGCGCAACCAACAGCCAACGTACGGCGCGGCTGGCGTCGATCCGCCGCAGAGAAATGCCAAGTGTATGCCGGCCAGCGTCCGCGCTGGCACGGCACCGCCCAACGCCACGGCTGGCACGACGTCGAGCGCCACGAGCACGGCGGGAAACAATCCGGTCAGCGCCCATCGCGCCGGTGCGGCCAGTTGCTCGCTCCAGCGCGGCGCGACGGTGCCGCGTGCGCGCAGTGCGATCAACACGCCGGCGCCTGCAACGCGCGCATGGACGCCGTGCTGCGCTTGATCTCGCGCCCCGGACGCGCTAGCAGCAACCGTTGGCGCCACATTCCGTTAACGTACCAGCGAGGCAGCCCCCGTGTCGGTCACCGGTCAGGATTCGTTGAAGGCGCGCCGTACGCTGCAAGTCGGCGGCAAGGCCTACGATTATTTCAGTCTCGAAGCGGCGGCCCTGGCGGCCGGTCTCGGCGACATTTCCCGCCTGCCGTTCTCGCTGAAGGTGCTGCTCGAGAACTTGGTGCGCTTCGAGAATGGCCGCACGGTGACGGTCGACGACATCAAGGCGGTGGCGGCTTGGCTCAAGGCGCGGACTTCGGACCGCGAAATCGTCTTCCAGCCGGCGCGCGTGCTGATGCAGGACCTGACCGGCGTGCCGGCCGTCGTCGATCTCGCGGCAATGCGCGAGGCGATGGCGCGGCTTGGCGGCGATCCCAAGCGGATCAATCCGCTCAATCCGGTCGATCTGGTCATCGACCATTCGGTGATGGTCGACAATTTCGGCACCGCCGACTCGTTTCGCAAGAACGTGCAGATGGAGTTCGAGCGCAACGGCGAGCGGTACGCGTTCCTTCGTTGGGGCCGGGACGCGTTCGACAATTTCCGCGTCGTGCCGCCGGGCACCGGCATCTGCCACCAGGTGAACCTCGAATATCTCGCCCACGTGGTGTGGACCACCGAAGAGAACGGCAGGACGCTGGCCTATCCCGACACGCTGGTCGGCACCGACAGCCATACCACCATGATCAACGGCCTGTCGGTTCTCGGCTGGGGCGTCGGCGGCATCGAGGCCGAAGCGGCGATGCTCGGCCAGCCGATCTCGATGGTGCTGCCGGAAGTCGTTGGATTCCGCCTGCACGGCGCATTCAAGGAGGGCGCCACCGCGACCGATCTGGTGCTGACGGTGACGCAGATGCTGCGCAAGAAGGGTGTCGTCGGCCGTTTCGTCGAGTTCTTCGGTCCGGGCATCGCGTCGCTGGCACTCGCCGATCGCGCCACCATCGGCAACATGTCGCCGGAATACGGCGCGACCTGCGGCTTCTTCCCGATCGACGCCGAGACCTTGCGGTACCTGACGCTCACCGGCCGCGACGCGCAGCAGGTCAAGCTGGTCGAGGCCTACGCCAAGGCGCAGGGCTTGTGGCACGACGAGAAAGCGCCCGATCCGGTGTTCACCGACATGCTCGACCTCGATCTGGCGACGGTCGAGCCGTCGCTTGCCGGTCCGCGCCGGCCACAGGATCGCGTCGCGCTGTCGGGCGTGGCGCAATCGTTCAAGAGCGAGCTGCCCAAGCTCGCCGCCACGCGCGACAAGGCAAAGACCGGCGGCCCGGTGAAGGTCGATGGCGCCAACTATCAGCTCAAGGACGGCGACGTCGTAATCGCCGCCATCACCTCATGCACCAACACGTCGAATCCGAGCGTCATGCTCGGCGCCGGCTTGCTGGCGCGCAAGGCGGTGAAGCGCGGCGTCAAGGTCAAGCCCTGGGTCAAGACGTCGCTTGCGCCCGGCAGCCAGGTGGTCACCGACTATTATGCCGCCTCGGGCTTGCAGCAGGATCTCGACGCCCTCGGCTTCAATCTGGTCGGCTACGGCTGCACCACCTGCATCGGCAATTCGGGTCCGCTGCCGCCGCCGATCGCCGACGCGGTGGAAGCCGGCGATCTGGTCGTCGGCGCCGTGCTCTCGGGCAACCGCAATTTCGAAGGCCGCATCTCGCCGCAGGTGCGTGCCAACTATCTCGCGTCACCGCCCTTGGTCGTCGCCTACGCCATCGCCGGCTCGCTCAACGTCGACGTGACCAAGGACGCGCTGACCCAGGACGGCGACGGCAAGCCGGTCTATCTCAAGGACATCTGGCCCTCGAACCAGGAGGTGCAGGAGACCGTGGCGCAGGCGGTGACCGCGCCGATGTTCCGCAAGCGCTATGCCGACGTCTTCCGCGGACCGCCCGAATGGCAGACCGTCAAGCCCGCCGCCGGCGTCACCTTCGAATGGAATCCGGGCTCGACCTATCTCGCCTATCCGCCGTACTTCGACAACATGCCGAAGCAGCCGGCGGCCCTCGCGGACATCGCGAAAGCACGGCCGCTGGCGATTCTGGGCGACAGCATCACCACCGACCACATCTCGCCCGCGGGCTCGATCAAGCGCGACAGCCCGGCCGGTGAATATCTGCTCGCGCATCAGGTGCGCCCGGCCGAGTTCAACTCCTATGGCGCCCGGCGCGGCAACCACCAGGTGATGATGCGCGGCACCTTCGCCAACATCCGCATCCGCAACGAGATGGTGCCCGGCGTCGAAGGCGGCATGACCAAGCACATGCCCGACGGCGCGGTGATGCCGATCTACGACGCGGCGATGCTCTACAAGAAAGAGGGCGTGCGGCTGGTGGTCGTCGCCGGCAAGGAATACGGCTCCGGCTCGTCGCGCGACTGGGCGGCGAAAGGCACGCTGCTGCTCGGCGTCAAAGCCGTGATCGTCGAAAGCTTCGAGCGCATCCACCGCTCGAACCTGATCGGTATGGGTGTGCTGCCGGTGCAGTTCACGGGCGGCGTGAACCGCCAAAGCCTCAAGCTCGACGGCAGCGAGCTGTTCGACATCGCCGGCATCGCCTCAGGCCTGAAGCCGCGCGCTATCCTCACCGGCCGCATCACCCGCCGGGACGGCAAGAGCGAGGCGATCAAGCTGCTCTGCCGCATCGACACCCTCGACGAGCTCGAATACTACCGTCACGGCGGCATCCTGCAGTACGTCCTGCGCCACATGATGCAGGCGAAGTGACGGCGTCGCGCCGTCACTTCAGCGGCGAGAACGCGACCGGGTTGAGAATCTTGGTTTCCTGCGCCAGCAGCGCGCCCGGCGGTTGGTTCTTGAGATAGTCCTGCCAGCGCGGATCCTTGGCCATCGCGCCGCGCTTCTGTTCGCGCTCGGCGAGCGAAGTGTAGGCCCAGATGTGGGTGACCTGGTTGAGCGTGCCGATCTCGCCGGTGCCGAAGAAGATCAGCTTGCCAAGCATCTCCTGCTGAATCGGCAAACCGTTCTTGCCGTAATAGTCGAGCCACTGTTGCGTCTTGCCGACGGCGGCGGTGTAGGTGCGGATTTCGAGGATCAAGGCTTGGCCTCCCGGTGATTGCAGCGCGGCAGCGTGGCGACCGCGCCGCCGCCGGTCAAGCGCCGCAGCATGGCGCCAGCGTTTGCGCCAGCGCCAACAAGCTTTCGTCGCCGCGGTCCCAAGCGATGAACGACAGGCCGACCGGTAGGCCATTGATCTGCGTCGCCGGGATCGTCACCTGCGGCAGGCCCGACAGGCCCGCGATGCAGGTCAGCGCCATGACGCGGGCGCGGAAATCGTCG
>JAGXBG010000234.1 GCA_018971215.1 Alphaproteobacteria bacterium
TGGCTTTCGGCGGCCTCGAGAATCGAGTTGAGCGGCTGTTTGATGCCGAGATTGACCACCTTGTAGCCGTTGTTGGTCAGCAGGATGTCGACCAGGTTCTTGCCGATGTCGTGCACGTCGCCCTTCACCGTCGCGAGCACGATGGTGCCTTTCTCGGCGCCTTCGCTGCGCTCCATATGCGGCTCGAGGTAGGCGACGGCGGTCTTCATCGTCTCTGCCGACTGGAGCACGAACGGCAGCTGCATTTTGCCGGCGCCGAACAGGTCGCCGACGGTCTTCATGCCATCGAGCAGGATGTTGTTGATGATCTCGAGCGGTCCCATGCGCGTCAGCGCCGCCTTGAGATCGGCTTCGAGGCCGGAGCGATCGCCGTCGACGATGCGCGCCTTGAGCCGTTCCTCGAGTGAAACCGGCCGCTCCTTCTTCACGGCCTTGGTCTCGGTACGGTTTTCGTACAGCGCGATGAAGGCGTGCAGCGGGTCGTAGTCCGGCGTACGCCGGTCGTAGATCAGGTCAAGCGCGGTCTTGGCTTCGTTCTCGGGAATACGGTGGAACGGCACGATCTTCGAGACGTGCAGGATGGCGCCGGTCATGCCGCGCTTCAGCGCCTCTTCCAGGAAGACCGAGTTGAGTACGCTGCGCGCGGCGGGTGCGAGACCGAATGAGATGTTCGACAGGCCGAGGATGATCTGGCATTCGGGCAATGTCTTGGCGATGCCCTCGATCGCGTCGAGCGTCTCGAGGCCGAGACGGCGATCCTCCGCGTTGCCGGTGCAGATGGTGAACGTTAGCGGATCGAATAGCAGGTCCGATGCCGCCAGGCCGAGCTTGACGCTCGCCAGGTCATGGATGCGCCGGGCGACGGCGATCTTGCGTGCCGCATCCTTGGCCATGCCCTCTTCGTCGATGGTCAAGGCGATGCAGGCCGCGCCGAAGCGCTTGGCCAGGCGCACCTTCTTCTCGAGGGTTTCCTCGCCGTCCTCGAGATTGATCGAGTTGATGATCGACTTCCCGCCGTAAAGCTTGAGCGACGCTTCCAGCACCGGCATCTCGGTGGTGTCGATCGCCAGCGGCGCGTTGACGCCGTTGGCGAATTTGACCATTGCCGCGCTCATGTCGGCAACTTCATCGCGGCCGACGAAGGCGGTGCACAGGTCGAGCGCGTGCGAGCCGTCCTTGATTTGGGCGCGCCCCATCTCGACCGTACCGTCCCAGTCGCCGTGTTCCTGGAGCTCACGGAACCGCTTGGAACCGTTGGCGTTACAGCGCTCGCCGATCGACAGATAGGCGTTCTCCTGGCGCAAGGGCACCTGGCTGTAAAGCGAGGCCACCGACGGCGTCCACACCGCCTGTCGCGCCTTGGGCCGCGGCCGGAGGCCACCGTCGGCCAATTGCCGCAACGCGGCGTCGAGCGCGGCGATGTGTTCGGCCTCGGTGCCGCAGCAGCCGCCAACCAGATTGGCGCCGTCCTCGCGCACGAAGCGCGTAATCCAGGGCGCGAACTCCGTCGCCGTCAGCGGATAGTGGGTCTTGCCGTCGAGCAGCTCGGGCAGGCCGGCATTGGGCTGGACCGACAGCAGGCCGGACCAGTTCTCGGACAGCCATTTGAGGTGTTCGGCCATCTCGCGCGGGCCGGTGCCGCAATTGAGGCCGATCAGCGGCACGTCGAGCGCGCGGATGATGGTGGCGGCGGATGCGATATCGGGTCCGACGAGCAACGTGCCTGTGGTTTCAACCGTGACCTGGACGAAGACCGGAATGTCGCGACCGGATTCGGCAGCCGCGCGCTTGGCGGCGTTGACCGCGGCCTTGATCTGCAACGGATCCTGGCAGGTTTCGGCAAGGATGACGTCGACGCCGCCGGCGACCAGGCCCGCCGCCTGAACGGCCAGCGCGTCTTCGAGCGTCTGGTAATCGACGTGGCCGAGCGACGGCAACCGCGTGCCCGGACCGATCGAGCCGATGACGAAACGGTCGCGGCCGTCCTTGGCGCA
>JAGXBG010000087.1 GCA_018971215.1 Alphaproteobacteria bacterium
ATCGTCGTCGCGACCGGTTTGCCCAATCTGCTGCAACGCGCCGCCGCGCAGTTGGGTGGGGCGCTCGCAGTGATCAGCGGCCGGCCGCTCGCCGAGCTTGCGCGCATTCTTGATGGCTATACCGGCGCCGCCGCCGGCAATCACGGTCTAGAACGACGTAGCGCCTCCGGCATCATCCACCGACCTCGCCCCGATCCCGCCCTCGATTCGATCTGGCCTGCCGTACATCAATTTGCGGCGATGACGCCCGGCGCGACCGTCGAGGACAAGGGTCTGACGATCGCCATCCATTATCGCGGCCGCCCCGAGCTTGCGGACGCCTGCCGCAAGGTTGCCGAGCAGGCGGTCCAGCTGTCGGACAACCGGCTGACGATGTTGGCCGGCAAGATGGTGGTCGAGCTTCGTCCGCGCACGGCCGGCAAGGACCGCGCCGTGCAGGCCTTTCTTGCCGAACCCGAATTTCGCGGGCGACGGCCTGTCTTCGTCGGCGACGATCAAACCGACGAAGAGGGCTTCGCCGCCGTCGACCGCGTGGGCGGATTTGCGATCCATGTCGGCGACGGCGACAGCATCGCGCGTTATCGGCTCGACGGGGTCGCCGCCGTGATCCGATGGCTGGAAGGTGGGCTCGCGTCGACTTAGGCGGCGCCGGCGATGAACTGCCGCAACGACGTGGTCTCGAACTCCATTTCCTCGAGCCGGTTCTTCACCACGTCGCCGATGCTGACGAGTCCGACGAGCCGGCCGCGATCGACTACTGGCAGGTGACGGATGCGGCGGCGGGTCATTTCGCCCATCAGCTCCGCAATCGTGTCGGTGGGCGTGCAGCTGACGACGCGGCGCGTCATCAATTCGTCGACCCGCAGATCGAGCACCGCGGTACCGCGATCGGCCAGCGCATGCACGATATCGCGCTCCGACAGGATGCCGTCGAGACGATGGCCGTCGGCGCTGACCACGAGCGCGCCGATCCCGCGACGATGCAGTAGCTGAACCGCCTCCGATACTTTGGCATCGGGCATCACGGTCGTGACTTCGCGGCCTTTGGCCTTGAGAATGTCTTCGACGTTCATGGTGACTCTCCACGCTGAACTGGAGCGGCCCGCGCCGGCGCGGCGTAAGCCGCTCCCCCGGATTTCCGCGATTATAACGCGAAATTTAGCGTCGCCCCAGCGACAACGCCGGCCATACTTAGCCACGCGCCAGCGTGTCCGAAATTGCACAAGAATCATACGATTAAACTAGGTTTGAGCGGCTAGCACCTAGCCGTGCGCCGCCACCGCACGGGATGCCGCCAGTCGTCGCGCCGATGCCCGACGCATGCTTCCTCTCGCTGATCAATCCCACGGCCGGTCCGACCGCATCGCCGAAAGAGGCGCTCAAACTGCCGCACAAGGCAGCCGTGCGCGCCATCGCCAAGACGACCACGACCGAACCGGGGCGCGAGACCGAGGCGCTCAACGATCTTGCCGCCGCCGACTATGGGCAATTCCACGACCTGCACCGGGTTGGTCGCATTTACCAGGCGACAGTGGACGATCCGCATGACAACTACCTCGTCGCCATCGATCCCGACAACGGCCACATCACGCGCGGCGACTGAACCTCACGCGCCGCGGACCGGAACCTCCATCCGGCCGACGCGCTCGAATTCGAGCGCCATCGTATCGCCGGGCACGACGCGCGCGACGCCTTCGCAAGTCCCGGTCATGATGATGTCGCCCGGCAGCAGGGTATAGAACGTCGACGCCCACGCGATCTGGCGCGGAATGCTCATCACCATGAGATTGGTGTTCGACGCCTGGCGCGTTTCGCCGTTCACCTTGAGCGAAAACGCGAGCTTCGACGGATCGCCGACTTCGTCGGCCGTCACCAGCCACGGGCCGAGTACGGCATACGTATCGATCGACTTGCGGAAGCTGCGATCCTCGGAACCGCGCACCACCATATCGAGCGCAATCGCATAGCCGGCGACGTAGTCAAGCGCCTTGTCCTCCGAAACGTTGGCGGCGCATTTGCCGATGACCAGGCCGAGCTCGGCCTCGTGATCGGTGCGCCGATCGGGAAAGCGCACCGCGACGCCCTCGGACGGTCCGACCAGCGCGCTGATTGCTTTGAGGAACAGGCCCTGCTCCTCGATCGGCCGCGCGCGGGTCGACGGCGAATAGACCGCGATCTCCTTGTCCTTGTCGGCTTCGAGCCGGTGGGCGTGATAGTTCACCGGCGTGCCGATGATTTTCGACGGGTTGGCGACCGGGCTAAGCAGCCGCACGGCAGCGACAGGTACCGGCTTGGCCTGATCGGCGAGCTTCTCCAGCTTAGGCCGCAGCGCGTCGAGGCGCGCGATCAACGGATCGCCCAGCGCCAGAGGATAACGCTGCGCCGGCAGCTCATCGACGATCGCGGTCACGTCGTGCACCACGCCGCCGCGGACGATGCCGATGCGGTTGTCGTTGTAGCGGCAGAGTCTCATGGCGCCCTCAGGGTTGCCGGGGGCAAACAAAATAGCCGCCTGCGGCCACGGGACCAAGAGGGCGAGGAAGGCCACGGTGGCGATTGCGCGTCCGCGGTGGTTCCTGCCCACCTTGCCCACGCCAGATCCGGCGGCGGCGCGGCCGTGCATTGACAGCCATCCCGCCATCCTTTGACATGACGCCCGCACCAACCGCGCGCGGACGGCCAAATTCATGGCGGGATACACCGAGACCAAGCTGACGCTGCACGGTTGCAGCATCCACGTGATCCGCGGCGGCAGCGGCGCGCCGCTGGTCTATCTCCACGGTTCGGGCGGCGGCGGATTATGGCTGCCGTGGATGGAGGATTTGGCGCAACGATTCAGCGTCGTCGTGCCCGAACATCCGGGCTTCGGCCGTTCCGACACGCCCGAATGGCTCGACGGCATCCACGACGTCGCGTTGTTCTATCTCGAATTCCTCGCCGCCGAAAATCTCACCGGCGTCCATCTCATGGGCGGGTCGCTCGGCGGCTGGATCGCTGCCGAAATGGCGATGCTCGACGCGTCGCGCCTCAAAACGCTGACGCTGATCGGCCCGGCCGGCGTTCACGTTCCCGGCGTCCGCAAGCCGGACTTTTTCCTGTGGTCGGCCGAGGAAATGGCCCGGCGGCTGTTCCACGACAAGGCAATGGGCGAGGAAGCCGCCAAGCGCGCGGTCGATCCCGCCGGCGGCGACGTCCGGATGAAGAACATTTACACGGTCGCGCGCCTGGCTTGGCACCCGCGCTTCTACGATCCGCTGCTGATGAAGTGGCTGAAGCGCATCAAGCTGCCGACGCTCGTGGTGTGGGGCCGCGACGACCAGGTTCTGCCGGCCGCGCTCGCTCGAGGCTTCGCCGAGCGCCTGCCGCAGGCCGAAATCGAGATCGTCCCGGATTGCGGCCACCTGCCCCAGCTCGAGAAGAAGGACGTTTTCGTCGAACGGGTGACGCGCTTCATCGCAGGGAGCGGCCGATGAAATTCTTCTTCTTCCATTTGATGCCGTACGCCGATCTCGATCCCGATTACGACAAGACCTACGCGACCGACTGGCTGCTCTATCCCAACAGCAACTACGACCCCCAGAAGGGCGCCGAGCTCTACAACCGCTATCTCGACGAGATCGAATACGCCGACGCACTCGGCTTCGACGGCGTCTGCGTCAACGAACATCACCAGACCGCCTACGGCCTGATGCCGACGCCGGGCGTGCTGGCCGGCGCGCTGTCGCGCCGCACCAAGACCGTCAAGATTGCGGTGCTCGGCCGCGCCCTGCCGCTGCTCAACAATCCGCTGACCGTCGCCGAGGAATACGCCATCCTCGACAACATCACGCGCGGGCGGCTGGTCGCCGGATTCGTGCGCGGCATCGGCGTCGAATACCACGCCAGCGGCGTCAACCCGACCGAAAGCCACGACCGCTTCCACGAAGCGCACGATCTGATCCTGCGCGCCTGGACGCAGCCGGGTCCGTTCCCGTTCGAGGGCAAGTACTATCATTTCGATTACGTCAACGTCTGGCCGCGGCCGTATCAACAACCGCATCCGCCGGTGTGGATCCCGTCGCAGGGATCGAGCGAAACCATCCGCTGGGCGTCGGCGAAGGAACGCCGCTACGTCTATCTGCAGACCTTCAGCCCGGTGACGGCGCTGTTCCGTTACATGGACCTGTATCGCGAGGAAGCGCGCAAATCGGGTTATGAAGCAAGCTCAGACCAGCTCGGCTGGTCGATCACGACCTATGTCGCCAAGACCGACGACGAGGCGTTGAAAGAGGCGCGGCCGCACATCGAATTCTTCGTCAACAAATTCCTGCGCATGCCGATGGAGATGCTGCTGCCGCCGGGCTACCTGTCGCTGTCGTCGATGAAGGGCGTGGCGGCGGCCAAAGCCAGCCTCGGCCGCAAACGCACGATGGAGGAGTTGATCGAGAACGGCCAGTTCATCTGCGGCAGTCCAGAAACCGTACGCCGCCGGTTGGCGGAATATCAAGACCGCGCCGGTTTCAACCTGCTGCTGCCGAACCTGCATTTCGGCACATTGCCGGCCGACCTGACCCGCCGGAACACGGAACTGTTCGCGCGCGAGGTGATGCCGGCTCTGCGCGAGCGCCTGCCCACCGGCGCGCGCGAAAAGGCCCGCACCTGACGGCCGCCGGCCATGCGACGCTTGAAAACTGAACCTGTTCGGGTTTGAGTCTGTGGCGCGGCGAACCGCCCGGCAGAGGCACGGCCGCGACCGGGGAGGAGCCATGCGCAAACACCTCGTTTCCGCGTTCGTCGCGGCACTCACATTGGTTTTTGGGCTGGCTGCGGCGCAGGCCGAGCCGCTGACGCTGCGCGTTGGCTGGGTGGCGTGTCCGCCCGAGCTGACGCCGGTGCTGCTGGCGCCGCCCGGCGTCGCGCGGCATCTGGGCAAGAGCTACACCTTCGAGCCGGTGCACTTCCAGGGCACGCCGGCAATGATCACGGCAATCGCCTCAGGCCAACTCGACATCGCGCCCTTCACCTATCCAACCTTCGGCACGACCATCGAGAACGCCGGCATCGACGATCTGCGCGTCATCTTCGACGATTTCGAGGACGGCGTTCCGGGCTATTTCACCGAGCCCTACGTGGTGCTGAAGTCGAGCGGCATCGACAAGGTCGAAGACCTGAAAGGCAAGGTGCTCGCCACCAACGCGATCGGCAGCGGCGTCGACATCGCCATGCGCGCCATGCTGAAGAAGCATGGGCTCGAGGACAAGCGCGACTACAGCGTCGTCGAAATCGCCTTCCCCAACATGAAGGCGGCGCTGCTCGAGAACAAGGTCTCGTTGATCACGGCGACGGTGCTGAACGCCAACGATCCCGAGCTCACGGAAAAGACCAAGATCCTGTTCACTGAAAAGGACGCCGTCGGCGAAACGCAATTCGCGCTGTGGACGGCGCGCGCAGGCTTCATCAAGGCGCATCGCACCGCGCTGGTCGATTTCCTCGAAGACAGTCTGCGCGCGCTGCACTGGTACCTCGATCCCAAGAATCACGATCAGGCGGTCAAGATCGTCGCCAATTTCACCAAGCGGCCGCCGGAGCTCTTCGCCGGCTGGCTGCTGACCGATAAGGATCAATTCCGCGACCCCAACGGCCGGCCGAACGTCGTCGCCTTGCAGCGCAATCTCGACACCGCGCAACAGCTGGGTTTCATCAAGACCCGGCTCGATGCGTCGAAATATCTCGATCTTAGCCTCGTCAAGGAGGCGGCGGCGCGGCTCAAATAGGCCGCAATCCGCACCTCGGTTCGCCGATCGCCGCAGAAAGGTTCGCATGACCACACATAGCGCCGCCCATCACCTGTTGCAGGGACTGGTCGATCTCGGCGTCGACTACGTGTTCGCCAATCTCGGCACGGATCATGCGCCGATCATCGAGGAGCTGGCGCGGTGGGAAAAATCCAACCGCCGGCCGCCCGAGGTGATCCTGTGTCCGCACGAGAACGTCGCGGTGCACATGGCGGGCGGTTATGCGCTCGCCACCGGCAAGGGTCAGGCCGTCCTCGTGCATGTCGACGCCGGCACCGCCAACGCGGCGATGGCGCTGCACAATCTCGCGCGCACGCGTCTGCCGGTTCTGGTCATGGCCGGACGCGCGCCCTTCACCATCCACGGCGAGCTCACCGGTTCGCGCGACACCTACGTCCATTTCGTCCAGGACCCGTACGACATGGCCGGGATCGTCCGGCCGTACGTCAAATGGGAGTACATGCTGCCATCGGGCGTGGTCATCAACGAGGTGCTGCGCCGCGCCCATACGATGATGCAAAGCGATCCGCGCGGTCCGGTCTATCTGACGCTGCCGCGCGAGATTCTCGCCGCCGACATCGACGACGAGAAGATGATGAGCTTTCCCGAAGCCAAGTACGGCCCGGTGAAGGCCGGCGGCGTCGCACCCGAGGAGGCCGACACCATCGCCGCCGAGCTCATGACGGCCGACAATCCGATTGCCGCGACCACCTATATCGGCCGCAAGGCCGAGGGCGTCGCCGTACTCGACGAGCTGGCGCGCGCGTGCGGCATCCGCGTCTTCGAGAGCTTCCCGGCCATGCTCAACATCCCGCATGACTCGCCATGCTTTGCAGGATTCAACGTCGGCGATGGCATCAAGGATGCCGATCTCGGCCTGCTGATCGACACCGACGTGCCGTTCATTCCGCTCGACCATCCGCGTGCCAGAACGATGCGCTGGATCCAGGTCGACGTCGATCCGCTGAAAGAGAACATCCCGGTCTGGGGCTTTGCCACCGACCGCCGCTACCAAGCCGATGCGGCGACGGTACTGCGCCAAGTGCTGGAGGCCGTGCGCCGCCGTGCCGACGATCACTATCGGCAGAAAATCAAGGCGCGCATCGCCAGCTGGGCGCCGGCACGCGAGGCGCGCGCCAAGCGCCTGGCCGCGGCGGCGGCGAAAACCGGCAGCCGCGACGCCATGACGGTGGAGTACGTCGCCGCGACGCTCAATCAGCGGCTCACGCCGGATGACATCGTGGTCAACGAGGCGGTGCGCAATACCGGTCCAACCCTCAGCCAGATGCCGCGTACCAAACCGCTGACCTATTTCGCGCACGCCGGCGGCGGCCTCGGCGGCAGCGGCGGCATTGCGCTCGGCATCAAGTTGGCGTGGCCCGATCGGCGCGTTGTTCAAGTCGTCGGCGACGGCTCGTTCCATTTCATGAGCCCCGACGCCGTCTATGCCGTGTCACAGCAATTCGGCCTGCCGATCTTCACGGTGGTGCTCGACAACCGCGGCTGGCAGGCGGTAAAGGCCTCGGTGCAGCGCGTCTATCCCAAGGGCGTCGCCGGCGAGAGCGGCAAGTTCCAGGCGCGGCTGTCGAGCGGCAAGCCGGATGAGCGCCGGCGTTTCGACGAGCTGGCGCACGCATTCGGTGCCCACGGCGAATACGTCGCCGAACCGGCCGAGCTCGGGCCGGCGATCGATCGCTGCTTTGCCGCGCTCAAGGACAAGCGCTCGGCGGTCTTGACCGCGCGCGTCACGTCCCTGGCCGACGTGCCCATCGGGTGACGACGCCAACCGCCCTCTCGCTCGCCGAGATCGGCCGGGCTTTCGACGAACGCCGCCTGTCGGCGCGCGAGCTCATCGAAGCAGCCATCGCCAACCATTCCCGGTGCGACGCCAAGCTGCACGCCTATTCGCTGTGGACGCCCGACATCGCCCGTGCGATGGCACAGTGTGCCGACGACGCGTTCGCCGATGGAAGCCGCCTCGGTCCACTCCATGGCATTCCGGTCGCGCCCAAGGATTTGTTCGCGGTTTCGAGCATGCCGACATTTGCCGGCAGCCCCCAGCGTTTACCGGCGCGCTGGGAACAGGACGGACCTGTCATCGCCGCGCTCCGTCGACAAGACTCCGTCTTCGTCGGCAAAACCCACATGGTCGAATTCGCCTTCGGCGGCACCGGCGTCAATGCGCACTGGCCCTGTCCGCGCAATCCGTGGGACAGCACACAGCAACGCTCGCCCGGCGGGTCGTCGAGCGGCGCCGGCGTGGCGTTGCTCGAAGGCTCGGCGCTGATCGCGCTCGGTACCGACACTGCGGGCTCAGTGCGCATACCCGCGAGCGCCACAGGTACCGTCGGCCTCAAGGTGACTGCCGGCCGCTGGTCGACCGACGGCATCGTGCCGTTGAGCCATACCCTCGACACGCCCGGAGTGCTGGCGCGCAGCGCCGCCGACGCGGCAATTGCCTTCCAGGCGATCGATCCTAACAACGTGCGGCCAATCGCACCCGCAAGCCTCGCCGGCTTGCGCATCGGCATCGACGACGCGATGTGGCGCGATTGCGCGCCGGGTATCGCTGAAACCGCTAAGGCCGCCCTCGATCGTCTGGCGAAAGCGGGCGCCAACCTCATGCCCAGGCCGGTACCCGAATTCGCGGGCGCCTACCAGGTCTTTTGCGACGGCGGCGTATCGGCAATCGAGCTGCGCCGGTTCCTCGACCGCGAATTGCCGGATTGGATTGCGACGCTCGATCCGATCAACGCGCCGGTGATCGCGCGCGCGGCGACAATTCCGGACGAGCGTTATCGCGACCGCCTGGCGCGGTTGGCAGCGCTTGCCGGATCGGTGACCGCGACCTTGGCCGAAATCGACGTCGTTGCTGCGCCGACGCTCACTGTTACGCCGCCGCTGCTGTCGACCATCCGCGATACCGCTACCCACTGGGACGCGAACCGCGCCCTCACCCGTAACACCGTGCCGGTCAATTATCTCGGCCTGTGCGCCATCTCCTTGCCCATCGGCTTCGATGCGGCGCGCATGCCCATCGGTCTCCAGCTCATTGGCTGGCCGCGGCATGAGGAAGCGCTGCTCGCCGTGGCATTGGCGGCCGAGCGCGTCCTCGGCACGGCGCACGACATCCTCGGCGTGCCACCATTGCTTGCCTGAAGCCCGCGTACTCCGCGTGCGCCTTGCAGACATGACGGGCTTGCCGTTGGCTTGATTCCCTAGCACAAAGAACGCCGCGCGCGGCGGGCCGTGCAACCGCGTATCGTCAGGAGCCCCTCGTGAAACGCAGTACCGATCGCATCCTCACGACGCATGTCGGCAGTCTCATCCGGCCGCCCCGGCTGCTTGAATTCCTGCATACCAAACAGGAGCGCCGGCCCTACGACGAACGCGCTTATGCCGCATGCCTGAAGGAAACCGTGGCCGAAATCGTGCGGCAGCAGGCGGATGCCGGCATCGACGTGATCAGCGACGGCGAATTCGGCAAGGCGATCAGCTGGTCGCAATACGCGCTCGAGCGGCTCGCCGGCTTCGAGCGCCGGCCGTTCACGGGCGGCAACCCCTGGATGCGCGGCGCGGACCGCGACCGCTTCAAGGGCTTCTATGCCGAAATGGACAGCAAGGATAAGGGCGCGACGACTGCCGAGTCCGTCGTCGTCGGACCGATCCGCTATACCGGCCAGGCGGCGCTGCAACGCGATATCGACGATTTCAAGGCGGCGCTCAAGGACGCCGACGTCGTCGAGGGCTTCCTGCCAGTGGCGGCGCCGTCGAGCGTCGTGCCCGACAAGAAGAATGAATATTACAAGACCGACGACGATTTGCAGACCGCGGTGGCCGAAGCCATGCGCACCGAATATCGCACCATCGTCGACGCGGGTCTGTTGGTGCAGCTTGACGATGCGCGCGCCGCCGTCACCTACGACCGCATGGTGCCGCCCAAGACTTTCCAGGATTATCACCGCTGGCTCGAGCGCCAGATCGAGATCATGAACCACGCGCTCAAGGGCATCGATCCGGCGCGCGTGCGCTATCACGTCTGCTGGGGCAGCTGGCCCGGACCACATGTCAGCGATGTGCCGCTCAAGGCGATCGTCAAGACGCTGCTCAAGGCGCGCGTCGGCGCGTTCGTCATCGAAGGTGCGAATCCGCGGCATGAACACGAATGGCGGGTCTGGGGCGACGTCGACCTCAAGGACAAGATCCTGATCAGCGGCGTCATTAGCCACGCCACCAACGTCGTCGAGCATCCCGAGCTGGTCGCGGAACGCATCGTCCGCCTGGCCAATCTGGTCGGGCGCGAACAGATCATCGCCGGCACCGATTGCGGCTTTGCGCAAGGACCGTTCTATCGCCGCGTCCATCCGGAAATCATGTGGGCGAAGCTCGAGGCGCTGGCGGCGGGGGCACGGCTTGCCAGCAAATCCTTGTGGCGCCGCCGGACGACAGCGCGACGCGCGCAACCGCGGACCAAGCGGCGCGCC
>JAGXBG010000235.1 GCA_018971215.1 Alphaproteobacteria bacterium
GACGGCAAGCAAGTAGTCGCCCTGCTTGAGAATTCGCCGACATTCGCCGCCGACCTGCTGCGCACGCAGCTCGAAAACGAGCGCCGGGCGGACGCGCGGCTGACCATGCTCGGACGCCTCAACGGCGAGGAGCGCGTCGGATACTTCCTGGTCGAAACCTTCGAGCGGCTGCGCCGGCGCGGCATGGCGGACGAGACGCGTTGCGCGTTCCCGCTACGGCGCGCCGACATTGCGGACGCCGTGGGGTTGTCGAAAGTCCACGCGATGCGAGCCCTGCGCGCGTTGCGGGCGCACGGGCTGGCCGACGTCAGCGGCGGCAGCTTGACGATCGCCAATCCGGCGCAACTCGCGGCGCATGTCGGCTTCGTGCCGCTGCCGACAACGCGCCGCGCTATTCTCTAACCGGCGGGCTTTCGCGCCATGGCCAGCACCGGCGCCAGCGAAGGCGCATCGTGACGACAGGGAAAGGAATGACCGACGACGTTTTCGCGTTGCTGGCGCCCGACGCCGGCTTGCCGCCCTGCGACAAGCGGGTCGGCGATCTTTACCGCTATTGGCAATCGATCCGGCCGTCGCCCGGCCTGCTTCCCGGCCGCCGCAACTTCCGTCCGACCGACATTCCGCGGCTGCTGCAATGGATCTGGCTGGTCGACGTGCAGCGCAAGCCGTTGCGATTCAAATACCGGCTGGTCGGCACCGTGCACGTCGACGCCGCCGGCTCGAACCCGACCGGACGATGGTACGACGACATCCATCCGCGCTTTCGTCAATCGACTGCGTATCCGCAATTCGTTGCCGTGGCCGAACAGGCGCAGGTGGCATTTTATCGCGGCCCGCCGGTCTACGCCATCGATGACAAACACAAAACGATCGAGCGGCTGATCCTGCCGATGGCGCAGAACGGCTGCGACGTCGACATGCTGCTCGCGATCACCGTGCTCGATCCGACGGCGTAACGGGAGGCGCCACGGCTTTTCATTGAGAGCCGAAGGCGAAGCAATCCAGCGTGCGAGCCTGGATTGCTTCGTCTCGCTCGCTATGCTTGCGCTCCTCGGACGACGCCATAACGCGCCTAAAGCCCGTAGAACGCCCGCAGCGCACCGAGCGCGGCGATGAGAATTCCCGACGCGGTTTCGGGCGTCAGCACGCGGCCGTTCCAGCCGGCGCGCAGGCTCCATTCCTTAAGCGTCCAACCGCAGCCGAGCACGTGCCAGACGCAAGCGCCGGCCGGCGACGCCGCGCCGCCGAGCGCCTTGAGCGCCGCCCACACCTTGCGCCGTGCTTCTTCGGTGTGCGCCGACGCCGGCAGCTCGCGCACGCCTTGCGGTACGCGGCGGAGATCCGGCGATCCCAGCGGATGGAGCTGCGCCAACATGAAGAGCGCGTGGAAATCGTCGCCGGCCTGGCGCATCTCGCCGGTGATCGTGCCCTGGCGCTGCATGCGCGCCAGCGTGTCTTCGGCGCGATACGGCCGCGCCGGCCTTCCGTGCTCGTCGGCGATGGCGCGCGGCAACAGGGCGAGATCGCCCTTCGACCAACGCTCGGGCGTCGGCGCAAGCGCCTCGAGTCGCGGCGGACGGGATTTCGGCGGTCGGGTCATGGCGTGTCCCTCATTCATCGTGTGCAATCGCCGGTGGCGGCAGATCGAGGCCGGCGAGGCCGTCGTCACCGTCTTCGAAGGGCTCGGGCGCCGGCGGCGCACTAAGCCAGTCGAGCTCCGGCGGTGGCGCAGCCGGCGCATCGGCCGCTGCGGTCTGGGTGGTGGCCAGTGCGGCGAAATTCGGACTCGCCGGCGCGACGGCGCACAACGCGTGATGACAGGCGCAGTACGAGCCGCCGGGCAGCGCCGGCCGGTCACAAAACGGCATGACGCCCGGCGTGACGACATAGCCGCAAAGGCCAACACGACGCCGTAACGCAGCGCCATAAGCGGTGACAGGCGGTGCGGCGTGCACTATCGTCGTACTTGTTTTGTTCTTATTCTG
>JAGXBG010000088.1 GCA_018971215.1 Alphaproteobacteria bacterium
TAAGATCCGCCAGAACACCAATAGCGGGCGGAACGCGAATAGAAACTTGATCTCGTCGGCCCTGTTGGGCGTCGGATCCGGTTTTTGCGCCATCACGTAAGCGTAAAGATCGGCGATGTCGCGGTCGCTCATGCCCGTGTAGGAGGCGAAGGGAAATACCGGGTACAGGTTTTGGCCATTGCGCCCCTTGCCATCGCGCAGCGCGCGCTGGAAATCAGCGAGCGACCAGCGGCCGATACCGTTGACCGGATCCGGCGTGATGTTGGGCGTATAGAAGGTGCCGAATTTCGTGACCAGCGCCCGGCCGCCGGCCAACGGCGCACCGTTATTCGCGGCGTCGGTGTGACAGGTGGCGCAGTCGGCGGCGGCGAAGATATAGGCGCCACGACTGATCGCCGTATCGTCGGCCGCGCGCGCCGACGACATGACTAGGCCAAAAAAGGCGGCCACGAACGCAGCGAACCAGTACTTCATTGACCCCCCGGTCCGTACAGCGCACTAGCGGACCAGCTTGCTTACCGGCCTGCAAGTCCTGCTTTTTGGACGCGTGTGCAGTTTCCGGCGCACACCATACGGAAATCGTGTGTCAGGCAGGCTTCACGATCGCGTTAGTTTCAACCGATGGGGCCGGCGACGTGCGCCGCGAATCCCGGCCGCTGTTGCAGCCGCTGATACCATTTGGCGAGCACCGGCATGTCAGGCCGCTCGATCGGATACAAGAACCAGCGATGCGCCCAGATGCCGATCCCGACGTCGGCGAGCGTGAACGTCTCACCCGCCAGATAGTCCTGGCCCGCGAGCTGCCGCTCGACCATCTCCCACAGCGCAATCGCTTCGACGCGAAACCGCGTGAGCGCCGGAAAATCGCGTTGCGGTTCGGGCGTGCGGTAATAGCCGCGCACCAATCCGGCCAGCGGAGCGTTGAGACGTGAAAGCTGCCAATCCATCCAACGCTCGACCTGGCTGCGGCGCGCCGGAGCAATCGGATGCAGCGCGGCGCCGCCATAAACGGCGCACAGGTAGCGCATGATGGTGTTGGATTCCCAAATCACCAACTCGCCGTCTTTGACGGTCGGCACGAGACCGTTGGGATTCATCGCGCGATAGGCGGGCGCGTCGTTGCCGCCGAAGTCGCCGCCCCAGTCGAGCCGCTCGTATTCGATGCCCAGATCGGTGCAGATCCACAGCACCTTCTGCACGTTGGACGACGTCGCCCGTCCCCAGATCGTCAGCATCTCCCCCTCCCGTGCACGGCGCCGGTCGCGCCGTTAGTCGATCAGGCCGAGCTCGAGTTTGGCTTCTTCCGACATCCGGTTTTTGTCCCACGGCGGCGTCCAGACCAGCTTGACGCGCACGTCTTGCACGCCGGGCACCGCCGAGATCGCGTCGCGCACCTGCCCCGGCAACGCGCCGGCGACCGGACACGCCGGCGTCGTCAGCGTCATCTCGACATAGACGACGCCGTCCTTGTTGACGATGAGCTCGTAGATCAGGCCGAGATCGACGAGATTCACGGGAATCTCGGGATCGCGCACGGTCTTGAGCGCTTCGAGCACCTGCTCGCGCAGCGCCGGATCGCCTTCGTCCGGCGTCGGCCGCTCGACGTCTTCCATGTCGGCGACATCTTCCGCGTCGTCCTGCAAGAACTCGAAGGGATCGTGACCGGTGTTCTCGCTGCTCACCGCCTACTCCGTCTTCACCGTCGCCGCAGTCGGGCCGGCGGCGCCGTTCTTGAGCGCGGCCTCGAACGCGTGCCACGCCAGCGTCGCGCATTTGACCCGTGTCGGATAGGCGCGCACGCCTTCGAGCGGCGCCAACCGTTCCATATCGTCGGCAAGCGCATCCGGCAGCGCCGGCGCAGTCTTGCCGGTGACCTCGGCGTGGAAGCCTTTGAACAGCGCGTCGGCCTCGGCCAGTGTCTTGCCCTTCAACACTTCGGTCATCAACGACGCCGATGCCGTCGAGATCGCACAACCGCGGCCGTCGAAGCTCAAATCCTTGATCCGGTCGCCAGCGACTTCGAGATAGACCGTCACGCGATCGCCGCACAGCGGGTTGTGGCCGTGCGCGAGATTGGTCGCATGATCGAGCGCACGGAAATTGCGCGGATGACGCCCGTGATCGAGAATGATGTCCTGGTAAAGCTCGCGCGCGTCCATGGTCCTCACGCAAACAATTTCTGCGCTTCAGTCAGCGCGGCGGCCAGCGCATCGATGTCGCGTGCGTCGTTGTAGATGCCGAGCGACGCCCGCGTCGTGCCGACGAGGCCAAGTCTGTCCATCAGCGGTTGAGCGCAGTGATGCCCCGCCCGCACCGCGACATGGTGCTGATCGAGCACGGTCGCAAGGTCGTGCGGATGCACGCCTTGCACGTCGACCGACAGGATGCCGAGGCGGCGCTGTCCCGCCGGCACCAACCGGATGCCCGGCAGCCGCGACAGCTTGTCGACGCCGTAGCCGGTCAGCTCCTCTTCATGCGCGAAGATCGCGTCGCGGCCGAGCGCTTCGACATAGTCGAGCGCGATCGCCAAACCGATTGCACCCGAAATGTCGGGCGTACCTGCTTCGAAACGATGTGGCGGCTTCTGGAATGTCGTCTTCTCGAACGTGACCTGTTCGATCATATCGCCGCCGCCTTGCCATGGCGGCATGGTTTCGAGGATCGCGCTTTTGGCATAAAGCACGCCGATGCCGGTCGGCCCGTAAATCTTGTGGCCAGAGAAGACGTAGAAATCGCAGTCGAGCGCGCAGACGTCGACCGGCAGCCGCGGCGCCGCCTGGCAGCCGTCGACCAGAATTTTCGCTCCGTGCTTGTGCGCCAGACGGACGATTGCTTCGATCGGCAGCATCGCGCCGGTGGCGTTGGCGAGCTGGGTCACCGCCACCAGCTTGGTACGTGACGACAGCCGCGCCTCGAACGCGGCGAGATCGAGGCCGCCCGACGCGTCGAGCGGCGCGACGACCAGCTTCAAACCGGTGCGCTCGCGAATCAGCTGCCACGGCACGATGTTGGCGTGATGCTCGAGTTCGGTGATGAGCACCTCGTCGCCGGGCTTGAGAAAGGTCATGCCCCAGGAATAGGCGACGAGATTGATCGCCTCGGTTGCACCGCGGACGAACACGATCTCGTCGGCCGACGCCGCGTTGAGGAAACGCCGAACGGTTTCACGTGCGCGCTCGTAACGATCGGACGAACGCGCCGACAGACGATAGACGCCGCGATGCACGTTGGCGTAGTCGGTGCGATAGAACTCGGCGACGCCGTCGATCACCGCGGCCGGCTTCTGCGCCGACGCCGCGCTGTCGAGAAACACCAGGCCCGGATTGTTGTCGAAGACCGGGAAGTCGCGCTTGATCCGCGCCGGATCGAGCGTGGGCTTGGCGGTCGCCTGCAATGCCGCGCGGCTCATGCGACGCCTCCAGCGAGCCAGCGGGCGACGTGGTGGCCGAGATGCGCACGCATCGCAGCATCGTCCTCGATGCGCTCGATCACTTCGGCGGCAAAAGCCTCGACCAGCATGCGCCGCGCTTCGGCCGCCGGAATACCCCGGCTTTCGAGATAGAACAGCGCCGTCTCGTCGAGATCGCCGACGGTCGCACCGTGGCTGCATTTAACGTCGTCGGCGAGGATTTCGAGCTCGGGCTTGGCGTCGATCGCGGCGCGCGCACCGAGCAGCAGGTTCTTGCTGAGCTGGTTGGCGTCGGTCTTTTGCGCATGCGGGCGCACGCCGATGGTGCCGAGAAACACGCCGTGGGCGCGATCGGCGGCGACGCTCTTGTAATACTCGCGGGTGACGCAGCGCGGCGCAGCGTGATCGACGACGGTCGCGATCGTGCCTTCCTGCTCGCCGCGCAGCAACGTCGCGCCGAACAAGCCGCACGCCGCGCCTTCACCGTCAAACTTGAGATGAATGTCCGTGCGCGCGAGACGACCGCCGAGCGACAACGTGAAATTTTCGTACCGCGCGTCGCGATCGAGCTCGACGCGTTGATGGCCAAGATGAATCGCCGTCGCGCTCTCATTCTGTAGCCGGACATGCCGCAGCGCCGCACCAGCGCCGACGGCGATCACGCCGACCGCATTGGTCCAGTAATCGCCCTCGCCCACGTACGTCTCGATCAGCGTCGCGCGGCTGCCGGCTGCGAGCGCAATCAGATTTCGCAGCTGCGACGAACGCTTGGCGGCGCGTCCGAGATGGACGATCTCCACCGTGCCGCCGAGAACGACACTCGGCTCCAACGCCAGAACGAAACCGTCGGCAAACAACGCCGCGTTGAGCGCGATGAAGGGCTGTGCGCCGAGCGCGTCGGTTTCGCGCAGCACCGCGTCCAACAATTCGGGCCGCGTGCGCAGCGTCTCGGCCGTCGCCGCGAGCCACACGCCCTTTGGCAGCGCGCCAATCGCCGAAAGCTCTGGCGCGAAAACGCCGTCGACCAGCACGATACGGTGCGCGGCGGCGCCATAAAGCCACGGTGCGACATCGGCCGCGGCAACGCGGCTTACGGACGACGGTGGCGGAAACGCCGCTCGCTGCAACGGCTGAAGATCGGTGAAACGCCACGCTTCCTGCTTGCGCGTCGGAAAGCCGAGTTCGGCGAAGCGTTGCATCGCGCTTTCGCGCCGCTGCTTAAGCCACGCCGGTTCGGCCGCGTTCGGCCGCGCCTTGAACGCCTCGACGTAGGGCTGGATTTCGGCGAGCGCGCTCACGCCGCGTCTCCATAGGCGCCATAGCCGGTCTGCTCGAGTTCGAGCGCCAATTCCTTGCCGCCGGATTTGGCGATGCGGCCGCCCGACAACACGTGCACGCGATCGGGCACCACGTAATTAAGCAGCCGCTGATAGTGCGTGATCATGACGATCGCGCGCTTGGGTCCGCGCAGCGCGTTGATGCCACGCGACACCATCTGCAAGGCGTCGATGTCGAGGCCGCTGTCGGTCTCGTCGAGAATGGCGAGCTTCGGCTCGAGCATCGCCATCTGGAAGATCTCGTTGCGCTTCTTCTCGCCGCCCGAGAATCCCACGTTGACACCGCGTTGAAGCAGGTCCTCGCCGATTTCGAGCAGCTTGAGCTTGGCGCGCACCGCCTTGAGGAACTGACCGGCGTCCATGTCGCTTTCGCCGCGCTGCTTGCGCACGGCGTTAAGCGCGGCGCGCAGGAAATACATGTTGTTGACGCCCGGAATCTCGACCGGATACTGGAACGCCAGGAACACGCCGTCGCGCGCGCGTTCGTCCGCCGCCATCGCTAGCAGATCGCGGCCCTGGAACAGCACCTGGCCTTCGGTGACTTCGTAGCCTGGCTTGCCGGACAGGACACCGGCGAGCGTGCTCTTGCCCGAGCCGTTCGGCCCCATGATGGCGTGGACTTCGCCGGGCTTCACCGTCAGATCGACGCCCTTGAGGATCTCGCGGCCCTCGCTGATCCGCGCGTGCAAATTCTTGATTTCAAGCATGTTCAACCCACGCTGCCTTCGAGACTGACCGCCAGCAGTTTCTGCGCTTCGACCGCGAATTCCATCGGCAGCTCTTTCAACACTTCCTTGCAAAAGCCGTTGACGATCAGCGACAGCGCGTCTTCCTTCGACAGGCCGCGCTGCTGGCAATAGAACATCTGTTCGTCGCTGATTTTCGAGGTGGTCGCCTCGTGCTCCACGCGCGCCGTCGGATTGCGCGCTGCGATATAGGGCACCGTATGCGCGCCGCATTTGTCGCCGATCAGCAGGCTGTCGCACTGCGTGTAATTGCGCGCGTTCGCCGCCTTGGGCTGGATACGGACCAGGCCGCGATAGGTATTCTGCCCTTTCCCGGCCGAGATGCCCTTGGAGATGATCGTCGAACGCGTGTTGCGGCCGAGATGGATCATCTTGGTGCCGGTATCGGCCTGCTGGAAGTTGTTGGTGATCGCCACCGAGTAGAACTCGCCGACCGAATCATCGCCTTCGAGGATGCAACTCGGATATTTCCAGGTGATCGCCGAGCCGGTCTCGACTTGCGTCCACGAAATCTTGGCGCGCGCGCCGCGGCAGGCGCCGCGCTTGGTGACGAAATTGTAGATGCCGCCCTTGCCCTCGGCGTCGCCGGGGTACCAGTTCTGGACCGTCGAGTATTTGATCTCGGCACCTTCGAGCGCGACCAGCTCGACGACTGCGGCGTGCAGCTGGTTCTCGTCGCGCTGCGGCGCGGTGCAGCCTTCGAGATAGCTCACATACGCGCCTTTATCGGCCACGAGCAGCGTGCGCTCGAACTGGCCGCTCTTGGCGGCGTTGATGCGGAAATAGGTCGACAGCTCCATCGGGCAGCGTACGCCCGCCGGGATGTAGGCGAACGAGCCGTCGCTGAACACGGCGGAATTGAGCGCGGCGAAGAAATTGTCGCCTTGCGGCACGACCGAGCCGAGATACTTGCGCACCAGGTCCGGATGCTCGCGCACCGCCTCGCCGAACGAGCAGAAGATGATACCGAGCTCGCCCAGCGTCTTCTTGAAGGTCGTAGCGACCGACACGCTGTCGAACACGGCGTCGACCGCGACGCCGGCGAGCGCGGCGCGCTCGTTCAGCGGAATGCCGAGCTTCTCGTAGGTCTTGAGCAGCTCGGGATCGACCTCATCGAGCGATTTGGGCGTGTTTTGCCGCTTGGGCGCGGAATAGTAGGTCGCAGCCTGATAGTCGATCGGCGCGATGCGCAGCTTGGCCCAATGCGGGCTGTCCATCTTCTGCCACTGGTGGAAAGCTTGGAGCCGCCAGTCGAGCAGCCATTGCGGCTCCTGCTTCTTGGCCGAGATGAAGCGAATTGTGTCGTCGTTGAGGCCCGGCGGCGCGCTTTCGCTCTCAATGTCGGAGACGAAGCCGTATTTGTAGCCTTCGCGCAGCGGCGCGAGGTTGTGGGCGGCGGCGGTATCGGTCATCGCACGGCTCCCTGCCCGTCCGTTGGGCTGGACTTGGGCGGCAGCTTCATCCATTGCGCGAAGATCGCGGCCGGAGTCATCTCCGCCAACGTCATGCCGGCGAGCGCGGTGCCAACCGCATCGTTGATCCGCTTCCAATGCGGCTTGGTCGAGCAGAATTCGGTGCGCGTGCAATCCGGCCCGTGGATCGAACATTGGGTGACGCCTATGGCGCCGTCGATCGCGGCGACGACTTCAGCGATTGAGATCGCCTCGGCCGGCCGCACCAGGCGGTAGCCGCCTGCGGCGCCGCGCGACGCCGTCACCAGCCCGCCATGCGCCAACGCCTTGAGCAGCTTGGCGACCGTGGTGCGCGGCAGGCGGGTTTCCTCGGCCAAGGTCGCGGCATTGGTCTGCCGCTCGGGATGAGCGGCGAGCTGGGTCGCGACAATGACGCCGTAATCGGCGAGTTTGCTCAGGATAATCACGTTGCTACCTGTATTCAGGACTGTTCCGGTACTCAATAAGATCGGCACTAAACCCCGCCTTTCAAGCTGAAACAACCCTTTTCTAATCAGGGACTTGAGGCCCACGGTCACAGTCGGCATGGGCGCCGGTAACCGGTGTTCGTCTGCTATGCTTAATACCGACGGGGCCAATTAACCATATTCTAACCTAAAACATTAGTAACTATATATAATATGCTGATTTTAAAACATTTTTACTATGCCACTAATGCATCTCCGTTGTGCCGTACTCTTTGCGGCAATTGCTCTCATGCTGGCCACCACGCCGTCCCTCGCCGACATGGTGATCAAACTCCGTGACGGCCACGTAATTACCGTCCCGATCCAGCACGGCGACATAGAGTCGTCGAGTTTCACGGGCCCGAATCGGGGTGCGTCCACGGCCACGGGTACGGCTGCGCCCACTTGCCCGCCAACGCCCACGTCTTCCCGCCGATGAAGCCCGCCCGTCCGAGCGGCCGCGTGCTGTACGTCGGGCCAAACCGCGATCTCAAAGTACCGAGCCAGGCCGCTCACGAAGCCAAAGACGGCGGCGTGCACTGCGTCGACGCGGCGCATTACGATTATCACCTGCGGGCAGACTCGCCCGCGATCGACGCCGGCGCGATTCCGTACCAGCCCTAAGGACTGTCGGTTACTCCTTCGGCTTCGCCAACGTGTCCCAATAAGCGCGGTACGCGGCGATCCGCTGTCCCGCGAATGTCGGCGGCGCAGCGGTCGGTTGGCTGCTGCCATGGACGCCGTGACCGAGATCCAGGCGCGCGCCGATTTGCGCCACGATGTCGCCGCCGGCCAGCGCATTGTTGGTGACGCGGGCGCTGGTGTCGGGCGCGGCGGCAACGATACCGCCCGTGCCGATCAGCACGTTGTCACTCACCTGCGCATGCGTGGCACGGTAGAGATAGATTCCGGGCTCACCGGGGCAGGCGAGCACGACGTTGTTGCGGATCGTGCTGTCGCGGTTTTCGTCCTTGTCGCAGCTGCCTTCGCAGAATTCAGGGCCGGTTGCGCTGCCGCCAAGCGACAGGCCGCGCGTGTACGGCTGATGCGGCAGCCGGTCGGCGCACAACACGACGTTGCGCTCGATCAGCGTGCCTGACGAGTTGCCTTTGAAGAACAATGCGTAGCCGTAATCGTCGCTGCGCGTCGCCGGATGGTCGAAAGTCTTGCCGTAATCGGCGATGAGATTGTCGCGCACGATCCAGCGTTTACCGCCGACCACGTCGATCGTTGCGATCGGATTGTCGGTACGGCGCACGTGCATGCCGAAGAGCCAGTTGTTTTCAATGCGAACGTCATTGGGGAAGCGGCCGCCCTCGCCGTTGCCTTTGACGTGTGCGTTGAAGTCGCGGATGCGGTTGTGCCGGATCGCCACGCGGTCGGCGCTGCCGACGATATGAAAAGCATGCTCGCAGTCGGTGTCGGCGGTGCAGGCGCCGGCGATGTCGAGATTCTCGAACACCCAATCGGACGCAGCGACCTTGAAGAATTCAGTCGCCTTCGAAATCAACGTCACGTCGCCCAGGCGCGGCGCACGCAGCACGATCGGATGGCCTTTTGTACCACCGTGATGCAGGCGAATGGCCGGCAGCGCGTATTCGCCCGGTACAATCGTGATGACGTCGCCGGGTTGCGCGCGTTGCAGCGCCGTCAGGATATCGGCGACGTTGGCGGCCGTGATCGCGCGCGCCGATGCGGGCGCGTTCCAAAACCCCAAGAGCAAGAGCGCCGCCAGCGCCGCTCGCTTTGTCATCGCGCCAATATGCCCTATCCTCCCCCACCGGAGAAAGCGGGGGCCCATGGATTTCGAATTCTCCGATACGTCGAAGCGCATCCAGGCGCAGCTCAAAGCCTTCATCGCCGAGCACATCGCGCCGCGCGACTCCGAGTACCGGCGCCTGGTTGCGCAAGGCGTGTTTCCGCCGCCGTTTATCGAAGATTTGAAGGCCAAGGCACGCGCGGCCGGCCTGTGGAATCTATTCTTGCCCGGCCTCAAGTCCGACGAACCCGGCACGCGGATGTCGAATCTCGATTATGCGCCGTGCGCCGAGGTCATGGGCCGCATGCTGTGGTCGGCCGAGGTGTTCAACTGCAACGCGCCCGACACCGGCAACATGGAGCTGCTGCACCTCGCGGCCAATCCGGCGCAGCGCCAGCAATGGCTCGTGCCGTTGCTCGAGGGCAAGATCCGCTCGGCTTTCGCCATGACCGAACCCGATGTCGCCTCGTCGGACGCCACCAACATCCGCACGTCGATCCGCCGCGACGGCGGCGATTGGGTGATCAACGGCCGCAAATGGTTCATCACCAACGCCGCCGATCCGCGCTGCAAGCTCTTCATCGTCATGGGACTGACCTCGCCCGAACGCAAGGAGGCGCACAAGCGCCAGAGCATGGTGCTGGTGCCAGCCGGCACCAAAGGACTCACCGTTGTGCGCAATTTGCCGGTAATGCACGAACTCCATCCGCAAGGCCATTGCGAGCTCGCGTTCGACAATTTGCGCGTGCCGGCCGCGAACCTGCTGGGTGAAGAAGGCGGCGGCTTCGCCCTCGCCCAGGCGCGCCTTGGCCCCGGCCGGATCCATCACTGCATGCGGTCGATCGGCGCATGCGAATTGGCGGTCGAAATGATGATCGCGCGCGCGCGCGCGCGCCAGACGTTCGGCGCATCGCTCGCCGAACACGGAACGATCCGCGAATGGATCGCCCTGTCGCGCATCGAAATCGAGCAAGCGCGGCTGCTGGTGCTGAAGGCGGCGTGGCTGATGGACAAGGCGGGTAACAAAGCCGCACG
>JAGXBG010000236.1 GCA_018971215.1 Alphaproteobacteria bacterium
ATTGGAGAAGATGACGCGCGTCGCCAAGCTGGCCGAAACCGTCGCGCCGCACGTGCCCGGCGCCGACCTCGCCAAGCTGCGCCACGCGGCGGCACTCGCCAAGGCCGATTTATCGTCCGGCATGGTCGGTGAGTTTCCCGAGCTGCAAGGCATCATGGGTCGCTACTACGCGCAGCACGACGGCGAGCCCGCCGAAGTCGCCGCTGCCATTGCCGAGCATTACGCGCCGCAAGGACCGAGCGACCGCTGCCCGACGGCACCGGTTTCGGTGGCGCTAGCGCTCGCCGACAAGCTCGATACGCTAACAAGCTTCTTCGCCATCGGCGAGAAGCCGACCGGCTCCGGCGATCCCTTCGCCCTGCGCCGCGCCGCGCTCGGCGTCATCCGGCTGATCCTCGAGAACAAGCTGCGCCTGCCGCTGCTGCCGGCGTTCAGGGCGGCAGCGCCTTCGGGCAAGGACCCGAGCAAGGAGCTGCTCGATTTCTTCGCCGACCGCCTGAAGGTCCATTTGCGCGAGCGCGGCGTACGCCACGACCTGATCGCCGCGGTGTTCGCGCTCGGCGACGAGGACGATCTGGTGCGGCTGCTGGCGCGGGTCGCGGCGTTGCAGGATTTCGTCGGCAGCGCCGACGGCGCCAATCTGCTGGTCGCTTATCGCCGCGCCGCCAACATTCTGCGCATCGAGGAGAAAAAGGACGGCCGCACCTATTCCGGCGTGCCGCGGCCCGATTTGCTCCAGGCGGCGGAGGAACGCACGCTCGACAAGGCGTTGCACGAAGCCGCGCTGCGCGGCGCCGCCGCGCTCGAGGCCGAGGATTTCGCCACCGCCATGCGCACGCTGGCCGCGCTGCGCGGTCCGGTCGACAAATTCTTCGACAAGGTGACGGTCAACACCGACGACAAGGAGTTACGGGAGAACCGCCTGAGGCTGCTTTCGCAGATCCGCGACACGCTCAACCGCGTCGCGGATTTCTCGCAGATCGAGGGATAGAGCGATGGCCAAGTGGGTCTACGAGTTCGGCGACGGCAAGGCCGAAGGCCGCGCCGACATGCGCAACTTGCTCGGCGGCAAGGGCGCCGGCCTCGCCGAAATGAGCAACCTCGGTCTGTCCGTGCCGCCCGGCTTTACCATCACCACCGAGGTCTGCACCTTCTTCTACAAGAACGACAAGAAATACCCGGCCGATCTGCGCGCCCAGGTCGAAACCGCGCTGCAGACGTTGGAGAAGCGCATCGGCGCCGCCTTCGGCGACGCCGACAATCCGCTGCTGGTGTCGGTGCGCTCGGGCGCGCGCGCCTCGATGCCCGGCATGATGGACACGGTGCTCAATCTCGGCCTCAACGACGTCACCGTCGAAGGTCTCGCCAAGAAAAGCGGCGATGCGCGCTTCGCCTACGACAGCTATCGCCGCTTCATCCAGATGTACGGCCAGGTCGTGCTCGGCGTCGACCATCAGCTGTTCGAGGATGCACTCGACAACGTCAAGCTCGACGCCGGCAAGCAGCTCGACACCGAATTGACGGCAGCGCAGTGGCAGGAAGTCATCGAAGCCTACAAGACGCTGGTGCAGCAAGAGCTCAACAAGCCGTTCCCGCAGGCGCCGGAAGAACAGCTCTGGGGCGCCATCGGCGCGGTGTTCAGCTCGTGGATGAACCAGCGCGCCATCACCTATCGCCGACTGCACGGCATTCCGGTGGATTGGGGCACGGCGGTCAATGTCCAGGCGATGGTGTTCGGCAACATGGGCGACGATTGCGCCACCGGTGTCGCGTTCACGAGAAACCCATCAACGGGCGTCAACGAGTTCTACGGCGAATATCTCGCCAACGCCCAGGGCGAGGATGTCGTCGCCGGCATCCGTACGCCGCAGCATCTGACCATTGCCGGCAAGACCGCCAACAAGTCCAAGCTGCCGGCAATGGAAGAGCAGATGCCCAAGGTCTTCGCCGAACTGCGCAAGGTGCGCGACAA
>JAGXBG010000237.1 GCA_018971215.1 Alphaproteobacteria bacterium
ATCGCCATGGTCTTCCAGCATTTCGGTTTGTTTCCGTGGAAGACGGTTTACGACAACGTCGCCTATGGCCTGCGCATGGCCGGCGTCGCCGCCACCGAGGTCGCGCGCCGTGTGCCGCATTTCATCAATCTCGTCGGCCTCTCGGGATTCGAGAAAGCCTATCCCTATCAGCTGTCGGGCGGCATGCAGCAACGCTGCGGCCTGGCGCGTGCGCTGGCGGTCGACCCGCGCGTGCTGCTGATGGACGAGCCCTTCGCCGCGGTCGACGCGCAGACGCGCGAGATTCTGCAGTTCGAACTGCTGCGCATCTGGGAACGCCAGCCGACGACCATGCTGTTCGTCACGCATTCGATCGAAGAAGCGGTTTTGATGGGCGATCGCGTCGTCGTCTTGAAAGGCCGCCCGTCGCGCATTCACGAGGAGATCGCGGTCGATCTGCCGCGGCCGCGCTCGCGCGCGACGCTCGGCCTGCCGCGCTTCGCGGAGCTGCGGGAACGAGTCTGGTCGACGTTGATGAGCGAAGCGCGCAAGGCCGAATTCGACATCGAACGCTAGAAAAGACTGGGGAGGAGAGCATGGTTCGCAAGACGATTATCGCCGCGCTGGTCGCCTGCGCAGCGTTCGCCGGACCGGCCGCGCCGGCGGTCCGCGCGGCGGACGCGCCCAAGATCGTGATCGGTATTCCGGGCATTCCGCCGATCTTCACGTCGGTCATCGCCTACGTCGCGCAGGAACAGGGTTTCTTCAAGACATATGGCGCCAACGTCGAATTGCGGCCGTTCGACAATGGCACCGCCGCGGCGCGCGCGGTCGTCGCTGGCGACCTCGACGCGTCGTTCTCGGGCACCAACGTCGTCGTCTTCCAGATCGCCAACGCCGGCATTCCGCTCAAGACGATTTACGGCTTTCCGCATCCCGACATGGCGCTCGGCTCGACCGATCCGAAACGAATCACCTGCAAGGATCTCGTCGGCCAGCAAGTCAGCGTCGACACGCCGGGCGGGGTCCGCTCGCTTGCTCTGAAAGCGATGCTCGGCGCTGGCTGCCATATGACTCTCGACCAGGTGCAGCAGGTCGCGATGGGCTCGAACACCGCGTCGGCAATGGCGTCGGGCCAGCTGACGTTCGGCGTCGTCCACACCGATGACATTCCCGATATCGAGCTGCGCGGGCACAAGAAGGTCACCATCATCCAGTCTCTGGCCAAGACCGACCCGGATACTCATTACTTGGCGATGACGGCGCGGCAGGACCGTCTCGCGCAGAAGCGCGACGGCTTCGTGCGCGCCGTTGCCGGCTTGATCGCCGCCGGTCACTTCATCGCCGATCCCAAGAACAACGTGCGCGTGGCCAAGATCGCCGCGTCCGTCACCGGCCGCGATCCGGCCATCGCCAGCGCCGCCGTCAAGGGCTATCTCGCGATCGGCGTCTGGACCGTCAACGACGACGGCATGAACAAGCAGCAGATCGAGAACTATCTCCAGATCCTCGCCAAGTCGGGCAACATCAAGGAAGGCAAAACGCCGCCGACCTACGATCAGCTGGTCGATCCGTCGATTTGGCGCGATGCCGAGGCGTTGGTGACGAAAGGGCACTGACGGCGATGAACCGGCGGCGGACGGCGCTGGTGCGGCAGGCGCCCTTCCTCCTCAGCCTCGCGGCGGGGGCCGTGCTGTGGGAAATCGTCGGGCGCAACACCAACGCTGCCTTCATGGCGCCGCTGTCCGAAACCCTCGTCCGACTGTCGCAGCTGACGCTGTCGGGCGAGCTGCCGCGCGAGGCGTTGTCGTCAGCGGCGCTATTCGCCACCGGCCTCGGCCTCGCCATCGTCCTCGGCATGCCGTTCGGCCTGCTGCTGGCGCGGGTCAAATGGCTGCGCGAGGCGCTCGATATCTACATCATGGTACTCTACGCCACGCCGCTGGTGGCGCTGATCCCGTTCATCCTGTCGATCTTCGGCTTCGGCTTCTG
>JAGXBG010000089.1 GCA_018971215.1 Alphaproteobacteria bacterium
CTTTACGGCGAGATGAAAAGCTTCTTCCCGGACAACGCGGTCGAGTATTTCGTCTCGTATTACGACTATTACCAGCCGGAAGCCTACGTGCCGCGCACCGACACCTATATCGAGAAAGAATCCTCGATCAATGAGCAGATCGACCGCATGCGCCACTCGGCGACGCGCGCGATCCTCGAGCGCCGCGACACCGTGATCGTCGCCTCGGTGTCGTGCATCTACGGCATCGGCTCGGTCGAGACCTATTCCGAGATGACCTTCACGCTCACCACCGGCGAGCGCGTGGCGCGCGGCGATTTGCTCGCCAAGTTGGTGGAGCTGCAATACCGGCGCAACGACGTCAATTTCGCGCGCGGCACGTTCCGGGTGCGCGGCGACACGGTGGAGATCTTCCCGGCGCACTACGAGGACCGTGCCTGGCGCTTGTCGCTCTTTGGCGATGAGATCGAGGCGATCCACGAGTTCGACCCGCTCACCGGCGAGAAGACCGCGGCGATCGAAGCGATCAAGGTCTATCCCAACAGCCACTATGTCACGCCCAAGCCGACGCTTTACCAGGCGATCGAGCAGATCAAGCGCGACCTCAAGGTCCGCCTTGAGGAGTTCAGGCAGGCCGGCAAGCTGCTCGAGGCCGAGCGGCTCGAGCAGCGCACGACCTTCGACCTCGAGATGATGCAGGCGACTGGCAGCTGCGCCGGCATCGAGAACTATTCGCGCTACCTGACGGGCCGCGCGCCCGGCGAGCCGCCGCCGACGCTGTTCGAATACCTGCCCGACGACTGCCTGGTCTTCGTCGACGAAAGCCACGTCACCGTGCCGCAGGTCGGCGGCATGTTCAAAGGCGACTATGCGCGCAAGTTCACCCTGTCGGAGTACGGCTTCCGGCTGCCCTCCTGCATCGACAATCGACCGCTCAAATTCGAGGAATGGGACGTGATGCGCGGCCAGACCGTGTGCGTCTCGGCAACGCCCGGCCCGTGGGAGATCGGCCGCACCCAAGGCGTCTTCGTCGAACAGGTGGTGCGGCCGACCGGCCTGGTCGATCCGGTGCCGGTGATCCGCCCGGTCGAAACCCAGGTCGACGATCTGATGGCGGAATGCCGCGATTGCGCCAGGCAGGGCCAGCGCGTGCTGGTGACGACGCTGACCAAGAAGATGGCCGAGGCGCTCACCGAGTATTTCCACGAGAACGGCATCCGCGTGCGCTACATGCATTCCGACGTCGACACGCTCGAGCGCATCGAAATCATCCGCGATTTGCGGCTGGGCGTGTTCGACGTCCTGGTCGGCATCAACCTGTTGCGCGAGGGTCTCGACATTCCGGAATGCGCTCTGGTGGCGGTCCTCGACGCCGACAAGGAAGGCTATCTGCGGTCGCGCACCGCGCTGATCCAGACCATCGGCCGCGCCGCCCGCAACGTCGAAGGCCGCGCCATCCTCTACGCCGATCACACCACCGAAAGCATGAAGGCGGCGATCGAGGAGACCAACCGTCGGCGCGAGAAGCAGCAGGCTTACAACGCCGCGCACGGCATCACGCCCGAGAGCGTCAAGCGTGCGATCTCTGACATTCTCGAAAGCGTCTACGAGCAGGATCACGTCACCGTCGAAACCGGCGAGGACACTGCCGACCATTATCAAGGCCACAATCTGCAGGCGGTGATCGGCGATCTCGAAAGCCGCATGCAGGCGGCGGCAGCCGATCTCGAATTCGAGGAGGCGGCGCGGCTGCGCGACGAAATCCGGCGCCTTGAAGAATATCACCTGGGAATCGGCAGCCCCGGCCTGTCCGCGGCGCCGCGCGGCCGCTCGATCGGCGGCCGCGCCGGCACGTCGGCGAAAGCGCTGGCCAAGGCCAAGGCGGCCAAGAACCGCCGCATGCGCGAGCGTTATTGATGTCGGGCCGCAGCGCGCTGGTGACCGGCGGCGCCCGCCGCATCGGCCGGGCGATCGCTTTGACGCTCGCCGCGCACGGCTGGGACGTCGCCGTGCATTATGGCACGTCGCGCGACGACGCCGAGGCGCTCGCCGCCGAGATCCGCGGCCGCGATCGCCGCGCAGCAGCAATTGCCGCCGATCTGACGCGCGAAGCCGAGGTTGCGACGCTGGTGCCGCGAGCGGCCAAGGCGATCGGTCCGCTCGCCCTGCTGGTCAACAATGCCTCGGCCTTCGAACGGGACGATGCGCTGACCGTGACCCGCGCCAGCTGGGACCGGCACCTCGAAACCAATCTGCGCGCACCGTTCGTGCTGATGCAGGAATTCGCGCGCCAACTTCCCGCCGGCGCCGAGGGATCGGTGGTGAATATTCTCGACGAACGCGTTTGGAACCTGACGCCGTATTTCGTTTCCTACACCGTGAGCAAGGCCGCGCTGTGGACCCTGACCCAGACCATGGCGTTGGCGCTGGCGCCGCGCATCCGGGTCAACGGCATCGGCCCCGGTCCGACGCTGCCGAGCCCGCGCCAGAGCGACGAACAGTTCCGCCAGCAGGTCGATCTGCTGCCGCTGCGACGCGGCATCACGCCGGACGAGATCGCGCGCGCGGTGACGTTCATTTTGGAATCGCCGGCGATGACTGGACAGATGATCGCGCTCGACGGCGGCCAGCATCTGAACTGGGCGCCGACCAGCCGTGTGCCGCCGGCGAGCGAATAGAAAAACTTCCGCGCATACAACCGGTCGTCGCGGCGTGCTGTCACGATCGGATCGGAGTGCTGTCACAATCGCGCTAAGTTTTTGGCGTGAGAGGAATTTTTCGCTTCCGCCGAAGGCCGGCCGGCAGCCGACAGTTGTCAACAGGCCGCACGTCGTGTGTCCGTTATGTGTCGCAAAGGCCTTTGTTTCCTTGCTGTTACGTGGAGTTTACAGTTCGCGCCGGAAACGCCATGTAAAAACAACCCGCTGGCGCGGCTGCCGTTTTCTTGGGCAAAGCGGTCAGATCCTAGATTTAATCGTCGGCGGACCGAGGTGGCCGTTCGCTATGAACAAACTTATGCACAATTTCCGTGGATATCGCCGCCGCTTGCCTGCGGTGGTGCCAACGCGATGAACGACGTCTTCGACGCCGACGAGCAAACCGAAGGCGCAGCGCCGCCGGCCGGCAATCTCGCGCGCGGCGTCACCGTCATTCGCGCGGCGCTCAAGACGATGCCGCCGGCGCCGGGCGTCTATCGCATGCTCGACGCCAAAGGCGACGCGCTTTACGTCGGCAAGGCGGCGAATCTCAAGAACCGCGTCGCCAACTACGCCAACGTCAACGGCCTGCCGGTGCGGCTGAAGCGCATGGTCGCCGAAACCCATTCGCTCGAAATCGCCATCACGCACACCGAGGTTGAGGCGCTGCTGCTCGAGTGCAATCTGATCAAGCGCCTGATGCCGCGCTACAACGTTTTGCTGCGCGACGACAAGTCGTTCCCCTACATCCATCTCACTGGCGGCCATCCGTTTCCGCAACTGACCAAGCATCGCGGCGCGCGCGGTCCCGAAGGCGACTATTTCGGACCCTTTGCCTCGGCCGGCGCGGTCAATCGCACGCTGATCGCGCTCCAACGCGCCTTCCTGCTGCGCTCGTGCTCCGACAGCGTGTTTTCGGCGCGCACGCGGCCGTGTCTGCTCTACCAGATCAAGCGTTGCAGCGCGCCCTGCACCGGCCGCATCGATCACGACGGCTACGCGCGGCTGGTCGCCGAGGCGCGCGGCTTCCTGGCGGGCCGCAGCCAGGAGGTCCAGGCGCGGCTCGCGCGTCACATGCAGGAGCTGTCCGGCCGACGCGAATACGAGAGCGCGGCGGTGATTCGCGACCGCATTCGCGCGCTAACCCAGGTCCAGGGACGGCAGGACATCAACCTCGACGGGCTCGGCGACGCCGATGTCGTCGCGTTGCATCAGGCTGGCGGCGACAGCTCGATCCAAGTGTTCTTTTTCCGCGGCGGCCAGAACTGGGGCAACCGCGCCTATTTTCCGGCGCACGCGCGCCATCTCGAGGCCGGCGACGTGATGGGCGCGTTCCTCGGCCAGTTTTACGACAACAAGCCGCCGCCGCCGCAAATCCTGGTCAGCCACCGGCCGACCGAGGCGCTCCTGCTGGCCGAGGCGTTGAGCGCGCGCGCCGGCCGCCGCATCGAGATCGTCGCGCCCGAACGCGGCGACAAGCGTAAGCTGGTCGAACATGCATTGCTCAACGCGCGCGAAGCGCTCGGCCGCCGGCTGGCCGAAAGCACCGCGCAACGCCGGCTACTCGAAGGCGTCGCCGAAACCTTCGGCCTCGACGCGCCGCCGCAACGCATCGAGGTTTACGACAACAGCCATATCCAGGGCGCGCATGCCGTGGGCGCGATGATCGTCGCCGGCCCCGAAGGCTTCATCAAGAACGCCTATCGCAAGTTCACCATCCGCGAGCCGGCGGCGCCGGGCGACGACTACGCCATGATGCGCGAGGTCCTTGGCCGCCGCTTTGCCCGCGCCTTGAAGGAGAACCCCGACCGCGCCGGCTTTCCCGATCTGGTGCTGATTGACGGCGGCCAGGGCCAACTGGCGGCCGCCTGCCAAGCGCTGGCCGATCTGGGCGTCAACGACGTGCCGGTGGTCGGCGTCGCCAAAGGGCCCGACCGCAACGCCGGACGCGAGCGCTTCTTCCGCGCCGGCAAGCCGCCGTTGAGCCTCGACCCCAAGGACCCGGTGCTCTACTTCCTCCAGCGCTTGCGCGATGAGGCGCACCGCTTCGTTATCGGCGCCCACCGCAGCAAGCGGACGCGGGCCATCGGCGCATCGCCGCTCGACGAGATCGCCGGCATCGGCGCCGCACGCAAGCGCTCCCTGCTGCACCATTTCGGGTCAGCGCGCGCGGTCGCCACCGCTGGCTTGACCGACCTCGAGCGCGTCGACGGCATCAGCAAAATCGTCGCAAAAAAGATTTATGATCATTTCCATGCCGAGGGCTAAACTCGCGGTCGGCTATCGGCCCGGAACGCCATGTTGACGACACTGCCCAACCTGCTGACGCTGTCGCGGATCGTCGCTATCCCCCTGGTGATCGCGACGTTCTATGCCGCGGCGCCGCTCGGACCGTGGCTGGGCTGCGTCATCTTCAGCCTGGCAGCGGTCACCGACTGGCTCGACGGCCGGCTCGCCCGCATGTGGCAGCAGCAATCGGAGCTCGGCCGCTTTCTCGATCCGGTCGCGGACAAGCTGCTGGTCGCGACCACCTTGTTCATGCTGGCTACCTATGATCGCCTTTCAACGGCGAGCATCCTGCCGGCGCTGGTCATCCTGACGCGCGAGATCATGGTCTCCGGCCTGCGCGAGCATCTCGCCGGCCTGCGCGTCGGCATGCCGGTGTCGAAGCTCGCCAAATGGAAGACCTTCATCCAGATGCTGGCGATCGGCTTCCTGCTGATCGGCGACGCCGGCCCTGCGGCGATCCACGTGCGCGCGATCGGCGAAGTCCTGCTGTGGCTTGCCGCCGTACTGACGGTGAAGACGGGATACGATTACCTGCGCGCCGGGCTCATGCACATCAACCGCCCGGCACCGTCCGGTGCGTCGATTAAGACGGCCAAGCCGAGCGCGACGTGAGCGGTCCGGCCATGCGGGTATTCGGTCTCGCCGGTTGGAGCGGCAGCGGCAAGACGACGTTGTTGACACGGCTTTTGCCGGCGTTCATCGACCGCGGCCTGCGCGTCTCGACCGTGAAGCACGCGCACCACGAATTCGACATCGACCAGCCGGGTAAGGATTCGTGGCGCCACCGCAAGGAAGGCGCGACCGAGGTTATGGTCGCGTCGTCGCAGCGTTGGGCGCTGATGCACGAGCATCGCGGCGCGCCGGAACCGAAGCTCGACACCCTGCTGCGCCAAATGACGCCGGTCGATCTCGTGCTGGTCGAAGGCTTCAAGCGCGAGAACTTTCCAAAGCTCGAAGTCTACCGCGCATCGGTCGGCAAGCCGCTGATGTACCGCGAACAGACCGACATCGTCGCGGTGGCGAGCGACGAGAACCTCGCCGGCTGTCCATTGCCACAGTTCAACATCGACGATATCGACGGCATCGCCGGGTTCATCCTCGAACGGTGCCGCCTCGAGCCGCTGCTCCATGGCGCAACTGACCGATGATTGCTTCGCCTTCGGCGGACAGCTGATGTCCGCCGGCGAGGCGCTCAAGATTCTCAAGTCCAAGGTCCACGCCGTCACCGAGACCGAGTCCGTCCGGCTGAACGACGCGCGCGGCCGCGTCCTGGCAGAGCCGGTGGTGGCGACGCGCGACGTGCCGCCGCACGACAACGCCGCGGTCGACGGCTATGCGGTGAGCTTCGACGCGCTCAAGCCCGGCGAGCCGACGACCTTGCCGATCGGCGGCCGCGCCGCCGCCGGCCATCCGCTCGGCCGCAAAGTGACGCCGGGCGAATGCATTCGCATCTTCACCGGCGCGCAGATGCCGGACGGCGCCGACACCGTGCTGATGCAGGAGGATTGCCGCGTCACCGACGGCAAGGCGACGCTGCCGCCCGGGATCAAGCGCGGCGCCAACCGGCGCTTTGCCGGCGAGGACGTGAAGCGCGGTGCGACCGTGCTCGCCGCTGGCCGGCGCCTGCGGCCGCAGGAGATCGGCCTCGCCGCCTCGCTCGGCCTGATGACGCTGACCGTGCGGCGCAAGCTGCGCGTGGCGATCTTCTCGACCGGCGACGAAGTGCGCGAGCCGGGCGGCGAGCTGCCGCCGGGCGCGATTTTCGATTCCAACCGCTACACCTTGCGCGCCTTGCTCGAAGGCTTGAGCTGCGCCGTAACCGATCTCGGCATCCTGCCCGACAGCCTCGACGCGGTGCGCGACGCACTCGCCCGCGCGGCGGAGGGTCACGACCTGGTGCTGACCTCGGGCGGTGTGTCGAGCGGCGAAGAGGACCACGTCAAGGCGGCGGTTGAGGCGCTCGGCCAGCTGCATTTCTGGCGGCTGGCGATCAAGCCTGGCCGGCCGGTGGCGATGGGACAGATCGGCCGCGTGCCGTTCATCGGCTTGCCGGGCAATCCAGTGGCGGTGATGGTGACGTTCCTGCTGCTGGCGCGGCCGCTGGTGCTGCTGCTGTCCGGCGCCGACGACGCGCCGCCACGGCTATTCCGCGTCGTCTCGGGCTTCGCCTACGACAAAAAGGGCAGCCGCACCGAATATCTGCGCGCCCGGCTCAAGCCCGGCGAGAGCGGCTGGGTGGCGGAGAAATTCCCGCGCGACGGTGCCGGCATCCTGACCTCGATGGTCGAATCCGACGGTTTGGTCGAGATTCCCGAGGGCCTGAGCCACGTTGAACTGGGCGGCACGGTCGATTTCCTGCCGTTCAGCGAAGTCATCGCGTGAGGCTTGCACCGCCGGGTGCCAGCGCCTAAGTCAGCCCCATGCGGCTCCTTTATTTCGCCTGGCTCAAGACCAAGATCGGCAAGACCGAGGAAACCCTCGATCCGCCGGCCGGCATCACGACGCCGGCGGCGCTGGTCGACTGGCTCAAGACGCGCGGACCGGCCTTTGCCGACGCGCTCAAGGACCGCCGGACGCTGCGCGTCGCGGTCAACCGCCATCACGTCGGCTGGGATTTCGCGCTCAAGCCAGGCGACGAAGTGGCGCTGTTCCCGCCGGTGACCGGCGGTTGAGGCGGCCATGATCCGCGTCCAGCGCGAGGATTTCGACGTGGGATTCGAGATCGAAAATCTCACGCGCGGCAAGACGACGATCGGCGGCATCGTCACCTTCGTCGGTACGGTGCGCGATGGCGGCGGCGCTGACGCGATCAAATCCATGACCCTTGAACATTATCCCGGCATGACCGAGGACGAGTTGACGGCGATCGAGGCCGAGGCCAACAAGCGCTGGAAGCTCGATGCGTCGCTGATCGTCCACCGCCACGGCAAGCTCTTACCGGGCGAGCGCATCGTGCTGGTGGTGACGGCGGCTTCGCATCGCGCAGCGGCCTTCGCCGCCAACGAGTTCCTGGTCGACTGGCTCAAGACCAAGGCGCCGTTCTGGAAGCAGGAAGAGACACCGCAGGGCGCGCGCTGGGTCGAAGCCCAGGACAGTGACGACCTGGCGGCGAAACGCTGGGCGAAGGGCTGAGCTGCCTTAAGCCGCGGTAGCCTTCTCGGCGGCGCGGACCGAGCGGTCGAAATCTTCGATCAGCTGTTTGGTCATGGCGCCAGGCGTGAACTTGTACTGGCTGATCTCGCGCACCGGCGTGATCTCGGCGGCGCTGCCGGTGAGGAACACTTCCTGCGCCTTCGAAAGCTCGTCCGGCATGATCACGCGTTCGACCACCTTGATCTTGCGCGCGCGCGCCAGGCCGATGACGTGGCGGCGGGTGATGCCGTCGAGGAAACAGTCGGGCGTCGGCGTGTGCAGCGTGCCGTCGATGTTCAGGAACAGATTGGCGCCGGTTGCCTCGGCGAGCTGGCCGCGCCAGTCGAGCATCAGCGCGTCCTCGTAGCCTTCGGCTTCGGCGGCGTGCTTCGACATGGTGCAGATCATGTAGAGGCCGGTGGCTTTCGCCTTGGTCGGCGCGGTGTTGGGTGCCGGCCGCGCCCATTTCGCCCAGGTCATGCGGATGCCCTTAAGTCGCGCCTCGGGCGCGAAATAGGTGCCCCAATCCCAAGCGGCGACCGCCATGTGGATTTTGGTGGCCTGCGCGGAAACCCCCATCTGCTCCGGCCCGCGCCAGGCGATCGGCCGGACGTAGCCGTCCTTGATGTTCTGCGCCTTGACTGCGGCGTTGCACGCCGCCTCGATCTGGTCGCGCGCCCACGGAATCTCGAAGCCGAGCACCCGGCCGGAATCGATCAGCCGCTGCGCGTGATCGCGCAGCTTGAAGATCGTGCCGCCATAGGCGCGTGCGCCTTCGAACACGGCACTGGCGTAATGCAGCGCGTGCGTCAGGACGTGGATTTTGGCGTCGCGCCACGGCACCAACTTGCCGTCGAACCAGATCGAGCCGTCGCGGTCGTCGTAGGGGATGAGGCTGGCTGCCATGGCGGTTTCCTAGTGCGTTTCCGGGCGTTTTATTCTGGAACGATAGACGATAAAGGCCGCGCCCTGCACCTGCATCGCCCAAGACGATTATGTGCGAATATGACCCCGAGGAAACGGTTCCATATAACCATCCGGGCGAATATAAGTCAACATGGCTGACGTAAAATCCACGGCCAATGCGCCATTCCTGCGCGAGGAGGAACTGCGCCAGGCCATCGAGCTGCTTTATTACGGCTATCGCGACTTCACCGCCGAGCCCGACGCGATGCTGGCGCGCTACGGCTTCGGCCGCGCCCATCACCGCGTCATCTATTTCGTCGGCCGCCATCCGCAGATGAGCGTCAGCGACCTGCTGGCGATTCTGCGCATCACCAAGCAGAGCCTGTCGCGCGTTCTCAGCCAGCTGGTGCGTCAGGGCTTCATCCGCCAGTCGCCCGGCAACCACGATCGACGGCGGCGCCTGCTCGAGCTGACCGACAAGGGCATCGAGCTCGAACGCCAACTGTCGGAGAACCAGCGCCAACGCATCGCCCGCGCTTATCGCGAAGCCGGCGTGCAGGCGGTCGAAGGGTTCCGCAAGGTCATGCTCAGCATCATGTCGAGCGACGAGGACCGCAAGCGCATCGGCCGTCGCGGCGACGGCTCGCGGTGAGCGGACCGTGCTTCGGCGACGATGAGCGCCTATACTGAGGCCATGGACGCCACGGAGCCACATCTCCTGGTCGTCGACGACGATGCGCGGCTGAGGGATTTGCTGCGCCGCTATCTCACGGACCAGGGCTTTCGCGTCACCACCGCCGGCGACGCCGCCGAAGCGCGCCGCAAATTGGACAGCATCGCTTTCGACCTGCTGGTGCTCGACGTGATGATGCCGGGCGAAGACGGCTTCGCCCTCACCACCAGCCTGCGCGCGTCGAGCCGCATCCCCATCCTGCTGCTCACCGCCCGGGCGGAAACCGCCGACCGCATCGGCGGCCTCGAGCGCGGCGCCGACGACTATCTGACCAAGCCGTTCGAGCCGCGCGAACTGGTGCTGCGCATCCGCAACATCCTGCAGCGCGCCGCCGGCGAGGCCGAGCGCAAAGCCGTCCTGCGCCTCGGCGAATATCGTCTCGATCTGCGGCGCGGAGAGCTGCGCCGTGGCGAGGAGTC
>JAGXBG010000090.1 GCA_018971215.1 Alphaproteobacteria bacterium
CGGCCGCCCCGTCTCGTCACGGAGAGCAGGCGCATGACCAAGGAAGGCCTGATCGAGTTCGATGGCGTCATCACCGAGGTGCTGCCCGACGCGCGGTTTCGCGTGAAGCTCGACAACGATCACGAGACGCTTGCCTATACCGCGGGCCGCATGAAGAAGGCGCGCATCCGCGTGCTCACTGGCGACCGCGTTACCGTCGAAATGACGCCCTACGATCTCACCAAGGGCCGCATCATCTTCCGCCACAAGGACGAGCGCGCCGTGGCGGCCAACCCGAACGCGCGCCGGCCGCAATTCCGCCGGCGTTAAGCGGCTTGAACCGGAAGTGCGACGACAAGAAGCCAACGGTTCTCTGTTTCATGTCGTCCAGCACGCCAGCGGCCCGACCTTCACGTCTTGACTAAACCCGCCCGCCACGAGAGCCTGCATTCGCGTATCGGCAGGAACAAACGGGGGCGTGTCGATGGCGAAAAAACCGGGCCTCAAGTCGTTGGTCACAAGCGTCAAAGCGCGCATCGACGCCGGCCAGCAGAACCCCACAGACAATCCGCCTTGGGTCAGGCAGGTGGCGTTGCTCACCGGCGTACTGGCGGCGATATCGGGTTTCTTGGTCGTGCGTTCGACCGCGATCACCAACAACGCCATTTACGAAAGCAACCAGGCGATCCTGTCGCAGACCGAAGCGTCGGACGCGTGGAACGAGTACCAGGCCGATAGCATCAAGGCGCGCGTCGTCGAAACCGCGTTGGCGACGGCGACCGATCTCAGTCCGGAAAGCCGCGCCGCCTTGACCAAACAAGCGGCCGATCTGCGCGACCGTCAGCCCACGGCCAAACAGACTGCCAACGACAAGACCGCCGACCGCGATCGGCATTTGCAGATCGGACTCAAATGGCTCGCCGAGAAAGATCTGCTCGGTTACGCCGGTCTCGCGGCGCAGCTCGGCATCGCGCTCGCATCCGTCGCCGCGATGGTGCGCTGGCGTACGCCGTTCATCGTCGGCATCGCCGCCGGCGCGGTCTGCGTCGCGATCACCGTTTACGCTTACGCGGCGTATTACGGCATCGCGCCATAGCCGTTAGTACCGCAAACGACCCCACAGCGCCGTCACACCGCGGGGCGCAACGCCGTCGCGTGGCGCGCGACGGGTCAGCTCGCGAAATGCGGCAACAGTCCGGCGACGCCGGCAACGATGAGATAGATGGCGACACGATAGTTCAGCAGGCGCGGCACCAGCAGGATGAGAATGCCGCAGACCAGCGCCACCAGCGGCGTGACCAAAATATCGTGAAACGCCATGTCGGGAACTCCATTGCTTCGGCATGGCCGGCCAAGATCGGCTGCGGGGTTAAACGCGCATCCGCGACGAAGGTCCCGACGCTTCCGGCCAAGACCGCCCAGGCCGGAGCTTGATAACGCGGTTCTCAGATCCCACACTTAGGGAGCGGGTCCCATCGGATTGGTGCCTCATGGTCACGCGATTGCTGCTGGTCATGCTGCTGAGCGTTTTGGCGCAGGCCGCCGACGCACAAATCCAGATGCGATTGCTCCAACAGCAAGCGGTGTGGCGTCTGCAACAACAGGAACGGCAGGCGCTTGCGACACAGCAGGACCGACGGCAACAGGCGTTGCGCGCGCAGTTCGACCTGTTGCGACTGCAAGACCTGCAGAAGCGGCAAGACATCCTGGTGCAGCAAGAACTGCCGCAGGACCATTTGCGCGACTTGCAACAGAACCAGCAATTCCAACTCCAGCAGCAGCAACAGCAGCTGCAACAGACGCAGCAGCTCCAGCAGCAATTACTGTTGCAGCAGCATCTGAATCAGCAGCAGCCACTCGACCCGGCGCAAAGCCAGCCGCCGGGCCTCGGCCGCTAGCGCGAACGGATTGGCGTTCCGCCCAGTTTGTGCCAGAACTGCCGGCCCGAACCCTCGTTGCCGCGCCCGCCCGTCACCGCTAGCAGGAGCGTTCCCATCATGCCCAAAGGCCAAGCCCACAAGATCGCCGTCATCGCAGGCGACGGCATCGGCCACGAGGTGGTGCCGGAGGGCATCCGCGTCCTCGAGAAGGCTGGCCGCAAGTTCGGCTTCGCGCTCCAATTCAAGAATTTCGACTGGTCGTGCGAGAAATTCGCCAAGACCGGCCGCATGATGCCGGCGGACGGGCTCGACCAGCTGCGCAAATTCGACGCGATCTATCTCGGCGCGGTGGGATTTCCTGGTGTGCCGGATCACGTCTCGTTGTGGGGCTTGCTGATTCCGATCCGCCGCAATTTTCTGCAATACGTCAATCTGCGGCCCGTGCGCTTGCTCAAGGGCCTCGAAAGTCCGCTCAAGGGTCGCGCGCCCAAAGACATCGACATGGTCATCGTGCGCGAGAACGTCGAAGGGGAGTATTCCGAGATCGGCGGTCGGCTCTATGCCGGCATGGACGAGGAGGCCGCGTTCCAGCAGGCGGTATTCACGCGCAAAGGTTGCGACCGCGTCATGCGCTATGCGTTCGAGTTGGCGAAGAAACGTCCGAAGAAGCACATCACCTCGGCCACCAAGTCGAACGGCATTAGCATTTCGATGCCGTATTGGGACGAGCGTTTTGCCGCGATGAAGAAACGCTATCCCGGCATTAAGGCAGACCAATTCCTGATCGACATCTTCTGCGCCCACATGGTGCGGCACCCGGACTGGTTCGACGTCATCGTCGCCAGCAATCTGTTCGGCGACATCCTGTCGGATTTAGCGCCGGCGGTGGCGGCCGGCATAGGCATCGCGCCTGGCGCCAACATCAATCCGGAGAAAAAATATCCGTCGATGTTCGAGCCGGTGCACGGTTCAGCGCCCGACATCGCCGGCAAAAGCATCGCCAATCCGATCGGGCAGATCTGGTCCGGCGCGATGATGCTCGACCATCTGGGACATCCGCAGGCCGGCGCGGCGATCGTCAAGGCGATCGAAACCGTGATCGCCGAAACCAAACTGCGCACGCCCGACCTCGGCGGCAAAACCAAGACGACAGAGATGGGCAAGGCGATTGCCGACGCGCTGTGAGGCGGCGAGGGACCTCAAGCCGGTGCCGGGGATAGGCTGACCCGGTGAGCGCACTCTCGGCCTCGCCGCCAGCCGCCGGCCGCCTGTCGTCCATGGCGCTCGCCGCCGGCGGCATCGGCAATTTGCTCGAGTGGTACGATTTCGGCCTCTACGGCTATTTTGCGCCGACGCTCGGGCGCCTGTTCTTTCCGTCGCACGACACGCTCGCATCGCTGATCGGCGCCTATGCCGGATTCGCCGTCGGCTTCGCCATGCGGCCGATCGGCGGCGCGGTGCTCGGTCATATCGGCGACCGGCTCGGCCGGCGTTTCGTGCTGCTGCTGTCGGTGACATTGATGGGCGCCGGCACGACGGCAATCGCCGCGTTGCCGACATACGCCGTTGCCGGCGTCGCCGCGCCGCTGATGCTTCTGCTCGTCCGCTTGTTCCAAGGCTTCTCGGTCGGCGGCGAATACACCGGCTCGGTGGCGTATCTGATCGAGACCGCGCCAACGAACCGCCGCGGCTTCGCCGGCAGCATGGCGAATATCGGCTCGACCGCCGGCGTATTGCTTGCTGCCGGCGCGGCGACCGCTACGGTCACGTTCGCCAGCGACGCGCAGTTGTATTCGTGGGCGTGGCGGCTGCCCTTCGTCTTCGGCGGCGTATTGGCGATGGGTGCCGTGCTGCTGCGCCGGCATTTGCGCGAGGCCGGCGCTCCGCCAACGCGCGCGCCCGAAGCGCCGCTGCGTCGGGCGCTGAATCACGACGGACGCACCATGGCGATCGCTGTCCTGTTCACCGCCGGCTACGGCGCCGTTAATTATCTGACGATGGTGTTTTTTCCAATCTATGCCGGCACCGTCGGTGGCCTGTCGGAAGCGCACGCCCTGCAGGCGACGACATTGGCGCAGGCCTTGGCGCTCGCCGTGGTGCCACTTGCTGGCATCGCCAACGACACCGTTATTCGGCGGCGTACCTTGCTGATCCTCGCCTTCGCCGCTGAACTCGCCGTGGCGTTCGTCGCTTTCCGGCTCGCGCGCGGCGGCAACGTTGCCGGCTTCGCCGCGGCGCAGATCGCCTTCGGTGCGTTGCTGGCGCTGGTGATGGGCACCGATCCGGCCATGGTGTCGGAACAATTCCCGGCCGAATACCGCATGAGCGCCTATTCGGTGGTGTTCAATCTCGGTCTCGGCATCGCCGGCGGCACGGCACCGGCGGTCGCGACTGCACTCATCGAAATTACCGGATCGACTCTCGCTCCAGCCTATTACCTGATGCTGGCGGCAGCCGCCGCAGCGGTGGGTGCTGCGCTGATGACCGACCGCAGCCGCAGCCCGTTACTTTAGGTGCGCGCAAAAAAAGCCCCGCCCCCGGGGGAGTGAGGGGCGGGGCCGGTGCTTCACCGGTTCACGTCAACGAACGTGGATCGGGAAGACGAAATCGATCGACGGCGGCGCGGTATAGACCGGCGCCGGCGCCGCATAGGCGTAGGGGTAGTAGGCGTAAGGGTAGGCGTAGCTGTAGCTGTAGCCGTAACCGTAGGCCGGCCGACGGCCCCAATCGGCATCGTCGCCGCGCCAAGCGTGTTCGTGACCCCAACCGTCACGGCCGTGCCAATCGTCGTTGTCGGCCAGTGCGGGCGTGGCGATCGCGCCCGCGGTAACCGCGGCCACCGCTCCGGCCATCAACAAGGCGCGTAGGCTGCGGGTGATTTTCGTGGTCTGCATGGTGGCCCTCCTGTTTTGCTCTGCGAGCCGTGACCGTCCCCAATGGGCGGCTTCCATGCGAGGTAATAAGCGTGCTCATCATTATCCATCCCCGTGACAAAAAGATCATTTATGTCAAGATCGTGGCAGGTGCTCTTAATCTATAGCGGCGATGATTCCAGCGGCGTCCGCGCGCTTCCGCCATCGGGCCGCGCTCTGCCATAGTCACCGCCATGCGTGACACCGGAACCGGCGCGGCCGGCTTTGCTGAATCCTATCGCGGCGACGTCGAGGCCTGGGAATGCGACGCCTTCGGCCACATGAACATCGCCTTTTACGGCGAGCGCTTCGCCGACGCGGCAGCGAGCCTGCTGTTCCGCCTGGCGCCGACGCGCCATTTCCGGACCGTCAGCCTCTTGGTGCGCTACCGCCACGAGCTGCGCGCCGGCGAAGCGATTGCGATCCGCAGCGCCGTGCTCGGCGTCGGTGAAGGCGCCAAGCGCGAACGCCAGGTACGAGTCGGACACGAATTGACGACGGGCGAGGGCGCCGTCGCGGCCGAGGCCGAGCACGTCCTGGCGCCGCGCGACGCCAAAATGCGCTCAGGCCTGCGGGCCGCGCTCGAAGCGGCAACCGCCGCGTGGAGCGCGGAACCGTTCGCGCCGCTGAAACTGCCGGCGGCGCACGGCACGGTGCCGAGCCTGCGCGACCGCGTGAAGAGCTGGGAACTCGACGAGGCCGGCCGGTTGTCGCTGTTCGGACACGTGCGGCGGTTTTCGACCGCGGTCACCCACCTGATGAACGCGGTCGGCATGAGCGGCGACTATATCGCGCGCGAGCGTCGCGGCTTCGCCACCTTCGAATCCCGCCTTGCTTTGGCGCCGTGGCAGCCGGGCGTTGGCGCCGAGGTCGCCGCTACCAGCGGCTTCCTGGCCACCGGCCGGTCGTCGGTGACCATGATTCACGATCTGGTCGAGGTCAAAGGCGGCGACCGCATCGCGCGCCTCTATTTGGCCGGCGTGCATTTCGATCTCGATCGCCGGCGCTCGACGCCACTGCCCGAGGGCATGCGCGCGAAGGCGGCCGCGCTGATCCTGAAAACCTGATGCGATGCGCGGCGGCTTCCTTTCGCCGCCGGCTTCGACTATTGATGCGCGCCATGATAATTCGACTCATCGCAATCGCGGCGGCTGTGCTCGTCGGCGCGAACGCCGTCTACGCACAGGGCGCCGCGCAGTCGGCCGCGGCTCCAGCGCAGCCCGGTTTCCACGCGTTCATTCAAGACGTCCGTCGCGACGCGCTGAACCAAGGCATTACGCCGGCGACGCTCGACCGCGCATTCGCCAACGTCGCTTATGTGCCGCACGTCATCGAGCTTGACCGGCAACAGCCCGAAAGCACGCTCACCTTCGAGGAATACATCGACCGCGTGGTGTCGCAGACTCGACGGGAGCGCGGCCGCGAAGTGCTGACCGAGAACCGCGCGTTGCTCGACGTGGTGAGCCGGAAATACGGCGTCGCGCCGCGCTTCATCGTCGCGCTGTGGGGCATCGAGAGCGACTACGGCCGCCTGACCGGAAATTTCTCCGAGATCGACGCGCTGGCGACGCTCGCCTATGACGGCCGACGTAGTGCCTTCTTTCGCAAAGAATTGATCAATGCGCTCACCGTCGTCCAGCGCATGCACGTCGATCCGCGAACGATGACCGGCTCGTGGGCCGGCGCGATGGGACAGAGCCAGTTCATGCCGTCGAGCTTCCTCAATTACGCGGTGAGCTGGCGCGGCGACGCGCCGCCCGACATCTGGGCCAACAAAGCCGACGTCTTCGCGTCAATCGCCAACTACTTGGCCCATGTCGGCTGGCACCCGGACGAGGGGTGGGGCGTCGCCGTGAAGACGCCGACCGGCTTCGATCAAACGCTGATCGGCCTCGGGCAGCGCAAGCCACTTTCGGCCTGGGCCGCGCTCGGCTTGCAACAGGCGAATGGCGGTGCGTTGCAGGATTCACCGACGACCGCATCGCTCATCGTGCCCGGCGGCGACTCGGGACCGGCGCTGCTGGTGTTCGACAATTTCCGCGTCATTCTCCGCTGGAACAACTCGTCCTATTTCGCGACGGCGGTTGGCTATCTTGCGGACGCGGTGGATTGACCATATCCTCCGGCGCCGGTGGGGACATCGCGAACCGATAAAATTTTTGGCGTCGCCCGAGCGAGCTTGGTGTTCGGCGCGGTGGCGCTCGTTTTGGCCGGCTGCGGCAGCCGCGGTGGCGGCAGCGCAAGCACCAACGTCGTCGCACCCAACGACAACGGCTTTTACAAAGTCGGCCAGCCGTACCAAATCGACGGCAAATGGTATTACCCGGGCATCAACTGGTCGTACAACGAAACCGGCATCGCATCGTGGTACGGACGCGACTTCAACGGCAAATACACCGCCAACGGCGAGCGCTACGACATGAACACGCTGACCGCGGCGCATCGCACCCTGCCGATGCCGAGCATCGTCGAGGTGACCAATCTTGACAACGGCCGGTCGATTCAACTGCGCGTTAATGATCGCGGACCTTATGCCCGCGACCGCATCCTCGACGTATCGCGGCGCGCCGCACAGCTGCTTGGATTCGAGAATGCCGGCACCGCGCATGTGCGCGTTCAGTTGCTGCAGCAGCAGACACTGCAGGCGCAGCTGCTGGCGCAACGCAACGGCGGCCCGGATGTCGAGGCGCCGACGCAGCTCGCCGCGGCCGAACCGGTCGCGGCGGTAAACGCGCAAGCTTTGACGCCGCCTGCCGGCGCATCGACGGCGACGCCGCAACCCGCGCCGACGCCGCGCGCCGCGACGTCGCACCTCGCGCTCGTCAGCCCGGCGGAAGCGGCAACGCCCAAGACGCCCACGGTCACGCCGGCGTCCAATTCCAAGATGTACATCCAGGCCGGCGCCTTCAGCCGTCGCGAGAACGCCGAAAGCCTGAAGGCCAAGCTGACGCAATTCGGCAGCGTGAACATCGACACTGCGCGGGTCAACGGCGCCAATGTCTATCGCGTACGTATCGGTCCGATCGCGACGACCGGCGAGGCCGATCGTCTGCTGGGCGACGTCGTCAAGAGCGGCGTGCCGCAAGCCCGTCTCGCTTTCGACTGGTAGGCGACGCGGCCGATCGACGCGGCCGGCGACGTAAGCGGGCGTGGATTTCACCACGTTTCCAGCTATGCTGGGCGCCATTCCGCTGATCAAACCGCCGTGAGCCCCCCAATGAGTCCGATGCGCTTTCCTGCCGTGATCGCCGGGCTGTGCCTGGCATGCTGGCTGCCGGCTGCACACGCCGCGATGCCGACGGTCGACACCACCGCCCGCAACGCCTACGTCATCGATTTCAACACCGGCGCGGTGCTGCTCGACAAGAACGGCGACGCACGCATCCCGCCGGCGTCGATGAGCAAGCTGATGACCGAGTACATCGTCTTCTCGTACCTGAAGCAGGGGCGGGCGACGCTCAACGACATGTTGCCGGTCAGCGAAAAGGCGTGGCGCACGCAGGGCTCGAAGATGTTCGTGCCGCTTGGCGGCAAGGTCCGGCTCGAGGACTTGCTGCAAGGCATGATCGTCCAGTCCGGCAACGACGCCTGCATCGTGCTCGCCGAAGGTCTCGCCGGCAGCACCGACGCTTTCGTCAAGCTGATGAACGACAAGGCGAAGGAACTCGGCATGACCGGCAGCCACTTTGCCAACGTCGACGGCTTGCCCGATCCCGACGAATACATGACGACGCACGATCTCGCGATCCTGGCGCGCCACCTGATCACCGACTTTCCCGAGTACTATCATTACGATTCCCAGAAAGAGTTCGCCTTCAACGGCATCAAGCAGGGCAACCGCAATCCGCTGCTCTACACCGACAGCACGGCCGACGGACTCAAGACCGGTCACACCGACGAAGCCGGCTATTGCCTGACCGCGTCGGCGTTGCGCAACGGCCGCCGCGTCATCGAGGTGCTTGCCGGCATGGATACGATGCAGGCGCGCGCCGATCAGGGCCGCACCGTGCTCGATTGGGCCTTCCGCGAATTCGACGACTACACGATCGCCAAAGCCGGAACGGTCATCGATCATGCGCCTGTCTGGATGGGCCAGGCCGGGCAGGTGCCCGTCGCCATCGCGCATGACGTCGTGATCACGCTGCCGCGCGGCGGCCGCACCGCGATGAAAGTCGCCGCCGTCTACGACGGGCCGGTGCCGGCGCCGGTGACGGCGGGTCAAGCGGTCGGCAAACTGACGATCACGACGCCGGATGCCGCGCCGATCGAGGTGCCGCTGGTGGCGACCCAGGCGGTCCAGCCGCTCAGTGCGTTCGGCCGGATGGCGTTCAACGCGGCTTATCTGCTGTTCGGACGGCACAACTGACCGCCGACGCAACCGCACGCGGACGCTTCATCACGCTCGAGGGCGGCGAGGGCGCCGGCAAATCGACTCAGGCGCGGCTGCTCGTCGCGGCGCTGCAGCGTGCCGGCATCGACGCGCTGGAAACCCGCGAGCCCGGCGGATCGCCGGGCGCCGAGGCGATCCGCAAGCTGTTGCTCGCCGGCGGTCCGGAGGCGTGGGACGCTCCGACCGAGGCGCTGCTGATGGTGGCGGCGCGCCGTGACCATCTGGTGCACACGATCCGGCCGGCGCTCGCCGCCGGCCGCTGGGTGGTTTCGGACCGGTATGCCGATTCAACCTTGGCGTATCAGGGTTACGGCCGCGGCCTGCCGCCCGCCGCGTTGCGCGAGTTGCACCGCTTCATCTGCGAGGATCTCCGCCACCCCGACCTGACGCTGATTCTCGATCTCCCGGTCGAGATCGGCCTCCAACGGGCACGCGACCGCAATCGCTTCGAGCAAATGGGACCGGAATTCCACCGGCGCATGCGCGACGGCTTCCTGGCGATTGCGCGCGAAGCGCCGGACCGTTGCGTCGTGATCGACGCCAGCGGCGACGTCGAGTCGGTCCGTCTTGCGCTGGCGGCGGCGGTGCGCGAACGGCTGGGCGTTGCGCTATGATGGCCGCATGAGCGACGACGATTTCAACGCCCCGGAGGACGAAGCCGCTGACGACGGCACGGCGATCCTGCCGTCGCCCCGCGAGAATGGCGAGTTGGTCGGCCACGCCGCGGCCGAAGCGGCGTTTCTCCGCGCCTACAACGCCAAGCGTCTGCCGCATGCCTGGCTGCTGGCGGGACCAGCCGGCATCGGCAAGGCGACCTTCGCCTATCGCACGGCGCGGTTTCTGCTGGCGCAGCCGGAGGCGGGCGGGGGCCTTTTCGGCGATGCGGCGCCGCCTACGGCGCTGGCGATCCCGCCCGAGCATCCGGTGTTCCGGCTGGTCGCGTCCGGCGCCCATCC
>JAGXBG010000091.1 GCA_018971215.1 Alphaproteobacteria bacterium
CTCATCGATTTGGTATAATCATGGCCCTGATGGAAGCCATCCCTGGGACCGTCCCCACTGCGCCGGTGATGAGCGGCGCGCGGCGCCGCGCCGTGTTGGTTGCGGCGATGGTCGGCATGTTCATGGCGGCGGTGGAAAGCACCATCGTTGCCACAGCGCTGCCCAGCATCGTCGCCGACCTCGGCGGCTTCCATCTGTTCAGTTGGGTGTTCGCGGTCTATCTGCTCGGCCAGGCGGTGACGATTCCGATCTACGGCCGCTTGGCCGACCTGCACGGACGCAAGCGCGTGTTCGTCGCCGGCACGCTCTTGTTCCTCTTGGGCTCGGCGCTGTGCGGCTTTGCCCGGAACATGGTGACGCTGATCGTCTTCCGCGCGCTGCAGGGTCTCGGCGCCGGCGCCATCATGCCGATCACGACTACGGTGGTCGGTGATATCTATCCCGGCGCGTTGCGCGCCCGCGCGCAAGGTTATCTCTCGGGCGTCTGGGGCATCGCCGCGGTCAGCGGGCCGCTGCTGGGTGCCTTCCTGGTCGAGCGCGTCACCTGGGCGGCGGTGTTCTGGGTCAACCTGCCGGTTGGCGCGATCTGCCTGGCGCTGTTCGCCGTGGCGTTGCGCGAGGGGCCGCATCACCGGCGGCGCAGCATCGACTATCTCGGCGCGGTGCTGTTGATGATCGGCAGTGGCGCGCTCATGCTGGCGTTGATCCAGTGGGCGCATCTGCCGGATGCCTGGCGCGTCGTGCTGCCGGGGCTCGCGACGCTTGCTCTCGTCGCTTTCGCGTTCAGCGAGCGGCGCAGCGCCGAACCGATGATGCCGCCGGATCTTTGGCGCATTCCGGCCGTCGCCGCCTCGAACATTGCCGCTTTTGCCCTTGGCGGCGCGCTCATCGGCGTCACCGCTTTCGTGCCGACCTACGTTCAGGGCGTCATGGGCCGCGGTGCGGTGACCGCCGGCTTCGCCCTGACGGCGATGTCGATGAGCTGGTCGCTGACCACAATCCTGATGGGCCACATGCCGATCGTCGCGCGCGCATCGTATCGCGCGCTGGCGGTTTGCGGCGGCGGCGCGCTGGTCGCCGGCAGCGTGATCCTGATTCTGCTGGATCCTGCACACGGGCCGGTGTGGGCGGCGAGCGGCGCCCTGGTGATCGGCATCGGCATGGGCCTGTGCAACACGACCTACATCGTGGCGGCGCAGGACAGCGTCGAATTCCACCGTCGCGGCACCGCTACGTCGGTCAACGTCTTCCTGCGCATGGTCGGCCAGTCGGTCGCGGCCGCGATTCTTGGCGGCATCCTCAATTCGGTGCTGGCGGCGCGGATCGGCGCCGGCGACACCATGGTCGACCGGCTAATGACGCCGGCGTTGCGCGACGCGCTGCCGGCGGCCGAACTCGCGCGGCTCGATGCCGCGCTGGCCGCGGGCCTGCACGGCGTCTTCCTCGCGACCGGCGCGTTCTCGCTGCTGGCGCTGCTGCTGGCGTTACGCTTGCCGAAGGGGCTGGGTTCGCGCCACGCGCGCGAGTGATCGCTACCAGCTGCCGAGCGGCAGCGAGAACATCAGCAGGATGTTCTCTTCGCCCGGATTGATCTTGCTGAGGCCAGCATTGGAGATGTGATCGAACGCGATGCCGATGCGCGACGCATCCTCGAAGCGATAGTCGAAGCGCGCACCGGTCTTGAACTCGAGCGCCTGGCCGAGATTCTTGCCGTTGCCGCGATGGTAGTAGCCGACGGACGCATTCGGCACGAGTACGAAGTGACGGCTGAGATGCAGGTCGAAATAGAATCCGGCGTAACCAAAAGCGGATTTCTTGTTGGTGCCGAGGACGCCGATCATCGGCTTCACGAAATAGAAGCCGTGCGCGAAATCGTATTCGGCGCGGCCTTCAACTGCCTTGTGGTTGTGCAGGAAGTCGTACATACCGCCGCCGAGCGACAGCAGGCCCGGCTCCTGCGGACCGGTGAGATCGGTGAGCCAGTCGGCGCGCGCGTCAGCTGTTCCGAGCCACATCGCCGCGAGCAGCGCGCCGAGCGCGGCAATCCATCGTCCCGTCATGCGCGATTTCTCCCCCCGCGGGCGTGACGGCCGCATCTTAAAGCCTTGGCGGCAAAGGGCAAGTCCGCCAAGTCGTAGCTTGCCCTAGAGTCGCCGCTTCAGCCGTTCGGTCGCCGCGACTAGTTCGGCGCGGATGCCCGGCTCCATCGCCGAATGGCCCGCGTCGGGTACAACGACGTACTGCGCCTCGGGCCAGGCGCGATGCAGCTCGTCGGCGCTGATCACTGGACACACCATGTCGTAGCGGCCTTGCACGATCACCGCCGGCACCTCGCGGATGCAGCCGACGCGCGCCACCAGATCGTTCGCCGGCTTGATTACGTGATGGCGGAAGTAAAGCGCCTCGATGCGCGCCAGGCCCAACGCCATGCGGTCCTCGCCGAAGGCGGCGACGGTGTCCGGACTCGGCAGCAGGGTCGAGCATACGCCTTCATAGGTGCTCCACGCGCGCGCCGCCGGCATGTGCACCGACGGCGTCGGGTCCATCAGCCGCCGCATATAGGCGGCAAGCAGGTCGCTGCGCTCGGCCTCGGGAATGAAGCCGGAGAAATTGCGCCACGCTTCGGGGAAGACCGCGCGCATGCCATAGAGGAACCAGTCGATCTCGCTTTGTCGGCACAGGAAGATGCCGCGCAGCACCAGGCCGCTGCAGCGGTCGGGATGCGCCTCGGCATAGGCCAGCGCCAGGGTCGAGCCCCACGAGCCGCCGAAGACCAGCCAGCGTTCGATGCCGAGATGGACGCGCAGCCGCTCGATGTCGGCGACCAGGTGGCGCAGCGTGTTGTCCTGGGTCTCGCCCAGCGGCGTCGACCGGCCGGCGCCGCGTTGATCGAAGACGACGATGCGGTAGATCGCCGGATCGAAAAAGCGCCGATGCGTCGGCGTCGCGCCGGCACCCGGTCCGCCATGCAGGAACACCGCCGGCAGGCCGGTCGGGTTGCCCGATTGCTCCCAGTACATGGTGTGCACGCCATCGAGCGGCAGCATGCCGTTCTGGTAGGGCTCGATCGGCGGAAACAGGTCTTGGCGGCCGATTCGCGGGTTATCGGGCATGGCGCCAGTGTAAGAATCCGGGCCACGAAGGCAAGGCGCGGCAAGCCTTCATTAGCCATCTTTCCGCTTAATTCCCGGCCATGGCGGTCACCGCATCCCTTCCGGCGGCGAAGAGCCGGTTTGGCGTCTCGCTGCCGCTACTGGTGGCGCTTGTCGCCTTCATCGCCGTGCTGGCGAACGCGTCGGGTCTGCTGGGCGACCCCGACACCTATTGGCACATCGTCGTCGGCCACTGGCTCCTCGCGCACCATGCAGTGCCGCATGCCGACATCTTCTCCAATTCCAAGCCGGGCGCGCCGTGGGTGCCGCACGAGTGGCTGGCCGAGACTATCTTCGCGCCGCTTTACGATGGCTGGGGCTGGAACGGTCCGGTTCTGATCCCGGCGCTGTCGCTGGCGGCGACGCTGGCGATCCTGACGCGCGCATTGCTCCGTTGGCTCGAGCCGGTGCATGTGCTCGCCGCCGTGGCAGCGGCGTCGGGCCTGATCCCGGCGCACCTGCTGGCGCGGCCGCATATCCTGACGTTGCCGATCATGGTGCTGTGGTTCGCGGCGCTGGTCGAGGCGCGCGAGCGCAACCGCGTGCCGCCGTTATGGCTCGCGGCGTTGATGACGGTATGGGCTAATCTGTACGGTGGTTATGTGCTCGGCCTGGCGTTCGCCGCCAAGAGTCCGGCGGCGACGTTGATGGATCATTTGACGGGCTGGAACCGCGTCTATGCCGACGACACCGCGGTCATCCACGTCCGCGCCGATTCCACCTGCTAGACGCTAGCCGCCGAGCTCGGCCTTCAATTTCTTCGCGCCTTTGGCCAACGCTTCGAGCTTGGCATAGGCGACGGTGCGGTCGAGCGGCGCCATGCCACAATTCGTGCAAGGCTGGAGATTCTCCGGCGCGACATAAGGCAGGGCGGTCTTCAATACCGCCGCGACTTCGTCCGGCGTCTCGACGCGATCGGTGGCGACGTCGATGGCGCCGAGCAGGATCTGCTTACCCTTGAGCAGGCCCAAAAGGCTGACCGGCACCTTGGAGTGGATGCATTCGAGCGAGACCTGGCCGATCTTGCTCTTGGCGAGCGCCGGAAAGATCGCCTCGTACTGCCGCCACTCGCCGCCGAGGCTCGCCTTCCACTCGATGTTCGCCTTGATGCCATAGCCGTAGCAGATATGGACGGCGGTCTTGGCCTTGAGCCCCTGCGCCGCACGTTCGAGCGCCGCCACGCCCCACTCCTGGACCTCGCGCATATAGACGTTGAAGGCGGGCTCGTCGAACTGGATAACGTCGACGCCGATCGCATCGAGCTCGCGCGCCTCTTCGTTGAGCAGCTCGGCGAAGCGCATCGCCATCTTGACCCGGTCGCCGTAGAACTGGTCGGCAATCGTGTCGACGATGGTCATCGGGCCGGGCAGGGTGAATTTGAGCTTGTGCCGCGTGTGGGCGCGGGCGAGCGTCGCCTCCATCCGGTGCACGCTGCCTTTGCGCTTCAATTCGCTGGTCACCGTCGGCACCTCGGCGACGTAGCGGTTGTCGCGGATGCCCATCTTGACGCGCTTGGCAAAGTCGATGCCGGCGATATTGGCGAGGAAGCCGTGGACGAAATGCTGCCGCGCCATTTCGCCGTCGGTGACGATGTCGATGCCGGCGTCTTCCTGTTCCTTGAGCGCGAGCACGGTGGCGTCGCGCTTGGCCTGTTCCAGCGCGTCGCCTTCGATCGCCCACGGCGCCCACAGCATCTTAGGCTTCGCGAGCCAGGCGGGCTTCGGTAGGCTGCCGGCGGTGGTGGTTTCGAGCATGGCGTTTCTCTCCCGCGCGCAGCCTATAACGTGGTGATGAAACCGACCATCGCCGCGAGCGTGTCGGCTTCCTGGTCGCGATGCGGTGCGTGCATGCAGTTGTCGAGCAGAAGCTTTTCGAACGGTCCTTTGACGCCGCGCGCCACCGCATTGACCTGTTCTACGGTGCCGTATTGGTCGTCGATGCCCTGAATCGCCAGCACCGGACAGGTCACGCCCGGCAGGCAATCCTCGACGTTCCAGGCGCGGAACTGCGGCGACAGCCAGATGTCGTTCCAGCCGCGGAACACGCCTTCGACGTCGGCGTGATAGGGCGCGAGGCGGCGCTTCAGGTCCGAATCGTCGTAGGCGTGCTTCGCTTCCTCGATGCCGATGATCGAGACGTCCTCTACGAAGACGTGCGGCGCCTCAAGAATCAGGGCGCGCACGGGCCAGCGGCCGCTGCCGGCGTGGATCAGCGCGATCGAGGCGCCATCGCTGTGTCCGATCAAGATCGGGTCGCCGAGCGCCAACGCCGCGCGCAGCGCCGGTAGCTCGTCGAGCGCCTCGGCGTGCATGTAGCGCGGCTCGCGCGGGCCGTGGAACCGGTCCGACTTGCCGTAACCCCAGCGCGAGTAGGTGATGGTACGGCAACCGGTGGCGGCCGCGAGCTTGGCGGGGAAATCGCGCCACAGCGCGACCGAACCCAGGCCCTCGTGCAGCAACACCAGTGTTGGCGTGCGGGCGCGCCGCGCGGCGATTTCGGCATATTCGATGCGATGGCGGTTAATCTCGACGAATGGCAAGTCACACTCCGAGATGCCGCTGCAACAGCGCCGGATCAGCTTTGAGCCGCATCGGCGCGCCGGCAAAGGCGACGCGGCCCTTGACCAAGAGCACGGCGCGGTCGGCGAGGGCGCTGAGCGCTGCGAAATTCTTGTCGACAATGACACAGGCGATGCGGCCGTCGCGTAGCTGCCGGATGATCGTCCAGATTTCTTTGGCGATGCGCGGCGATAGGCCTTCGGTGGCCTCGTCGAGCACGATCAGATCGGGATTGGTCATCAACGCGCGTCCGATGGTCAACATCTGTTGTTCGCCGCCCGACAGCAGCGCGCCACCCTGGTGAAGTCGCTCCGCGAGACGCGGAAAGGTATCGAGCACGCGCTCCAGCGTCCAGTCCGTCCGGCCGTGACGCCCCGGCCGCGCGGCGAGTTGAAGATGCTCGCGCACCGTGAGCTTGGCGAAGATGCCGCGGCCTTCAGGCACCAACGCCAGGCCTTCGCGCGCGACGCGGTGCGGCGGCGCACCGGTCATGTCGACGCCGTTGATGCGCACGCTGCCGTGCCGCGGCGGCGTCAGGCCCAAGAGTGAGCGCAGCAGCGTCGTCTTGCCCATGCCGTTGCGGCCGAGCAGTGCGACGGTTTCGCCCCGGCCGACGGCGAAATCGACGCCGTGCAGGACGTGGCTTGCGCCATAGAACGTGTGCAGACCGCGGGCCTCGATCAGCGCCGGCTCGGGCTCGTAAACGTCGATCATGGCGCCGTCTCGTCGCTGCCGAGATAGGCCTCTTGTACCGCGGCGCTGGCGCGGATCGCCGCCGGCGCGCCCGATTCGAGCACCTTGCCGTCGACCATCACGGTCAGGGTGTGGGCGATCCGGAAGACCGCGTCCATGTCGTGCTCGACCAGCAGCACGGCGTGATCGCGACCGAGCTCGGCAATGAGCGCCGTCATGCGCTCGGACTCCTCGGCGCCCATGCCGGCTAGCGGCTCGTCCAGGAGCAACGCCTTGGGCGCGGTCGCCAGCGTCATGGCGATTTCGAGCTGCCGCTGCTCGCCGTGCGACAAGGTTTCGGCGATGCGCTCGCTGCGCTCGAAGCGTACGCGCTCGAGCGCCGCCGCGGCCGCCTCGTTGAGTACGTGCACATCGCGCGCCTGCCGGAACAGGCCGAGGCCGTGCGCGAGGCGCGCCTGCGCCGCCAGCCGGCAATTCTCGAACGCCGAGAAGCCGGCAAAGACGTTGACGCGCTGATAGCTGCGGCCAATGCCGAGTTGGGCGATGCGTTCGGGTGTGGCGCCGGCGATCTCGTGGCCGGCGAAGCGGATGCTGCCGGCGGTGGGTGCCAGGTCACCCGACAGCAAGTTGATCAGCGTCGTCTTGCCGGCGCCGTTGGGGCCGATGACGGCGTGGATCTCGCCGGCGAACAATTCGAGCGACACGCCGTCGACCGCTTTGAGGCCGCCGAACTGTCGCGCCAAATCGCGCGCGGCCAGCACCGATTCAGTCATGCGCCTTCTCCGCCCGACGCAGCAGCCCGCCGAGGCCCCGCGGCAACAGCAACACGGCCAGGATGATGAACAAGCCCAACGGCAGCAGCCAGTGGCGCGTGACGTCGGTCAATCCGTCCTGCAGCAGGACGAGCACGAACGCGCCGAGCACCGAGCCGTACAGCGTGCCCATGCCGCCGAGGATCACCATCATCAGCACTTCGCCCGACAGCCGCCAACCGAGCAGGTCGGGGCTGACGAAGCCGAACTGCGTGGCGTCGAGATAGCCAGCGAGGCCAGCAATGGCGCCGGCAATCACGAAGGCGGCGAGTTTGTAGCTGGTGGTGGCGAAGCCGAGCGCGCGCATGCGGCTTTCGTTGCTGCGGATACCGAGCAGCGCGTGGCCGAACAGCGAGCGTGTCACGAACCGCAGAACGAGATAGGTCGCGGCAAGCGCCGCCAACACCAGGTAATAGAAGCCGGCCGGGCGATCGAGCGAAACCGGCGTCCAGCCGAACAGCGTCGTCGACGGCTTGACGTAGATATAGACGCCGTCGGAGCCGCCGAGCGTTTTGCTGCCGATGACGTAGTAGAACAGCATCTGGGCGAAGGCGAGCGTCACCATGATGAACGATACGCCCGACGCACGCAGCACCAGCAGGCCGATGACCGCCGCCGCCACCGCCGCCGCGCCGATCGCCATCGGCAGCGAGAGATAAAGGCTGGCGGCGGCATATTGCGGCGACAGTACGAACAGCGCATAGGCGCCGATGCCGAAGAAGGCGGCATGGCCGAAACTGACCAGGCCGGTGTAACCGACGAGCAGATCGAGGCTCATGGCGAAGATCGCCATGATCATGATCTTGGCGAAGAGCTGGAGGTAGAAGGTTCCCGCGAGCAGCGGAAACAGCGCCAGCAGCGCGAACGCCGCCAGCAGCATCGTGCGCTCGCGCGCCGCCTGCATGCTCAGCCCGCTCCGGCGCGGCCGAACAGGCCCGCCGGCCGCCACAGCAGCACCGCCGCCATCAGCACGTAGATCGTCATGCCGGAAAGCTGCGGCACGTAGATCTGGCCGAACGTATCGGCAAGGCCGACCAGCAGCGCACCCAGGAACGCGCCCTTGATCGAACCGATGCCGCCGATGACCACCACGACGAAGGACACGATCAACACGTCGTTGCCCATGCCGGGAAACACCGACGCCGCTGGCGCCGCGATCATGCCGGCGAGCGCCGCCAGCGCGACGCCGAGCGCGAACACCACGCGATAGATCCAGGCGATGTCGATGCCGAGCGACTGCACCATTTCACGATTGGTCGAGCCGGCGCGGATCGCCATGCCGAGGCGCGTGTACCGGATCAGCCACCACATCGCGCCGGCGATCGCCAGACAGAGCGCCGACAGGAACAGGCGGTACGCCGGATAGGTGAGCGCGTCCTTGAGCGGGATGGAAAAATCGAGAAAAGCCGGCACCGCGACGCCGTGCACGTCGTCGCCGAACAGCAGCGAGCGAATTTCCTCGAGCACCAGGATGAGGCCGTAGGTCAACAGCACCTGATAGAGGTGGTCGCGGCCGTACAGCGGGCGGATCAACAACGCCTCGAGCGCTAGGCCGAGTACGATCGCCAGCGGCACGGCGATCAGGATTGCGGTCCACAAATCGCCGGTGAACGAAGCGAGGGCATAAACCAGATAGGCGCCCAGCATGTAGAAGCTGCCGTGCGCCAGATTGATGATGCCCATGATGCCGAAGACGAGCGTCAGCCCGCTGGCAACCAGGAAGAGCAACAGCCCTTCCTGGACGCCGTTCAACACCTGGATGAGGAAGAAGGCGAGACCGTCGGACATCGCAGCAATCGCTTCGCCGCGTCCGGCCGCTCGTCCCATGCGCGAAACAGCGGCCGAACGCGCGCGGGCGGGTTACGTCATCTTGCAGCCGGTGGCCGGATCGGCGAGCGCCTTGACGGCGACGCGGACAAAACGGTTCTCGGTGCCCTGCACCTTGCGCAGGTAGAAATCCTGCACTGGGTTGTGCGCCTTGGACAAGATGAACCGGCCGCGCGGGCTGTCGAACACGGTCTTCTCCATCGAACCCACCAGCGCGTCGCGCGCCTTGACATCGCCTTTGACCGCACCGAGGCCCGAGATCAGCAGCGTACCGGTGTCGTAGCCTTGGACGGCATAGACGTCGGCATCGCGGCCGGTCGCTTTCTTGAACGCGGCGCGGAACGCCTTGTCCTTGGCGAATTTCAGGTCGTCGGCGTAGTGCAGCGTGGTTTCGAGCCCTTGCGCCGCTTCGCCCTGCGCTTCGAGCGTGCCGTCGGTGAGGAAGCCGGGTCCGACTAGCGGAATCGCTTTCTTGAGTCCGGCCGCCGCGTAATCCTTGACGAACTTGACCGCGCCGCCGCCGGCGAAGAAGGCGTAGACCACGTCGGGCTTGAGCGCCGCGATTTCGGTCAACAGCGGCTGGAACTCGACGCCGGGGAAGGGCAGGAAAAGGCCCTTCTCGGTCTTGCCGCCGCCCTTGGTGAAGGCTTCGGTGAAGGCGTCAGTCGATTCCTTGCCGGCGGCGTAATCCCACGAGATCACCACCGCGCGCTTACGGCCGGCGTCGGCCGCGACCTTGCCCATGGCATAGGCCGGCTGCCAGTTCGAGAACGAGGTGCGGAAGATGTTGGGCGCGCACAACGCGCCGGTGGCGGCGCCGACGCCGCCGTTGGGAATGACCAGCATGGTATTGGTGTCGCGCGCCACCTTGACCATCGCCATGACGACGCCCGAATGCACCGTGCCGATCATGAAATCGACCTTGTCGCGCGCCACCAGCTTGTTGGCGTTGTCGCTGCCCTTCGCAGGATCGGATTCGTCGTCGAGCGTGATGTATTCGATGTCGCGGCCGCCGAGCTTGCCGCCCTTCTCATGGATCGCGAGGCGCAGCGCGTCGTCGATGTT
>JAGXBG010000238.1 GCA_018971215.1 Alphaproteobacteria bacterium
ATCAGCGTGCCGACGCCGAGCCGGCTTCTGAGCAGGAACAACAAGTCGGTGCCGAGATAGGGGCTGTAGCGCTTCTTGCCGCGCACGATATGGTCGCCGTCGCGCAAGAGGTCGGGAATGATCTCGGTGCCGCGGCTGCCGACGAGATTATGCGTGAACGCGCCTTGGCGCATCTTCGGCCGGTTGTCGCCCGGCTCGCCGTGCCAGAACGGGTTGCTCCTGATCTCGTCCGGATCGCGGTATTCGGTAACGACGTGCACGATCGGCACGCCGCGCCGGCGCAACGCGTCGAACAGCTTGGCCGAGCGCGCGATCACCGGTCCGCAGCGTTCCGCCGGCAGGGGCAAGGTCGCCACCGCCGGATCGAGATGGCCGCGATGCATGTCGATGGTGACGCAGGCCGTGGTCTTGGGATCGATGCGAATCATGCGGGGCCTCCCATGCCGTCGCCGACCGTTGGTACCGCAGATGCCGGCGGAGTGCTATCCTCAGTGACCTTGCCAGCATAAACAGGGAGGGACCGGCGGCGAAATATCTCGCACGTGCCTCGTACACGGCGGAGGGCGTCAGGGGCTTGATCAAGGACAAGCCTTCGGGCCGGCGCGCCGCAGTGACCAAGCTGGTTGAATCGCTTGGCGGTAAACTCGAGTGCTTCTACCTGGCCTTCGGCAGCGACGATGTCGTTTCGATCGTCGAGCTGCCCGATAACGGGGCCGCCGCGGCGTTTTCGTTCGCGGTCAACGCCGCAGGCCCGGCGCAACTCAGCATAACGCCGCTGCTGACGGTCGAAGAGGCCGACGCCGCGATCGGCAAGCCGGCGACCTATCGCGCGCCGGGCCGCTAGCGCGTCGAACGCCGCTAAAGAAACTTCGTCGGCCAGATGATGGTGCGCCACATGTGCGCAACCGGGCTGCTGTCGAAGCCGAGGCCCTCGGCGGGCTGCTTGAAATTGCGGCCGAGGATGTCGGCGAAGTCGTCGAAGCTCACGCGCGCGTTCGGATCGAAAGAATAGATGTCGTAGACCGTGATCAGGCGTGCAGTCATGTACCATTTGTTCTGGCGCGCGCGATTGTAGGCGTTGACGATGTAGGGTTCGGGCTTGAAGTCGGCGCCGAACAGCTTGACGTACTGATCGGGATAGGAATAGCCGACGCTCTCATCCGGGAAGAATCGCAACGCCTGATGCGCGCGGATCGCCCACGACACTTCCTCGTCGACATAAGGCTCGACCAACTGCGCGCCCCAATAGCCGTGATCGACGCGGATGAATCCGAAGACGGCGATATCGTGCAACAGGCAGGCGGTGACGACCTTTTCACTCATGCCGGCCTTGCGCGCATGTGTCGCGCTCTGCAGCAGGTGATTGGCCGGCGCGAAGCGCAGCCGGAAGAAATCCATCAGCGTCGGCTTCGGCGGCATCTTCTGGAGCCGCGGATCGTCGCCCATCAGCACGTGCTGTCCGGGCGCCAGCGTCTTGAAGCGTGTCGGTATCGGCTTGGTCGGATCGCGGTCGCCGGACGTGAACAGAACCGAGCGGTCGACCAGCCGTTCGAGTTCGGCGATCTGCCGGTGCTCGAGTTCATCGGCGCGCTGCGACAATGTGGGGGCCGGGCGTCCTTCCATGTGCGCGATCTTGGCGCGCAGGCACGGCGATGGCAAGATCGCGCCATGAGCAAGGCTTTCACCAAGGAAACCGACGACGCGCCCGACGACGCCGAATTCGACAGCGGTCCGGCGCTGCCGGTTGGCGCCAAGAACTACATCACCGCCGCCGGCCATCGCCGCTTGCAGGACGAACTCAAGGCGTTGATCAAGGTCGAGCGGCCGAAGGTGGTCGAGACGGTGGCGTGGGCCGCCGGCAACGGCGATCGCTCGGAGAACGGCGATTATATCTACGGCAAGAAGCGATTGCGCGAGATCGACAGCCGCATCCGCTTCCTGACCAAACGTCTCG
>JAGXBG010000001.1 GCA_018971215.1 Alphaproteobacteria bacterium
TCGCGCGTATCGGCAAAAGCTACAAGCCGCGCGGTCCGGAAGACTGGACTTGGCCGCCGGGCCGGATGGATCAATGGGGCATCGCCATCGGTCCGACCGACCGGATGAAGCAGGCGCAGCAGCGCATCGCCTTCGCGCCGGGAATTTTTCACCCGGCCGGCTGAGTCCGGCGCGGGTGGGCCGGTCGCCACCAACCTGTTGGTGACGCTGATCGCGATCGATGTGCTGTCGCTCGGTTTCGATACGCCGATCTTCCTCGGCTGGGGCGTGTCGATCGTCGGCATCTGCATCATCCGTATCGTGTTGTGGCGCCATTATCACCGGCACCGGCACGACGACGATTTCGAGCTGCAGCAATGGATCCGTCGGGGCACCTATTTCGCCGCCGCGACGGGTTGCCAATGAGGCAGCTTGGCGATGGCGGTCGCGATCCGCTCGAACGCGCCGACCGACAGCTTCGTGCCGATCATCGTCGCCGGGCTCGCCGGCGGTATCGCCTCGGGTTACACCGCGCACGTTCCGGAGGTCGACGCGTTTGTCTGGCCGGTCATGGCGCCGCTCATCGTCGTGACCTTCGCGGCCGACGATCCGGCGCATATCGCGCTCGGCGTGCTGTATCTCGCGTTCGCGTGCACCCTCAGCCTCATGGCACGGCACTCCTTCGCGTGGTGCTCAACCTGTTGACCAACAGCGTGAAGTTCACGCTGTCGGGCGGCTCGGTCGCGGTGCGTGCCTCGATCGAATTCGACCGGCTGGTCATCGAGGTGCGCAACATCGGCGTCGGCATCTCGGAAGCCGACCTGCCGATGGTGTTGGAACCGTTCGGTCAGGTCGACAACGCCTTCAACCGCACCGGCGGCGGCACCGGCCTTGGTTTGCCGCTGACCAAGAAGCTCGTCGAGCTGCACGGCGGCGTCTTCGTGATCGAGAGCGTCCCGGACCAGGGTACGGTGGTCAGGGTGATCCTGCCACCGCACCGCGTCGTGTCGCTGCCCGCCACACCGCGGTCTGCCAACGCCGCGGCCTAGGCGTTCAAGACCTTGCCGTGGTGCGGGCAACCCGCCGTGGCGAGCTGCACGAAAATCCCGGTCACATCCTCGGGCGTCTTGAGCATCGCGCGATCCTCGCCGGGAAAGGCCTCGGCACGCAGACGCGTCCCTACCGGACCGGGATCGACCAAATTGACCCGGATCGCCGTCCGTGCAACTTCGGCCGCATAGATGCGGACCAGCGCCTCGAGCGCGGCTTTGCTGGCGCCATAGGCGCCCCAGAACGGCGCCAATTCGCGGCCGGCGGAGCAGGTGACGAAGATCGCACGGCCGCCGTCCGAGCGGCGCAGCAATGGATCGAGCGAGCGGATGAGCCGGTAATTGGCGGTCACGTTGACGTCGAAGACCTCGCTCCACAGCTTCGGATCGATATGGCCCATCGGCGACAAGCTGCCCAGCACGCCGGCACACGCGGCGACGACGTCGAGTTTGTGGAAGCGTTCGTTGAGAGCGGCGCCCATGTGGTCGATCGCGTCGAACGCCCGCAGATCGAGCGGCACGAGTGTCGCCGCACCACCCGCGGCGCGCACTGCGTCGTCGAGCTCTTCGAGCGCGCCCTGAGTGCGCGCCACCGCGATGACGTGTGCGCCTTCGGCGGCGAAGCGCCGCGCCACCGCCGCGCCGATGCCGCGCGACGCGCCGGTCACCAGCGCGAGACGACCCTGCAGAAATCCCACCTAGACGGTCTCGGCGAGGAGCGAAAGCTGGGTTGAGACTTTGCCGGCGTCATGATCGACGAGCGGCACCGGATAATCGCCCGTGAAACAGGCGTCGCAGAATTGCGGCGCTTTGCCGTCGCGCTTGGCCTGGCCGAGCGCGCGGTAAAGTCCGTCGATCGACACGAAGGCGAGGGAGTCGGCGCCGATGTGCTTCGCCATGGTCTGCACGTCCATCGCTGACGCCAGCAACTGCGCGCGTTCGGGCGTCGCAATGCCGTAGAAGCACGAATGGGTCGTCGGCGGACTCGAAATGCGCATATGCACTTCGCGCGCGCCGGCCTGGCGGATCATGGCGACGATCTTGGTCGATGTCGTGCCGCGGACGATCGAATCGTCGACCAGCACGATCCGCTTGCCTTCGATGCTGGCGCGGTTGGCGTTGTGCTTGAGCTTGACGCCGAGATGGCGGATCTGGTCGGTCGGCTCGATGAAGGTGCGGCCGATGTAGTGGTTGCGGACGATGCCGAGCTCAAACGGCAGCCGGCACTCGGCGGCGTAGCCGATCGCTGCCGGCACACCGGAATCCGGCACCGGAATGACGATGTCGGCGGGCACCGCGCTCTCGCGTGCCAACTCCATGCCGATCCGCTTGCGCGCCTCATAGACGCTGACGCCGTCGACGACGCTGTCGGGCCGCGCGAAATAGATGTACTCGAACACGCAGAAGCGCTTGTGCGGATTGTCGAAAGGCTTGGTGCTCTTGATGCCGCCGGGGCCGATGGCGATCATTTCACCCGCGTCGATGTCGCGCACGAAGGTGGCGCCGATAATGTCGAGCGCGCAGCTCTCCGACGCCAGGATGTACGCGTCGCCGAGCTTGCCCAGCACCAGCGGTCGGATGCCGAGGGGGTCGCGCACGCCGATCAATCCATGCTGCGTCAGCGCCACGAGCGAGTAGGCGCCTTCGACCTGGCGCAAGGCTTCGGCCATACGCTCCTCGACCGTGTCCTTGAGCGACGTGGCGATGAGATGGACGATCACCTCGGTATCTGAGGTCGACTGGAAGATGCTGCCGCGTCGCACCAGGCGGTTGCGCAGGTGATACGAGTTGGTGAGGTTGCCGTTATGGCAGATCGCCAGACCGCCGAAGGTGAAGTCGGCGAACAGCGGCTGGACGTTGCGCAACGCCACTTCGCCGGTGGTGGCGTAGCGGACGTGACCGATGGCCGAATGTCCCGGCAGCCGCGCGATCACGTCTTTGGAGCTGAAATTCTCGCCGACCAGGCCGAGGCCGCGGTGGGCATGAAACTGCTCGCCATCATAGGCGACGATTCCGGCCGCTTCCTGGCCGCGGTGCTGCAGGGCATGCAGACCCAGTGCGGTCAGCGCCGCCGATTCGGAATGCCCGTAAACTCCGAAAACGCCGCATTCCTCCCTGAAATGATCGTCGTCCCAGGGGTGGGTGGTCAGCATGCTACCGCCTTTATGCGCAGTTCGGCCGCCCGCCGTCCGGCTGCCGCAAGCCATAGATGGTGTCGCCGACCGTCGCCGTCGAGACCCACAGCCTTCTACACGGATTGGGCTGCGACCGCCAGAGCCGGTTGTCGCACCCGGTGAGGCTAGGCCCCAGGGGTGCCCCGTCGGCTATGCTTAATGCCCACCCTGGCTTTGCGCGCCCTGGTTCTGTTGGAAGAGCCGGTCGAGCTCTTTTTGCTCCTGCGTCGAGTAATTGGGCGCAGTCCCCTTTTCCGGCTCCGGAGGCGCCTTGGGGACACTGAGCGCGTGCAGCGCATCCTGCAGCTGCTGCTCCACCGCATGGGCGTTCTGCGAATGGCCCGATCCCGGCGCCAACTGGCCCAGCACCGACAGGCCGGCCGCCAGCAGCGGCCGCGTGCGCGATTGCGTCCACCATTGTGGCGCGGCCTCGAGCGCCGGCATGACGATGAGCATTGCCGCATAGATCAGGCAGGCGAGCAGGGCGCCGCGCACCAATCCGAAGACGAAGCCGAAGGTGCGGTCGATGCCGCCGGCCGGGCTGTCCTTGACGCGGTTGGCGATGGCCGCGGTGATCAGCGACAGCACGATCAGCGCCACGATGAACGCGACGAAGGCCGAGGCCGCGTTGGCGAGCCGGTCGCTCGGCGTGAAGCGAAGCGCGAATGGCCGCAGGAAGGGAACGGCGTAGAGCGCCGCCACCGAGGCGCCGAACCAGGCGACGATCGACAGCACTTCCTTGATGAAGCCGCGCACGAAGGCGAACAGACCCGAAGCGGCGACGAAGACGATAATGGCGATGTCGAATCCAGTCACGAACGTCCTCCGCCGCCGGCCCGCCGAAGATTATGCGGCGCGTTCTCGAACAAGCCGAGCAGATGTTTCAAATGGGCGATCTCGCGCGTCTTGAAGGTGCCGACGGGGGCCGCGCGGTCCTTGCTGCGGCCGCGCCGCGTCGGCATGAGCGCCGTCGCAAAGCCGAGCTTCTCGGCTTCCTTGAGCCGCGCGTCCGCCTGACTCACTGGACGGATTTCTCCCGACAGGCCGATCTCGCCGAACACCACCATGTCGGCAGGCACCGGCTCGTGCGCCAGCGCCGAAACCAGCGCCGCCGCCACCGCAAGGTCGGCCGCCGGCTCGGCGACGCGCAAACCGCCGGCGACGTTGAGATAGATGTCGTTGGCGCCGATGGCGACGCCGCAACGCGCCTCGAGCACCGCGAGCACCATCGCGAGGCGATTGCCGTCCCATCCCACCACCGCGCGGCGCGGCGTGCCAGGCGCCGAAGGCGCGACCAGCGCCTGAATCTCGACCAGCATCGGCCGGGTGCCTTCGATGCCGGCAAATACCGCCGAGCCGGCGACCTCGCGCTGGCGGTCGCCGAGGAAGAGCGCCGACGGATTGGGCACCTCCGCGAGGCCGGCATCGGTCATCTCGAAGACGCCGATCTCGTCGGTCGGGCCATAGCGGTTCTTGACCGCGCGCAAGATGCGGAACTGGTGGCCGCGCTCGCCTTCGAAATAGAGAACGGTGTCGACCATGTGCTCGAGCACGCGCGGGCCGGCGATCATACCTTCCTTGGTGACGTGGCCGACCAGCAACAGCGTGAAACCGCGCGCCTTGGCGAGGCGGATCAGCTCCTGCGCCGACGCGCGCACCTGGCTGACGGTACCAGGCGCGCTATCGAGATTGTCGAGATACATGGTCTGGATCGAATCAATCGCCACCACCTGCGGCACGTCGGCGCGGTCGAGGCTGGCGGCGATGTCGCGGATCGAGGTCGCAGCCGCCAGCCGCACCGGTGCATCGGCGACGCCGAGCCGGCGCGCACGCAGCCGCACCTGATCGAGCGATTCCTCGCCGGAAACATAGGCGCAATCGAGTTTCTGGCCGCTTTTGCCGGCGGCGAGTGCGGCCATCGCCTGCAGGATTAGGGTCGATTTGCCAATCCCCGGATCGCCGCCGATCAGTAACGCCGAGCCGGGCACGAGCCCGCCGCCGCAGACACGATCGAACTCGGCGATCGCCGAAGCGCGGCGCGCTGTCGCCTGCGCGTCGCCGTGCAGGCCGACAAATTGCAATGGCCGGCCGCCTTTGCCGCCGCCGAGGCCCTTAGGCGCGCTGGCCCGCGACGCCTCCTCGACCAGCGTGTTCCAAGCGCCGCAATCGTCACACTTGCCCGCCCATTTCGGGTGGACGGCGCCGCAGCTCTGGCAGACGTAGCGGCTTTCGGCGCGGGCCATGGTCAGGCCTCGAAACGGATCCGGGTGGTCACAGTGCGCGGACCTCCATCTTGATCGGGCCTTCGCCGCGACCGTGGATGAACTGGTCGACGTAGGGATTGCCCGACTGGTCGATGGTCTTGGACGGGCCCTGCCAGATGATCTTGCCTTTGTAGATCATGGCGATGCGGTCGGCGATCTTGTGCGCCGACGCCATGTCGTGCGTGATCGACACCGCGGTCGCGCCGAGATCGCGCACGCATTTGATGATCAGGTCATTGATCACGTCGCCCATGATCGGATCGAGGCCGGTCGTCGGCTCGTCGAAGATGATGATCTCGGGCTTGCCGGCGATGGCACGCGCCAGGCCGACGCGTTTCTGCATGCCGCCGGAAAGTTCCGCCGGCCACAGCTCCGCGACCTCGGGGTCGAGCCCGACCGCCCCCAGCGTCTTGATCGCGATCGTCTTGGCTTCGTCGCGGCCGATGCCGTGGCCCTGGATCAGGCCGAACGCGACGTTCTGCCAAACGCGCAGGCTGTCGAACAGCGCGGCGCCCTGGAACAGCATGCCGAACTTACGCATCAGGCGCTCGCGCTCGCCGCGTTTGAGCCCGGTGACTTCCTGGCCGTCGATCTTGATCGAACCGGCGTCGGGTTCCATCAGGCCGATGATGCACTTGACCATCACCGACTTGCCGGTGCCCGAACCGCCGATGACGACGACGCTTTCGCCGACGCCAACGTCGAGATCGAGCCCGTCGAGCACGACCTTGGAGCCGAAGGATTTCTTCAGGCCGCGGACCGAGATTTTGGGCGCACCGCTCATGACGAGAACAGCAGGGCCGAGAGGATGTAGTCGAACGTCAGAATCAGCACCGAAGCCGACACCACCGCATAGGTTGTCGCGGCGCCCACGCCCTGCGCGCCGCCTTTTGAATGATAGCCGGTATAGCAGCCCATGAGCGAGATCAGGAAACCGAACACCGCCGATTTGATCAGGCCCGAGATCACGTCGTCGCTGCGCAGGAAGTCCGCGGTGTTCTGGAGATAGGCCACCGGGTTGAAGCCGAACTTGTACGTGGCGACGAGAAAGCCGCCGAACACGCCGATGCAATCGGCCACCAGGACCAGCGCCGGCAAGGCGACCACGCCCGCGAGCAGACGTGGCACCACCAGGTACTTGTAAGGATTCGTCGACAGCGTCGACAACGCGTCGATCTGGTCGGTGACGCGCATGGTGCCGACTTCGGCGGCGATGGCGGCGCCGATGCGCCCGGCGACCATCAATCCCGCGATCACCGGTCCCAGCTCGCGCGTCATGCCGAGGACCACCACCTGCGCGATCGCGCTTTCGCCGCCGGTAATGCGGTTGAAGCCGGTGTGCAACTGCAACGCCAGCACCATGCCGATGAATATGGCGGTGAGACCGACAACAGGCAGCGAGTAATAGCCGATATCGACGAATTGCCGCAGGATCAGGTTGACGTAAATCGGCGGCCGGAAGCAGTGGCTCAGCGCGTTGAGCGTGAACAACGCCAGACGGCCCGAGGCCGACAGGAACGCCAGGACGACGCGGCCGACCCGCGCAACGAACGCCATTCAGCGCGCTCCGCGATAGACCCGGGCGTAGCGCCGGCCGAGCAGCGTCAGCATCTCGTAGCCGATGGTCCGCGCAGCTTCCGCCGCGTCATCGATGCCGTAGCTGTCGTCGAGCAAATCGACATACGCGCCGGGCTTGGCCCGGTCCGCTTCGATCCCCGTCACGTCGAGCGTCAGCAGATCCATCGAGATGCGTCCAACGAGGGGAACCCTTCGACCGGCGATCGCCGCGCTGCCGCGATCACTGGCGGAGCGGAGCCAGCCGTCGGCATAACCGACGGCGATGGTCGCGATGCGACTCGGCCGCTCCATGCGGTGCGTCGCACCATATCCAACGGTCTCACCTGCGTCAACGTCACGGACCTGAAGGATTTTGGCGCGCAATGCAACGGTCGCGCGCATCGGATTGGGTTTGCCCGGCAGTGGATTGATGCCGAACAGCGCGGCGCCAGGACGCACGATCTGGAAGTGATAAGCGCGGCCGAGAAAGATCGCCGACGATGAGGCGAGCGACGCCGGCGCCTTGGGCAGACGCGCGAGGGCGGTGCGGAAGCGGGCGAGCTGCTCGGGATTTTTCGGATGTTCGGGTTCGTCGGCGCAGGCGAGATGGCTCATGATCGCAGCGACGTCGAGGTGCGCGAGCAAGGCTGGATTGGCTGTCAGGCGATCGACCTCGGCGCGCGACAGACCGAGACGCTCCATGCCGGTGTCGAGATGGAAGATCGCCGGCTTGCGCGGATAGGCCTTACTCCAGCGCGTCACTTGGCCAAGATCGTTGAGCACCGGCATGAGCCGGTGGCGGGCGAATTCCGCTTCGCTGCCGGCCAGCGCGCCGTCGAGGATGGCGATGCGCGCCTTGGGCAGCACCTTGCGCAGCGCGATGCCCTCGTCGAGCGAGGCGACGAAGAAGAGCTCGCAGCCGGCGCGCAGCAGCGCCGGGCCGACCTGCGCCGCGCCCAGGCCGTAGGCGTCCGCCTTGATCACCGCCGCCATGCGTACGCCAGGTGCCAGTTCGCGCTTCAGGCGCCGCCAATTGGCCGCGACGGCGCGCAGGTCGATTTCAAGGATGGCGTTCGCCCGGTCGGTCGCGACCTTGCGGTCAGAAGGCATCGGGCAGGCGGTCGCCGCTGACGTAGTTGTCGAACTTGGTGGTGTTGCCGTCGAAGCGCAGCGTCACTTTGCCGATCGGACCGTGGCGCTGCTTGGCGACATGGACTTCGGCGAGGCCGTAGACTTCCTCGCAGCGCTGCCGGTGCTTTTCGATGCGGTCGTTGAATTTTTCCTGGCTTTCCTCGGGCCGCTGCGTCGGCGGCGTGCGCATGAGGTAGTATTCCTCGCGGAAGACGAACATCACGACGTCGGCATCCTGCTCGATCGAGCCCGATTCACGCAGATCGGACAGCATCGGCCGCTTGTCTTCGCGTTGTTCGACCGCGCGTGACAGCTGCGACAGCGCCAGCACCGGCACGTTGAGCTCTTTGGCCAACGCCTTGAGGCCGCGCGTGATCTCGGAAATCTCCTGCACCCGGTTCTCGAAACCGCCTCCCTCGCTGGAACCGCGAATGAGCTGGAGATAATCGACGATCACCATGCCGAGATTGTGCGTGCGCTTCAGTCGGCGGGCCCGGGTGCGCAGGCCGGCAATGGTCATGGCGGGGGTGTCGTCGACGAAGAACGGCACCGACGCCAGCCGCTGGCTTGCCTGGACGAACTTGTCGAAATCCTCGTTCGAGACCTTGCCCTGACGGATTTCGTGCGACGGCACGCCCGATTCCTCGGCCAGGATGCGGGTCGCGAGCTGCTCCGACGACATTTCGAGCGAGAAAAACCCGACCACGGCGCCGTCCTCGGCCATGGCGGACTCGTCGGCTTTGGGCCGGTAGGCACGCGCGGCGGCGAAGCCGATGTTCGTGGCGAGCGCGGTCTTGCCCATCGACGGCCGGCCGGCCAAGACGATCAGATCGGACGGATGCAGGCCGCCCAGCAACTTGTCCATGTCGGTGAAGCCGGTGGCGACGCCGGTGGTCTTGCCGCTGCGCTTGAAGGCGGCCTCGGCCATGCGAACGGCATCGGTCATCGCGGCGGTAAAGGGCTGGAATCCGCCCTCGGTCTGGCCCACGGTCGCCAGGTTGAACAGCCGCTGCTCGGCCGCCTCGATCTGCTGCGGCGCGGTCAACTCGAGGTCTTGGGCATAGGCCTCGTTGACGACGTCGGTGCCGACCTCGATCAGCTGGCGGCGGAGGTAAAGGTCGTGGATGGTCCGGCCGTAATCGGCGGCATTGAGGATCGTGACCACCGAGGCCTGCAAGCGCGACAGATATTGGCCGCCGCCGCGTTCGGAAAGGGCGGCGTCCTGGTCGAACTGGTTCTTGAGGGTCACCGCATTGGCCAGCTGGCCGCGTTCGATCAACCGGGTGATCGCACCAAATATCCGGCCATGCGCCGCTTCGGCGAAATGCTCCGCCCGCAGGAAGTCGGCGACCTTATTGTAGGCGTTGTTGTTCTGGAGGATCGCGCCGAGCAGCGCCTGCTCCGCTGCGACGTTCTGCGGCGGCACACGGTAACCCGCATCGCCGTCGTGCAGCGGCGTCACCTTCGACAATGCGTTTTCCATGACAGAACTGTAGCACTCCGCCGCATGGGCGGCATGCACGAAACGGTGCGTGGCGCCTGTGAGTCAGATGAATGACGGGTGTGAACGCTCCGCGACTCGTTGCTAAGCGCAAAAAATTGGATTGCGCGGAATTTTCTTACGCAGCCCGTCCGGCTTCGGCCGCTGCCGGCGCCTGATGGCTGCGTTCCCAGTCGAACATATAGTCGCGCGTCAGCGGCACGGTGTCGACGCGCCGCGCCATCTGCATCTGCCAGACCATGTGGCCCTGATAGCGGAAGGCGATCTCCGATCCGGCCAGATAGAACTCCCACATCCGGCAGAAGCGCTCGTCATAGAGTGCCTTGACGCGCTCGCGCTCGGCCATGAAGCGGGTCCGCCAGGCGCGCAGCGTCTCGGCATAGTGGAGCCGCAGGATTTCGATGTCGGTGACCCAGAGGCCGGTTCGCTCAACCACGGGCAGTACCTCGGATAGGGCTGGCGAGTAGCCGCCCGGGAAAATGTATTTGCGGATCCAGGGGTTGGTGCTGGCGGCGCCGTCCGAGCGGCCGATGGCGTGGAGCAGGGCGACGCCGTCCTCGGTAAGCAACGAATTCACCCGATTGAAGAAGGCCGGATATTGCGGCACGCCGACATGCTCGAACATGCCGACCGAGACGATGCGGTCGTATTGCGCGCGTTCTTGGCGGTAATCGAGCAGCTTGAAGCGCACGCGCGACGACAGGCCGGCGGCCGCGGCGCGGCGTTCGGCGACGCGATGCTGCTCGACCGACAGGGTCAGGCCGGTGACGTCGACGTCGCATTCTTTCGCCAGATAGAGCGCCAGCCCGCCCCAGCCGCTGCCGATGTCGAGCACGCGCTGGCCCGGCTTGAGCATCAGCTTGGCGGCAATGTGGCGCTTTTTGTTGGCTTGGGCCTGTTCGATCGTCTGGTCGGGCGCCGTGAAATAGGCGCAGGAATATTGGCGGTCGCGATCGAGAAAGATGTCGTAGAGCGCATCCGACAGATCGTAATGGTGCGCGACGTTGCGGCGCGCGCGACCGGCCGGGTTCCATTGCTGAAGACCGCGAAACGCCCGGCCGAAGCCGTTATAGAGCGGCGTCAGCACGGTTTTCGGCGCCAGACTGATGTTGGTGCCGAGGAAATCGAGCAGGTCGTAGAGGCTGGCGCCGTCCTCAAGCGTGAGGCGGCCGTCCATATAGGCTTCGCCCAGCATCAGACGCGGATTGAACAGCAACTGCCGCTTGATCTGCCGATCGTGTAGGCGAATGGTCACCGTCGGGCCGGGCGCGCCGGAATAGACGCGTGTTTTGCCGGCCGGGTCGATGACCCGCAGGGTGCCCCGACGGACGAGGTGACGCAGCAACAACCCGACAGTCATGCCATCCCCGGTGTTTTTTGCCGGTTTTGGGGATTTTCTTGCAATCCGCGGCCCGGATACAAGTCCGTTTACAGCATGGCGAGGGGCATTTTTCGGCGCGGCGGCGGAAAAGCGCGGTCGAGCGCCGCAAATTCCGCCGGTGTGAGCGCGATCTCGGCTGCAGCGCGGTTGTCGGCGACGTGGGCAAGCGTCGCCGCCTTCGGAATGACGATGACGCCGGGTCGGTGCAGCAGCCAGGCTAGCGCCATTTGCGCGGCGGTCGCGCCGCGCGCAGCGGCGACCTGTTTGAGCGTCCGGTCGCCCAGCAGGCGACCCTGTTCGAGGGGCGAATAGGCCATGACCGGAACGCCGCGCGCAGCCAACGCCGGCATCAAGTCCCATTCGATACCGCGGCGTCCGAGATTGTAAAGGAGCTGATTGGCGGCGCAACCGTCGCCCTCGGGCACGGCCCACAGTGCCTGCATCTCATCGAGATCGAGATTGGACACGCCCCAATAGCGGATTTTGCCGGTACGCCGCAGGGCCGTGAAGCCGGCGACGGTCTCGCGCAACGGCACGCTGCCGCTCCAATGGAGAAGGTAAAGATCGATGCGGTCGGTGCCGAGGCGTTTCAGGCTGCGCTCGCAGGCGGCGGCGACGCCGGTGCGCGACGCGTTCGACGGCAGGACCTTGCTGACGATGAAGATTTGATCGCGGCGTCCTTTGATCGCCTGGCCGACCAGCTCTTCGGCACCGCCATCGCCGTACATCTCGGCGGTGTCGATGAGCGTCATGCCGAGATCGATGCCGCGTTTGAGCGCGGCGACGGATTCAGGCTCGTGCGCGCCGCGCTCGCCCATCATCCAGGTACCGAGACCCAGCGCGGGCACGCACTCGCCGCCGGGCAGCGTTACGCTCCGCATCGACGCGCCTCCGTTGCCGGCGCCTGACGCGGGAGGCGCTTTCGCGCCTATTCCTTGGCGCTCTTCTTCTTCTCGCGCTTCGGCTTGTCGGCTTTCTCAGCCTTTTCGGCCTTGTCCGCTTTTGACGCCTTGGCGGCCTTGGCCGGTTTGGCCTCCGCCTCGTCCTCGTCGTCGGCAGCTTTTGCTTTGGTTTTCGTCTTCTTGGGCTTGGCTTCGGCTTCCGGCGTAACGTCTTCCGCCGCCGGTGCCGGCGCTGCGGCGGCGTCGTCCGCCTGTGCTTCCAGCGCCCGCTTGGTGACGTCGATGCCCTTGGCCTGCATCTCGGCCTCTTCGGCCGATTGCGCCACGTTGACCGTCACCTGGATAGTGACCTCGGGATGCAGACGGACCCGCATCGGATAAAGGCCGAGGGTCTTGATCGCCTTGTCGAGCGTGACCTGGCCTTTGCCGATGGTGAAGCCGGCCTCGGTCACCGCCTGGGCGATGTCGCGCGCCGTCACCGAACCGTAGAGCTGGCCGCTTTCGCCGGCCTGCCGGATGATCATCACCGAGATGCCGTTGAGCTTCTGCGCCACCTGTTCGGCGTCGCCGCGCCGCACCAGGTTGGCCGCTTCGAGCTGTGCGCGCTGCTTCTCGAAGATCGCAAGGTTTTCCTTGGTGGCGCGCAGCGCCTTCTTCTGCGGCAACAGGTAGTTGCGCGCAAAGCCGGGCCGCACCTTCACGACCTGGCCCATCTGGCCGAGCTTCTCGACGCGCTCGAGCAGGATGACTTCCATCATCGTCTCGCCTCCGTTAGCGCAGGCTGTAGGGCAGGAGCCCGAGGAACCGGGCTCGCTTGATTGCTTGCGCCAGCTCGCGCTGTTTCAGGGTCGACACGGCGCTGATGCGCGACGGCACGATCTTGCCGCGCTCCGACACGAAGCGTTGCAGCAGCTTGACGTCCTTGTAGTCGATCTTCGGCGCATGCGGGCCCGAGAACGGGCACGATTTGCGCCGGCGGAAAAACGGCCGACGCGACTGTTGGCGGCCGCCACGCTCGCCGCGATCCCCGCGATCGGCGCCACGAATCTCGTCGCTCATGCTTCGCCTCCTTCGGCTTCGGCGGGTGCGCCATCGCGGCCATCGCGATCGAACCGACGGCTGCGCTCGCGCTCACGCTCTTCGCCACGCGAACGCGCCTGCATCATCGCCGACGGCCCTTCTTCGAGCGCTTCGACGTGTACGGTCAGGTAACGCAGCACGTCCTCGTTGATGCGCATGTTGCGCTCGAGCTCGTGCACCGCGGCCGGCGGCGCGTCGAGGTTGAGGAGGACGTAATGGCCCTTGCGGTTCTTCTTGATGCGGTAGGCGAGGTTGCGCAGACCCCAGTATTCGCGTTTGGTGACCTTGCCACCATGCTCGGCGACGAGATTGGCGAAGGTCTCGGTCAGGGTTTCGACCTGGGCGGACGAAACGTCCTGACGCGCAATAAAGACGTTTTCGTAGAACGGCATCCTAGCTCCTTATGGCTGTTCGCGGCCCGGCGCTGGTCGAGGATCGAGCATCAGCCGCCCGGACCTAGCCGGCAAAGCCGGCAAGGAGGCGGCGGACTATACAGCAAGATCGCGTCGGCGCAAGCGGCCAAAAGGAGCGGAATCAGGCCGTTTTGCGCGGGTTGTGGCCGAGCCAGGCCATGACTTCGGCGGCACTCCGGTCGGGCGGAAAGACCGGGTAGAACACGTGCGTCACGACGCCGTCGTCGATCACCAACGTGAAACGCTTCAAGAGGGTCATGCCGCCAGTCACGAAAACCGGCAGGTTCATCGCCCGGGTCAACGCGAGGGCCTCATCCGAAAGGATGGCGAAGGGGAGGTGAAGGCGCTCGGCGGCTTCGCGTTGGTACGCCGTCGGCTGGGTCGAAAGACCGAAAAGCTGGCAGACGCCAAGTCGTTTCAGCTCGTCGAAATGGTCGCGGAACGCGCACGATTGCGGTGTGCAGCCGCGGGCGCCCGGAATCATGTCCCAGCCCGGCGGATTGTCGACACCGGGTTGGCCGGTGCGCGGATACGCGTAGACGACGGTGCGGCCCTTGAGGGCGGCGAGATCGACCGTTCGCCCATCGGTTGTTTTCAACGGCACCGCCGCGACCTGCGCCCGCGGTAGATGTCCGGTCGCGCCGTCGTCGGTCGGCGCCGGGATGGCGGACCAGTCGGGAGCGTCGACGCTGGTTTTTACGCTCATAAGATGAAGCTCACCGCGCCCAATGCGCCAAGCTCCTCGCTGTCGAGGATAGCGCGGCGTTCGGCGATCTTAAGGACGCCGTTCTCGCGCCGCAACTTGTAGCGGTAATGGCCGACGAACGCGCGCCGGTCGTCGTCGCGGCGGAAGCGATAGACGACGAAATTGGCCGCGACCTCGATGGTATCGCTGTCACCGCCGGTAATGTGCACGTTGGAAATCATCCGGCGGGTGCGCGACGGCGGATATTCGGCGTGCGCGCTCGGATCCTTGAGGCGTTTGACGCGCTCGACGAGGCGCGCGTGGTTGTCGGCGACGGTGAACAGCGTCGACCGATGGTCGGCGTCCGGCTTCTCGTTGGGCGGCACGTAATAGCCGCAATCCGCCGTTGTCAGCGCGAGCCATTCGTCGAGCCGCCAAGCGTCCAACAAAGCAGCCTCACGATAGAGGAAGTCCTCGACCTCCTCGCGCGTCGCCCTTGCGACATTGCGTCGGCCGCTCATCCGGCGCGGTCCATGAGTTCGCTCCACCGCCGCCAGAAAACTCTCATATGGCCTTCGTCGGTGTTGAGCTGTGCGTCCGCTGGCTTCGCCATGCCGCGCGACATGTCGGACCAGCCGACCTCGCGCCAGGCGGCGAGGCCTTGCTGCACCGCTTCGAGCGCGGCGACGTCGTCCGGCGTGGCGAATCCGCCCGGTCCGTAAAAGGTGAGGAAGGCGTCGAGCCGCCGCGCGCGCTGCGCCGGTGTCTCCTCCGACGGGCCGAGACACCAAGCGGTGACGCGCATGCGGTCGGGTGCAATCGGGAAGAAGGTGCGCACCGTCACCGACGAGCCGTCGTTGAGTGCGAGATTGGGAAAGACAATGAGGTTGCGATTGGTATCGGCGATACGCGCAGCGCGTTCCTCGCCCAGGCGCGCCACCAACTCGCGGCGGATCGCGTCGATGTCCGCTTTGGCGTCTTCGCCGTAGATTGAAATCCAGCGCGCCACCGGTCGGCCGCGGAAATTGACATTGTCGGTGGTGAGGTGGCCGTTGCCGAGATCCTTGCCCCAGCCTTTGGACGGTAGCAGCAAGCCTTCCTCTTTCGGCGGCCGTACGTTGACGCCGGCGTTCTTCATGTAGTTGAGCCAGGTCGTGTGCACCGTCGGCAGGTGATAGTCGTCGACGCTGTTCTCGACCAAGAGTTTCCAGTTCGCCTTGACGTCGTATTCCTGCACGCCGGCGATGATCTCCATCCGGCCCGACGGCGATTGATCGACGACCAGGTCGATATATTCCTTGGCGCCGGCGAGATAATCGACGAGCGGCGGCGCCAGGCGATCGAAGCAGGCGAAATAGAAATCGCGGTAATGCTCGAACCGCGGCACCGGCACCAAGCCGAATTTGCGTTTGTCGAACGCGGCGCCATAGGCCTCGGGTCCGGGCACGTTCTTGAGCGCGCCGTCGGTCTCGTAGGTCCAGCCGTGATACATGCACATGAACTGGCGCGCGTTGCCTTCGCGCTCACGGCACACCGTCGTGCCGCGGTGGCGGCAGGAATTGAGCAGCGCGCGAATCACTCCTGCCTTGTCGCGACAGAAGATCACGGGCCGGCCGGCGACCTGCCGGGTGCGGAAATCGCCCGGCTGCGCAAGCTCGGACGCATGGCCGACATAGATCCAGCACCTATCGAAGATCGCGCGATGCTCTTTCTCGAGCACGGCGGGCGAAACCAGTGCCTCGCGCGACAGCGAGAACGTATTCTGGGCGCGATCTTCGATGACGTAGCGGTCGGTCATGGCGGCGGTCGCTGATTGGCGGCGAGTATAGCAAGGCGGACGATGGCGCGAGCGCCGCTTTTCGCGCCGGCGGCGCCGGGTTGGGGCGCGTTGCAGCCGCTTTACAGCGTTTCGGCGCGGGTGTATCCGGTGCGCCGGGAGGACTCATGAAGGCGTGGCTGGTTTTGGCCCTGGCGGCACTCGTCGCCGGCTGTGTGCCGGTTGATCGCGATCCGGCGCGCGACGTCATCGGCGTCTCCGCCGCAACCGGCGAGGCGGCCGACGTCGCCGCGGCGCAACCGCTGCTGGCGTGGAAGGCCGATCAAATCTGCACCGTGCCCGGCTACGACGTGCAGAAAAAAGATGTCGCGCCGGCGGAGAACAAGCAGCAGATCGTCGACTGGCAGCTGCGTTGCGAGCCGTACACCGCGATGGCGCCAGTCCGGTTTTGAACTGAGTCGAGCATGAGCCGCGCATTCGTATTTCCCGGTCAAGGTTCGCAGGCGGTCGGCATGGGCCGCGAGCTGCACGCCGCATTCGCCACCGCACGCGACGTGTTCGGCGACGTCGACGAAGCGCTGAAACAGAATTTGTCGCGCCTGATGTTCGAAGGACCGGAGAGCGAGCTGGTGCTGACCGAAAACGCCCAGCCGGCGCTGATGGCGGTGAGCCTGGCGGCAATGCGCGTGATGGAAAGGGACGGTGGGCTCGATTTGAAGCGTCACGCCGCATTCGTCGCTGGCCATTCGCTGGGCGAATATTCCGCGCTGGCGGCGGCGCATGCGGTTTCGGTCGCCGACGCCGCGCGGCTGTTGAAGCGGCGCGGCCGGGCGATGCAGCGCGCGGTGCCGGTGGGGCTGGGCGCGATGGCGGCGTTGCTCGGGCTCGAACTCGACGTGGCGCGTGCCGTCGCCAGCGAAGCGGCGCAGGGCGAGGTGCTGGAAGCTGCGAACGACAACGGCGCCGGCCAAGTCGTGGTCAGCGGCCACCGGGCGGCGGTCGAACGCGCGGTGGCACATGCCGCGACCCGCGGCGCCAAGCGCGCCATCATGTTGCCGGTGAGTGCGCCGTTCCATTGCGCGCTGATGGAGCCGGCGGCGCGCGAGATGCAAGAGGCGCTCGCCGAAGTCAAATTCGTCGAACCGGTGGTGCCCGTCGTCGCCAACGTGACGGCGTCCGCCGTGCGCGATCCGGCCGAGATCAAGGAGTTGCTGGTCCAGCAAGTAACCGGCCTGGTGCGCTGGCGCGAGTGCGTGCTCTACATGAAGAGCCAAGGCGTAAGCGCGCTGGTCGAAGTCGGCTCTGGCCGCGTGCTGAGCGGCCTCGCCAAGCGGATCGACCGCGAGATGACCGGCCAGTCGCTCGGCGCGCCGGCCGAAATCGAGGCCTTTCTCAAGACGCTGTGAGCGGCGGAAGGAATTCCATGTTCGATCTGAGCGGCAAGGCGGCGCTGGTGACCGGCGCTTCGGGAGGCATCGGCGGCGCGATTGCGCGCGCCCTGCACGGCGCCGGCGCCAAGGTGCTGCTCGCCGGTACCAAGGCCGACAAGCTGGCCGCGCTCAAGGAGGCATTGGGCGAGCGCGCCGCGGTTGCCACCGCCGATCTCGGCGATCCTGCGGCGGCCGAGACGTTGATAAAAGCGGCCGATGAACGATTCGGCCAGCTCGACATTCTGGTCAACAACGCCGGCTTGACGAAGGACGGGCTGGCGATGCGGATGAAGGACGAGGATTGGGCCAAGGTGATCGAGGTTGATCTCACCGCCGGCTTCCGCCTCGCGCGCGCGGCGCTGCGCGGCATGATGAAGCGGCGCTGGGGCCGCATCATCGGCATCGGCTCGGTCGTCGGTAGCACCGGCAATCCCGGCCAGGCGAATTACGCCGCGGCAAAAGCCGGCATGATCGGCATGACCAAGGCGCTCGCCGCCGAGGTCGCGTCACGCGGCATCACCGTCAACTGCGTCGCGCCCGGATTCATCGCCACGGCGATGACCGAGACACTGTCGGTCGAGCAGAAGACGAAGCTGGAAACCGCGATTCCGATGGGTCGGCAAGGGACGCCGGACGAGGTGGCGGCGTGCGTGCTGTTCCTCGCCAGCGAGGAATCGCGCTATGTCACCGGCCACACGCTGCACGTTAACGGCGGCCTGGCGATGCTTTGAACCGGCGTTCGATCGAGGGTGGCCATGGCCCGCCATCTATGTTATGTCAGCCCCGCCTCGTCCGACGGCGTTGCCCGGGCGTACGGGCGGGTGTCTAACACCTTGATCCACCAACATTTGTAGCCAACAGCGCGTCAATCTTTCTGAGGTAAGTCTCATGAGCGATATCGCCGACCGGGTAAAGAAGATCGTCGTCGAGCACCTGGGCGTTGACGAAACGAAGGTGACCGAGAACGCCAGCTTCATCGACGATTTGGGCGCCGACAGCCTCGACACTGTCGAATTGGTCATGGCGTTCGAAGAGGAATTCGGCTGCGAAATTCCCGACGATGCGGCCGAGAAGATCGTGACCGTGAAGGACGCGGTGAACTTCATCGAGCAGCACAAATCATAGCGTTTCGTCCATGAGACGCGTTGTCGTCACTGGCTGCGGCGTCGTCACGCCTTTGGGCGTGGGGACCGAGACTGTCTGGAAGCGGCTGCTCGAAGGCCAATCCGGAATACGTGCGATCCAGAATTTCGACGTGTCGGACCTGCCGGCGAAGATCGCCGGCCAGGTGCCGCGCGGCGAGACTGCGTCGGGCTCGTTCAATGCCGACGACTGGGTGCCGCCGAAGGAACAGCGCAAGATGGACGAGTTCATCGTCTTCGCGCTGGCGGCGGCCGCGCAGGCGGTGGACGATTCCGGCTGGAAGCCGACCGACCCGGTCGAGCGCGAGCGCACGGGCGTGATGATCGGCTCCGGCATTGGCGGGCTGCCGGGAATCACCGAAGGCGCGCTGACGGTTCACGAAAAGGGTCCACGCCGGCTGTCGCCATTCTTCATTCCGGCCAACCTGATCAACCTGGCGTCGGGTCACGTTTCGATCCGCTATGGATACAGCGGCCCCAATCACGCCGTGGTGACCGCCTGCTCGACCGGTGCGCATGCAATCGGCGACGCCGCGCGCATCATCATGTGGGACGATGCCGACGTCATGGTCGCAGGCGGCACCGAAGCGGCGATCTGCCGCATCGGTATCGCCGGTTTTGCCGCGGCGCGTGCGCTGTCGACAAAGTTCAACGACGAACCGCAGCGTGCCTCGCGCCCGTGGGATCAGCAGCGCGACGGTTTCGTGATGGGCGAGGGCGCCGGCATCGTCGTTCTCGAAGAGCTCGAGCACGCCAAGAAGCGCGGCGCCAAGATCTACGCCGAGGTAATCGGCTACGGCATGTCGGGCGACGCGCATCACATCACGGCGCCGGCCGAAGACGGCAGCGGCGCTTTCCGCGCCATGCGCAATGCGCTTGGCCGCGCTAAGCTCGCGCCGGACCAGATCGATTACGTGAACGCGCACGGCACCTCGACGCCCCTCGGCGATGAAATCGAATTAGGCGCCGTCAAGCGGCTCTTCGGCGAATCGGTCTACAAACTGTCGATGTCTTCGACCAAATCGGCGATCGGCCATTTGTTGGGCGCGGCCGGCAGCGTCGAGGCGATCTTCTCGATCCTGGCGTTGCGCGACGGCGTCGTGCCGCCGACGCTCAACCTCGAAAACCCGTCGCCGAGCTGCGACATCGATCTTGTGCCGCTCAAGGCCAAGCAGCGGCCGGTGCGTTACGCGTTGAGCAACTCGTTCGGCTTTGGCGGAACCAACGCGTCGCTGATCTTCGGCCCGGCGCCCTGAGATGCGGTGGCTCCGTTACGGCGCGCTGGGGATCATCGCCCTAGTGGTCGTGACGGCCGCGGTGCTCGGATGGGGGGTCGGCGATTACTTCGCCGCCGGACCGCTCGCCAAAGCCAAAGTCGTCGTCGTACCCAAGGGGTCGAGCGTCGAGCAGATCGCCGAGACGCTGGGCCAAGCGGGCGTCATCGCGCATCCCTGGGCCTTCGCCGCTGCGGTGCACGTGACCGGCACGGCCGACCGGCTCAAGGCCGGTGAGTACGAATTCGCCGCGGCAATCAGCCCGCGGGCGATCGTCGGCCTGCTGCTGTCCGGCCGGGTCGTTCGCCACAAGCTGACGGTTGTCGAAGGGCTGACCAGCGCCGAGGTGGTCGCGCTGGTCGACGCCGCGCCGGCGCTCGCCGGCTCGATCACGATTCCGCCGCCCGAGGGCAGCGTGCTGCCGCAGACCTATTTCTACATCTATGGCGAGCAGCGCAACGAACTGGTCGCGCGCATGACGCACGCGATGGACGCCATCGTCGCGAAGACCTGGGCCGGACGCGCGCCGGGCCTGCCGCTCGCCAACGCCCAGCAGATGGTGACGCTGGCGTCGATCATCGAGCGTGAAACGGCGCGCGCGGACGAACGCGCGCGGGTTGCCGGCGTCTATATCGACCGGCTGCGCATCAACATGCCGCTTCAGGCCGATCCGACCGTGATCTATGGCTTGACCGATGCCGGCCGGAAACCGCTCGGCCGCGCTCTCGGCCACGACGATTTGCTCGTCGATACGCCGTACAACACTTATAAATTCAAAGGCCTGCCGCCGACACCGATCTGCAATCCGGGCGCAGCAGCGCTCGAAGCGGCGGTGCACCCCGATCTGCGCGGCGAGCTCTATTTCGTCGCCGATGGCGACGGCGGCCATCGCTTCGCCAAGACCCTCGCGCAGCAGGACAAGAACATCGCCGAGCTGCGCGCCCGCACGCAAGCCAAGACATCCGGCGCGGCGCAATAGCGCTGCAGTTGTTGCCGTGGCGAGCCAAGGCTATAAGCTCTGGGCCACACAGGGGATTCGACTTGCCATGAGCGTTGCCAGCATGACCGGATTCGCGCGGTCGGAGGGGCATGCCGACGGGCTCGGGTGGGTGTGGGAGATCAAGAGCGTCAATTCCAAATCGCTCGATCTGCGGTGCCGCTTGCCGGCCGGTTACGACGCGCTTGAGCCTAAGTTGCGCGTCGCCCTGGCGGAACGGCTCAAGCGCGGAGCGGTGAGCGTCACGCTGACGGTGACGAAATCCGCCGGCGCTGTGCCGTTGCGCGTCAATCGTGCGGCCCTAGCGGAGATCATGGCACTTGCCAAGGAGCTGGCGCGGGAGACGGGCGCTGCGCCGCCGCGGATCGACGGGCTCTTGGCCCTGAAAGGTGTGCTCGAAAGCAGCGAGGAAACCGCCGATACCCCGGCCGACGAACAGCGGCAGGCCGCGATGCAGCGCGATTTCGAGGCCGCGCTCGGCGCCCTGACGGCGATGCGCCTCGCCGAAGGCCAACGACTCGTGCCCGCACTCGAGGCGCGCCTCGCCGAGATCACGGCGTTGGTCGGCGCGGCGGAGCGCACGGCCGTAGCCCAGCCGGCGGCCGCCAAGGCGCGGCTCAAGGAACAGGTCGCGGCGCTGCTTGAGGCCGTGCCGGCGCTTCCGGAAGAGCGCCTGGCGCAAGAGGCTGCGCTCATCGTCGCGCGCGGCGACGTGCGCGAGGAGCTCGACCGGCTCGCCGCGCACGTCGACGCCGCGCGGAGCCTACTCAAAGAAGGCGGGCCGATCGGCCGGCGCTTCGATTTCCTGTGTCAGGAGTTCAACCGCGAAGCGAACACGCTCGCTTCGAAATCGCCCGATCTCGAGCTGACGCGGGTGGCACTCGGCCTCAAAGCCGCCATCGAGCAGCTGCGCGAGCAAGTGCAGAACATCGAATAGCCATGACGATGCGCGATATCAAACGACGCGGAATCCTGTTGGTGCTGTCGTCGCCTTCGGGCGCCGGCAAGACCACGATTACGCGCGCCCTGGTGACGCGCGAGCCGCAACTGGCGCTGTCGGTTTCGGCCACGACGCGTCCCCGCCGGGCCGGCGAAGTCGACGGCGAGGACTATCATTTCGTCGACCCGCCGCGGTTCGCGACGATGGTCGCGAATGGTGAGCTGCTGGAGCATGCGACGGTCTTCGGCCACAGTTACGGCACGCCGCGCGCGCCGCTGATGGCGGCCATCGAAAGCGGCCGCGACATCATCACCGATATCGATTGGCAGGGCACGCAACAGCTACAGGCGAAGATCGGTGCCGACCTGGTCTCGGTGTTCATCCTGCCGCCGACCATGGCCGCGCTCGAGGCGCGTTTGAAATCGCGCGCGCAGGACAGCGACGAAGTCGTGCGCGCACGCATGGCAAAATCGTCGGAAGAGCTGAGCCACTGGGATGCGTACGACTACGTCGTGATCAACGACGATTTCGAGGACAGCGTCCGCCGCGTGCAGGCGATCCTGAGCGCCGAGCGCGTCCAGCGCCGGCGCCAGGTCGGACTCGCCGAGTTCGTCAACCGCCTGCGCGGCGTCTAGCGCACGCTCGCAGTCAGCGCTCGCGCCAGGGCGCAAAATTCGGTAACGGTCAGGCTCTCGGCCCGCGCGGTGGGATCGACCTGTGCCGCGTGCAGCAATCGGGCGGCATCGCCAAGCGATTTCAGACTCTGGCGCAGCATCTTGCGACGTTGGCCGAAGGCGGCGGCGGTGACGCGCTCGAGCGCGCCCTGGTCGCAGGGCGCCTGCGGCTCCGGTCGCGGCGTCAGGCGCACGACCGTCGACGTCACTTTGGGCGGCGGGACGAAGGCTTTGGGTGCGATGTCGAACGGGCGCTCGACGGTGGCGAGCCATTGGGTCAAGACCGACAGCCGCCCGTAATCGCGCGTGTCCGGCTTGGCGGCGAGCCGGGCGGCGACCTCTTTTTGGAACATGAGCGTGAAATCGACGAAGGCGGCAATACTCGGCAGCCAGGCGATCAGCAGCGGCGTGGCAACGTTGTAGGGCAGATTGGCGACGATCTTGCGCGGCGCCGGAACTAGGCTCGCCGGATCAATCGTCAGCGCGTCGCCCGGTACGATGTCGAGGCGGCCCGGAAAGGCGGCGGCAAGCTCGGCGAGCGCTGGCAGGCAGCGCTCGTCGCGCTCGATCGCGACGACGCGCCGCGCGCCTTCGAGCAGCAGCGCCCGCGTCAAGCCGCCGGGGCCTGGTCCGATCTCGACGACGTTGCAGTCGGCAAGCGGCGCCGCGCTGCGGGCGATGCGCCGCGTCAAATTGAGATCGAGGAGAAAATTCTGGCCGAGCGCCTTGCGCGCCGCGAGGCCGTGGCGCCGGATGATGTCGCGCAACGGCGGCAGGGGCGGCGTATCGTCCGCCAAGCCGGTTCTCAGGCCTCGGCCGGTTGTGCCGCGCGCCGCGTCGCCATGGCGCTGGCCGTCGTCAGCGCGGCGATCAAACTGGCCGGATTGGCAGTGCCGCGACCGGCGATGTCTGTCGCGGTGCCGTGGTCGGGCGAGGTGCGGATGAACGGCAGGCCCAGCGTAATGTTGATGCCGCGCTCGAAATCGAGCGTTTTCAGCGGGATCAGCGCCTGGTCGTGATACATGCAGAGCACGGCGTCGTAGCGCGCGCGCGCCGCGGCATGGAACAGCGTGTCGGCCGGTGCCGGGCCGCTGACGTCGATGCCCTGTGCTGCGAGCGCAGCGACCGCTGGCGCGATGATGTCGTGTTCCTCGTGGCCCATGGCGCCGGCCTCGCCCGCATGTGGATTGAGCGCCGCGACCGCCAGCCGCGGCCGGGCGATGCCGAAGTCGCGCCTCAGCGCCGCCGCTGTGATGCGGCCGCACGTCACGATCGTCGCGGTCGAGAGCGTCGCGAGCGCGTCGGCTAGCGACAGGTGGACGGTAACCGGCACGACGCGCAGTTCAGGGCCGACCAGCATCATCACCGGGTGCGCAACATTCGCGAGCGCGCCGAGAAACTCCGTATGGCCGGGATAGGCGAAGCCAGCGTCGTACAGCGTCTCCTTCTGGATCGGATTGGTGACCACGGCGCTCGCTTGGCGGTTGCGGACCAGCGTCACGGCCCGTTCGATGGCGGCGATCACCGCCGGTGCGTTCGCCGGATCAGGTCGGCCGGGCACCGGCACGCGCGGCAGGGGCTGCGCCAGCACCGGCAGCGCATCCGAAAAGATGCGTGCGGCCTCGCCTGGGTCGCGAATTTCGCGAACCGGCACGTCGAGGCCAGTCGCCTGCGCCAGCGCGATCAGCCGCGCCGGGTCGTCGATGACAAAGAATGGCGGCGCGGCGCGCTCCCGCCACGCCTTGAGCGTGATTTCGCCGCCGATGCCGGCGGGTTCCCCCATCGTCAGCGCGAGCGGTGCGGTCACGCGCGGATATCCACATAGGCCGCGCGGCGCAAGTCGAGCAGGTAGCGCCGCGCCAGAGCGTCAAGCCGTGCCCGCGCGAGGTTCTCGGAAACCTGGTCGTGGGTCGGCATGCCGCTGCTCGGTTCCTTGCGCGAGCACACCATGAAGACCGCGACGCCCGGGGCGTTGGCGAGGCGTATCGGCTTGCTGGCTTCGGCGAGTTTGAGTTGCAGCACCTGCGGGCGGATATCCGGCGGCAACCGCGCGGCGGTGACGTCGCCGTTCTGCGTCGTTAGCGGTGGATTATGGTCGTGGCCGAGCTTTGCCAGCTCGCCGCAGCTCTTCGCCGCACCGGAGACCTGCTGGGCTTCGGCCATGATGTGTTGTTCCTGGGCGGCGCTCGCCGTTGGTGGCAACGGGAAGACGACCTCCGTCAGTCCCAGTTGCACGTCGTCTGGATTCACCTGGCCGAAGATCCGACGGTCGATCATATACAGGATGTAGTATCCGCCTGGCGTCCGGAGCGGATACGACATTTCGCCCGGCTTCATTTTGCCCAGCGCCTGGCCCAGCAGCGGCGGCAGTTGGCTCGGCGTTACCCAACCGATATCGCCGCCAGCCGCCGAGCTCGGCGACTGTGAGAATTGCTGCGCGACCGCGGAGAAATTGGCGCCAGAGCGGATTTGCTGGATGAGCTGGTTGGCGAGGCGTTCGACGTCCTGTTCCTGCGAAGGGTTGTCAATCGCCAGATAGATCTCGGCGATGTGGCTTTGCGGCTGTCCCGCATCTTCCTTGATCCGGGCCATGGCTTCGTTGATTTCCTCGTCGGAGATCGACACCTCCTCGGAAAGTTGGTTGCGCACGACCTTCGACCAGGCGATTTCGGCCGTCAGCTGATCGGTTAGCGCGGTCTTGGCGATGCCGACGCGTTTCAGATAAGCGTCGAGGCCGCCCTTGGGCATGTTGTTGCGTTGCTCGATGCCGGCGATCGCATTGTCAATCTCTTCCTTTGTTACGGTCACGTTGAGATGCCGGGCTTCCTGGACCTCGAGCTTCTCGTCGATCATCTGATGCAGCACGCGCGGTTGCAAACGCTGGCGATTTTCGGGCGTATCGGGAATGTTGGAAGACGACAACACCAGCGCGACGCGTGCCGACAGATCGTCCATGCTGACGATGTCGTTGTTGACGACGGCGGCGATGCGGTTTTCTTCCTGTGCCTGGGCGCCGACGGCAACGCAGGTCAATACGACAAGTGACAGCAACAGCCTCATGGTCGGGCAAAGGTCTCGCCAAGTAAGGGGCCAAACGTCTCCGGTCACGGAACATACACCGGTCGGCGGCGCTTTTCCTACTATCGGCGCGTTCAGATTATGGCCCGGACGACGCCAGTTTTGTCCCGACTTCGCCCAGATTCTTGAACACGAACGTGACCAGAAGGCTGACGCCGGGATGAACGTCGCCGAGCTGTACGCCGGATTGCTGGAGAGAGGTGGTGATCGCGAGGCAATCGTCGCGGTACGTCAAGTCGACGCCCGAATAGATCGTGTTGCCGCCCTGGCTGATATTGCGCGTGTCGTGGACACCGACCGACCAGTATTGCGTAAGCGCGGCGTTCACCGCGATGCTGATCTGATCGCCGATTTGCAACGGCGAGGTCAGGCCGGGGACCGATTTGAACGAGATGAAAGAACCGCTAACGCGCAGGTTTGCTGGACCTGTGGAAAAGCCGGTTTCCTGCCGGCGCATGGCCAGGGTCGAGTGATCGAGGCGCATGCGGTAATACAGGTCGAGGAAGGTCGACGGCGAGAGCAGCAACCCACCGACGACATCCGACGCCTGATTTTCGAGGCCGCTGCCAATATCGAACGCGCTGCTTTTTTCCAACCGATAGCTTTGGCCTATGAGGAGGTTGCTGCTGCCATATTCGGCGTTGTAGATGCCGGTGTGGAGGGCGTAGTCGACGCGCTGTCCGCTGTCGACGCGATCGTAGCCGGGCAACCGGTCGGGCCGGAACAGGCTCGTCTCGTCGAACTCGAACCCCTCGCTATCCTCGTCGGGAATAATCGCCGGGTTGCCGCCGTTGGGCGCGGCAATGAATCCGGCCATAGGCTCGATCACTTCGCTGGTGTAGCCGTCACGGCGAACCCACGGGTAGCGCCATAGCAACGCTCCTTGCGGAAATACCCGGCCGCTAGTGCCGGAACGGAACACTTGCGAGTTCTCGGTGGATTGGACGTTGTCGGAATCATAGCCGTCGGCCCGCACCGACATCGAGAACTGATAGCGATCACCGAGCGGCCCGTCGAACGGCAGCCGCCACTCAGTTTTCGTGACCAAGCGCCGAATGTTGGAACCGCTGTGCCGTTCGAGATTGAGGGCATTGCCGCTCAATTCGAGGCGGCCGCCGATGGGATCAGCCGGACTGGTCCAGTCGTAGGTCGCGATCGGCGCGACGATCGGCTGAATGCCGTCGCCAACCAGCGAATTCAGGCTTTGAAACGAATAGGCGCTGATGTTGCCGTAGCTGCGCGGCCCGAAATCCTCGGCGTAGACCTGGCTGGTGAGGAAGTTGGTCGGCTGCGGAAAGTGGTATTTGAGAAGATAGGCCTGATCGGACACGCGCTGGACATCGAAGCCGGCGCGCCAATTTTGGTTCAGAGCGAACTTACCGTTGCCAAATAGATGGCCGCGGATCGATGTCGTTGAATTTGTGGTCGTCGATACGCCGAGCGGGCTGGTTTGCACGGGAGCGTCGCCGGCCTCGATGCTGCCTTCGACGTCGAGTTGCCCGAAACCCCAAGCCTGCCGGTATTCCCCGTCGAGGACGTCGCCAGCGTCGGTTGTCACCATGGGACGGATGGTGAGATCTTTGTCCGGCGCGATCGCCCAGAAATAGGGCTGTGTGACGTGAAAGCCGAGCGTACTGCCGGTACCGACGGTCGGAGGCAGGAAACCGGACTCCCGTTTCACAGACGGGTCCGGGTGGGAGAAATAGGGCGTATAGAAGATCGGCCAACCGTCGAGTTCCATGGTCGCGTCGTGGTACTCGACGGTCTGTTCTTGCTTGTCGTGGACGACGCGTTCGGCTTTGATCTGCCACACGGGCGGCTTCGTCGGGTCGCTCGCGCACAACTCGCAGGGCGAATAAACGCCGCGTCGCAATTCGGTGCGATTGCCCTCGATGCGACGGCCGGTGTTCGCCGCCAGGCGCGAGCCATCCGACAGCAGAATGCGGACGTCCTTGATAAAGCCTTCACGCATGTCATCGTGCAGCTCCATGTAATCGGAGAACACGATGTCGCCGCCCGGCTGCAACAGGCTGACATGCCCAGATGCGGTGACGGTGTCCGTGCGCTGGTTGTACGTCACCGTGTCGGCCAAGAGAATCTGGTCGACCTGATCGAGTTCGACATGGCCGCGGGCGACCGTGAGACCGAGATCCTGGTCGTATTCCACCTGGTCGGCTTGGAACAGTACCGGCTTGTTGGGCGCGTGCGCGGCATTCTGCGCGGCCGCCGGCGCGGCTGCAGCGGCAAGCGCGGCCGCGCCGGCGATCCGGTAAATCAATTTTCCCCCACGCATGCCGTTAGCCGTCTTCGAGATGCAGCAGCAGGCTGACGCCGACGAGCCAAGAAATGCCCGCCGGCGTCCAAGCCGCGAGCAGGGTGGGAATGGTCGCAGACAGGCCAAGGGCAAATACGACGTCGGAGAGGAAATAAAGAAGGAAGCCGCTGGCGATGCCGACGGCGATCATCAGCGTCGCGCCGCCGGCGCGCTGCATCCGCAGGCTGAAACTGGCGGCGATCAGAACCATGGCCGCGAGCAACAGAGGCCGCGCGAGCAGCGTATCGAAATACAGTTGATGACGCTGCGACGAGAAGCCGGACGCTTCGAGCAAGCGGATGAAGCCGGGCAGTTCCCAGAACGACATGGTTTCAGGCGGCGCGAAGCTGTCCTGGATCTTGGCCGGAGTCAGGTTGGTGGGAATTTCCATCTCGGCGAATTGCTGCGGCTGCTTGTCGGGCGACCAATCGGTGCCGTCGCGCACCGTCCATACGCCCGATCCGAGCGTCGCCTGCTGCGCGTCGATCCGGCGCTCAAGGCGCGTGTCGTGCGCCAGGAACAGGAACATGACGTCGTGTAGAGCGCGCTGCGGCAATGTAAATCGTTCGGCGTGAACGATCGACGGATTGCCCTGGGTGTCGCTCTGGCGCAGCCAAAGCCCGGTGCTCGAAAGCGCGAATTGCGGGTTGCCGCCTTGCAGCACGCGGTTTTGCAACGTCTCGTAGCGGGCCTGGGTGACGGATGCGATCGGGTTGAACAACGTGACCGAGACAACGCCGATTAAAAATGCGCCCGCCAGTGGCGGCGCGACGAACTGCCAAGCCGAGATCCCGGAGGCGCGCGCCACGACAAGTTCATGGCTGCGTGTCAGGCGCCAGAACACCATCATCGTGCCGAACAGGACCGCAAAGGGCAGGATCTGCTGCGCCATATAGGGTTGTTTGAGCAAGGCAAGCTTGAGCAGCACCAGCAACGTGACGTCGGCCTTGGTGCCGGCGCGCCGGATCAGCTCGACATAGTCGAGCATGAATACGATCGCCGTCATCGTCAGGAAGACGCCGGAGAACCAGATGAAGAACTGGCGCGCGATATAGCGGAACAGCGTCTTCCAGGGCGACATGATGGCTACGGCGCCGCGCGCCGCGCAAGGAACGCCACCGGCGGCCGGCCGGCGGCAGAACGCCAGCACATCCACAGCACCAAGATGAACGGCCCGATGGCGTTGACGTAGATGAGGGGGATGACGGTCAAGGTGCTGCGCGCAAGATTCGTCAGACCGACGTCGACGATCTCGATCGCCAGCGCCGTCGCGATGGCGATGAGAATGCGGCGCGCCTGGCCGCGGCGATTGAACTCGCCGGGCAACAGGCACAGAATCGGAATGGCCGCCATCGACAACGCCGTCAACGGACCGGCGAGCCGCATGTTGAGCTCGACCACCAGCGCCTGGTTGTTAAGGTTGTCCAGCAGCTCGCCCAGATAGAGCTCGTCGGGCTGACGGTCGCGCAGCGTCGGCGCATTCTGCATCTCTGACAGATCGAGCGTATAGCTCTTGAATGACAGCGACGACAACTTGCCGGTGAGGTGGTCGAACTGTTGGCGCGTTCCGTTCACCATCAGAATGCGCGGACCCTCGGGTGTGTCGACGAGGGCGCCACGCTCGGCGGTTATGGTGATGGGCTTGTCCTTGTCGCTGGTGTTTTCGATCAGCAGACCGAGGAGGTCGCCTTTGGAATCCCGCTGTCTGACATAGACCATCAACGTATCCGACAGCGTGTTGAACACGCCTTCTTGGATCAGGGCGGTGGCGAATTTGTTGCGGATCTCAAACTGCAGGTCCTTGAACGCGCGATTGGATGCCGGCAGGAAATAGAACGCCATGACGTAAAGCGTGACCATGCCGGCGGCGCCGACCATCAGCGCAGGCTTGGCGAGCGCCCACTGGCTCATTCCCGACGCGCGCATGACGACGAGCTCGCTTTCGGCGATCAGCTTGGCATAGATGAAGACGATCGCGGTGAAGACCGCGATCGGCAGCACGACGTCGACGAAGCGCGGCAGGATCAGCACCGCGAGATAAAGAAAGAGCCCGATCGAGAGTCCACGATTAACGATCAAGTCGACGAGGCGCAGCGATTGCAAAAGCCACACCGCCGCACTGAAGATGACGCCGACCGAAAGCGTCACCATCAGGGCCTGGCGGAACACGTACCACGTCAGCCGATCCATGACGCGCGATTATAGGTGTGGCGCGTCTTCCGCCATAGCGGAATTGCCGCCGCCGGCGTGGTGAACCTGGCGATTCGTTCGTTGGGTGAAGCGGCTTGCGAGCCGACCAGCGGCGTGGAAATCTCCCAGCGCGCGGCGAATGGAGATGCGGTGTCGGATCGAGGGGGGATTGATTTGGCGGATTTGCCGTTCCGCGTCTTCGCCGCATTGTTCGTGGCGCTGCTGTTGGTCGCCTGCATTCCGCTGCTGCTGACACCGCTGCCGCCGCTGGTCGACTATCCGAACCATCTTGCGCGCATGCACCTGCTCGCCGGGCTGAGCCGCTCGCCGACGCTGCGGCAATACTATGCCTTGGCCTGGCGGCCGCTGCCCGATCTGGCGATGGACGCGCTGGTGCCGCCGCTGCTCGCCGTGGTGTCGCTGCAAACCGCCGGCAAGCTGTTTCTCGTGGCGACTTATTTTTTGCCGACTGGCGGCGTGGCCGTGCTCCATCGGGTGCTGAACGGACGCTGGTCGGCGTGGTCGCTGACGGCATTCCTGCTGATCTACAACCGGCTGCTGTTGTGGGGCTTCGTCAATTTTCTCTTCGGCCTCGGCCTGGCGTTCTGGGCGCTCGCCGGCTGGATCGCATGGCGCGAGCGCGACATCGCGTGGCGTCTGGGTTTCGGCCTGATCGCCGCGCTGGCGATCTATTTCGCGCATCTGATGGCGTTCGGCATCTACGGTGCGATGGTCGCAGGCTACGAGGCGGGCCGGCTGTGGCGCGTCCGCGCCGCGCCGGCCGTTGCCGTCGGCACCATGCTCGTCGCGTTCTTGCCGTTCCTGCCGAGCTTGGCGTTGTTCGCCGTCGAATTCGTGCCGCTGCATGCGGCGACGAGCATCGGCTCCGGCATCCGTTTCGCCCGGCCGGTGCGCAAACTCGACCTGCCGTTCAGCATCTTCGATCTTTACAACCGTCCGTTCGACATCGCCTGCTTCGCCCTCATGGTGATCGGCGCGGCGTTCGCCTATTGGCGGCGGTGGCTGCGCGTCACGCCGGTGGCGGCCGCGCCGCTGATCGTTCTTGCGCTGCTTTATGTTTTCATGCCCGACACGCTGTTCGGCGCAACCGGTGCCGATCGCCGGATGCCGCTGGCGGTCGTCTTGCTGCTGATCGGTGGCAGCGCCTGGCAGGCACCGTTTGCGCGCGTGGGGCGGTTCTTCCTGCCTGCGGCTTTTGTCCTTTTCGCGTTGCGCCTCGGCGTCGTTGCCGCGACGTGGCAGGCCGGCGGACGGCTCTATGCCGATTTGCTTACCGGCCTCAACACGTTGCCGGCCGGCGCGCGCGTCGCCGTCGCCTTCGCGGATGCCGAAGTCAATGTCGAGGCGGCGCCGCTGCTCCATTTCCCCGTTCTCGCGATTGCGCGCCGCGATGCCTTTGTGCCGACCTTGTTTGCCTACGCGACGCAGCAACCGGTCACGTTCACGCATGAATACGGCGCGGTCGCCGACCAGCTCTCGGCCGATGCGCTGTGGCGTTTCTATGTCGCCGGCGGCACGAAGCTGCCGCCGGAGGTCGCACAGGCGCTGGCGCATTGCCGCTACATTACCTTCGCTGGCCGGTGGCCGTTTGTGGTACGCGCTGGCAGCGGTCTGCAACCGGTTTTCATCTCACCGCGCTTCCAGATCTACCGCCTGCCCGGGGCATCGACGTGATGGCGCTGTTGGTGCCGAGCCTCGCCCAGCTTGCGGGCTGGGCGGCGGTCGGTTTTGCGGCGCTGATGTTCATCGGCCTTGGCCGGCTGGTGAGCCGGGGCAGGGCGCTGCCCGAGATCGCCCTGATTGCGGGATGGGGCGTGGCGTGCTGGATCCTTACGATCTGGGGCGTCGCGCTGCCGATTTCGCTGCGCGTGCCGGCCATCGCCCTGACCGCGGCCGGTCTTATTGGTTTGATCCAGCCGCGCAGTCGCCTGACGGCGGCGGATTGGCGGGCGCTGGGTCGCGTCCTGCTTCTGTCGTTGCCGTTGCTCGCGGTGATGGTTTCGGCGCGCCCGAGCCAGCCTGATACCTTTCTCAATCTTCTGCCCAATGCAGCCTACCTTTACGACCACGGCTTGTTTCCGGCCGCTGGCCGGCCGGCGGCGCATTCGCTGTTGCCGGCCGCGCCCTACAACCTGCAATTCGTGGCGCTGATCGCCGGCCTGGTGACGCCACAATTCCCGTTCGTGGCATTGATCGCCTTCAACGTCGCGTTGCAGCTCGCCGCCGGATTGCTGCTCGCGCGCCTGGTTGCCGACAGCGACGATCGGGCGGAACCGCCCGGTTGGAGCGTCGTCGCCTTCGGCCTGCTGTTGGCCACGGCGCTCAATCCCGGTTTCGTGCCGCGTTATCACCTGTCGGGATACAGCGAGCCATCGGTGACCGTGGTGCTCGCGATCGCGGGGTATCTCGCCTTGCGGCGCGATCGTATGTCGGTCTGGCTGTTGGCGGCTGCGCTCGCCGCGTTGGTCGAGATCAAGCAGGACAGCGTCGCGTTGGCGCTTGGCATCATGCTCGCGGCGTCGGCGCAGCCGCCGGACGTTGGCGGCAGCGGCGGTGTGGTCGTGCGACGTGCGGTCATGGCCGCGATCCCGGCTGGCGTGCTGTATGCCGCGTGGACCTGGTACGTGCACGCGCAGTTTGCCAGCTCCGACGTCGAGCTGACGTGGATGCCGCTGGCGCAGTGGCAGTGGCACATGTTGCCGATGGTCTTGCGCCAGATCGCGCGCATCGTCGCCGAGAAGGTCGTTTTCTTCGGACCGCTCCTTGCCGTGCTGATCGCGTTTATCGTTCGCGCTTGTCGCCGCGCGCCGCTGGCTGCGCCTGGCCAGCGCACCGGCCTGACATTGCTGGTCGTCACATTGGTCTATAACGCTGCGCTGCTCGTCAGCTACATCGGGCATTTCAGCGGCCAAATGGCCGCCGACGCGCACTCGTTCTTCCGCTACAACACGCACCTCACGCTGTTGTTGATGGTGACGCTGGTGCTGATGCTGCGCGCGCCGGCGCGTGCGTGGTTTACGGGCCTGACGCTGCGCAGGCGGCAATGGCTGGGCGGGCTCGCAATCGCCGTTTTCATCGGCTGCCCGGTGGTGTTCTTGCATTTCCTGCGCTTCGATCTCGAGACGCCGCAACTGCGTGCCTGGGATTTGGCGAAACATCTCGCCGCCGCCGTCGGGCCGGACGACCGCGTCGCACTTATCCTGCCAGGCGATGGTGGCAGCCTGTTTCCCGTCCTCGAAGGCCTGGTGCGGATGACGCCACCGCGCCGGCCCAACCTTGTTCTCGACGACCTGCCGACGCTGGCGTCGGACACGTTCGCCAAACTTACCGCCAACCGATGGGCGTTGATCTCATGCACGCCATCCGGCATGGCGGGCGTTCCCGAAGGCGAGGCAGCGCTCTTCGCGCACGGTACCAACGGCTGGACGCTTGTCGATCAGTGGCGATATCCGCCGGCGGATGACGGACATTGGTCGCGGGTAATCGCCCTGGCACCGCTCTGTCTGCCCGGTTGAGCGGGTTGACACTGCAGCGATTTCAACGCTCTATCGCTGTTTCGCCGTTTGCATCGAGGATCGGCTATGAAAATCAAATTCGTGCCGCCGCGCTTACCCCGAACGGGAACGCTCGTGCTTTTCGTCGGCGAGGGGCGGAAATTGTCGCCGCAAGCCACGCAGCTCGATCGTCGCAGCGGCAAGGCGTTAACCCGCGCGTTGGGCGCGTCGCGTTTCAAGGGCAAGGCGGAAGAGACGCTGGCGATTTTGGCGCCGGCCAAGCTCGGCGTGGCGCGCGTTCTGTTGGTGGGGACCGGCAAGGCCGACCCCGCCGATCGGGCGCTGTGGCAGCATTGTGGCGGCGTTATTCTGGCGGCGCTCAATGGTGCGGGCGAGAGCGAAGCGGCGGTGTTGGTCGAAGCCGGAGATCGTGCGGCCGAGATCGCGGCGCATGTCGCTTACGGTGCGCGCCTGCGCTCCTATCGTTTCGACAAGTACCGCACCAAGGAAAAGTCCGAACAGAAGCCGTCGCTCAAAACATTGTCGATCCTGGTCGACGACGTCGCCGCCGCGCGCCGCCGTTTTGCACCGCTCGACAAGATTGCCGACGGCGTGTTCTTCACCCGCGACCTGGTTTCCGAACCGGCCAACGTGATCTATCCCGAGACGCTCGCCGACCGCGCCAAGGAGCTGACCGAACTCGGCGTTACGGTCGAGATCCTCGACGAGAAGAAGATGGCGGCGCTTGGCATGGGGGCGCTGCTCGGCGTCGGACAGGGCAGCGCCCGCCCGCCGCGGCTGCTGGTCATGCAGTGGCATGGCGCCGACGACAAAAAGCAGGCGCCGGTTGCGTTCGTCGGCAAGGGGATCACCTTCGACACCGGTGGCATCTCGATCAAGCCGTCCGCCGGCATGGAAGACATGAAGTGGGATATGGGCGGCGCCGGCGCCGTGATCGGCCTGATGACGGCCTTGGCTGGACGCAAGGCCAAGGTCAACGTCGTCGGCGTCGGCGCGTTGGCCGAGAACATGCCCTCGGGCACCGCGCAGCGGCCGGGCGACATCGTCAAATCGATGTCCGGCCAGACCATCGAGGTGCTCAATACCGACGCCGAAGGGCGCTTGGTGCTGGCGGATGCGCTTTGGTACTGCCAGGACCGCTTCAAGCCGCGGGCGATGATCGACCTCGCGACGCTAACCGGCGCGATCATCATCGCGCTCGGCCACGAGCATGCCGGTCTCTATAGCAACGACGACAAGCTCGCCGAACAGCTTGCCGCCGCGGGCAAGGCGACGGGCGAGACGCTGTGGCGCATGCCGTTGGGCGACGCCTACAACAAGATGATGGACAGCGACGCGGCCGATGTGAAGAACATCAGCGGTGGCCGCGATGCCGGCAGCGTCACCGCCGCGACCTTCCTCGAACGCTTCGTCAACAAAGTGCCGTGGGCGCATCTCGACATCGCCGGCACGGCGTGGGCGACCAAGGACAAGCCGACTGCGCCGAAAGGCGCCACCGGTTTCGGCGTGCGCCTGTTGAACCGGTTCGTCCGCGACAATTACGAGACCCGCGACGGCAAGTGACCGATATCGGTTTCTATCATCTGCGTAGCCTGACGCTCGACCGCGCCTTGCCGCAGCTGCTTGAGAAAGCCTATGCCGGCGGTTACCGCGTCGTGGTGATGGCCGGTTCTGCCGAGCGCGTCGATCACCTCAACGCGCTGCTGTGGACCTACGGCGAAGCCGCCTTCCTGCCGCATGGCTCGACCAAGGACGGCAATGCGGCGCAACAGCCGATCTGGCTCACGGTCGACGACGAAAACCCCAACAACGCGGATATGCTCGTGCTGGTCGACGGCGCGACCGCGCAGAGCGTCGACCGTTACAAGCGGGTGCTCGACGTTTTCGACGGCAACGACGAGGCCGCAGTCGCCGCGGCGCGCGAGCGCTGGCAGCAGGCCAAGGCCGCCGGCCATGCCCTGACCTATTGGCAGCAGACCGACAAGGGCTGGGAGAAAGCTGGCGCGGGTTGAAGCCCGCAGCCGGTCCCGCTATAAACCCGCGACTTTTACGCCAGCAATGAGGCCCGGCCCATGGCCAACGAACGTACGCTTTCGATCATCAAGCCCGACGCAACGCGTCGCAATCTGACCGACAAGATCAACGCCCGTTTCACCGCGCGTGGCCTTAAAGTCGTCGCACAAAAGCCGCTGCACCTGTCGTGCCCGCAGGCCGAAGGGTTTTATGAGGTGCACAAGGAGCGGCCGTTCTTCCGCAGCCTAGTCACGTTCATGACGTCAGGGCCAGTGGTGGTCCAGGTGCTCGAAGGCGAAAATGCGGTCGCGCTCAACCGCGAGATCATGGGCGCGACGGATCCCGCCAAGGCGGCGCCGGGCACCATCCGCAAGGATTTCGCCGAATCGATCGAAGCCAACTCGGTCCACGGCTCGGATTCCGCCGAGACCGCGCAACGCGAAATCGCGTTCTTCTTTCCCGAGCTTTAGACCAGGAAGTAGGCGAGCAGCACCAGGACGACGACGATCGTCCCGATCGCCCAGCGAAGCAGCCGCGCAAAGCCGAGCCAAGTCTCGCGGTGCGGTTGCAGGTCAAACGCGCTCATCAAAAGCCCCTGAACAGGAAACTCGGCAAGCTATAGCGCGACCGCCGGATTTTGCAAACCCCTGTGCGGCCGCGTCAGTGCCGCACCCAGCGCCAACGCATAGAACGGCAGCCACCAGAGCTGGTAGTTGTGGTGGGCGGTCGGTGCCGCCAGGATGACCGCTAAGGTCAAGGCCGCGGCCAGCGCCGAGCGCGCGGTCAGGTCCGGTGTGCGCCGCCAGACATGGACGGCGACCGCCAGCGCGAACGCGACGACGATCGAGCGTGCAGCCACCGCGGCGCCTTCCGGCGCAAAGGCCAGCCAGCTCGTGCTGTCGGGCGGGCGGATGGCGTTGAACAGGACGATGTTGTCATAGAACGCGCCGGGTGCGGCAAGGGCGTACGGCAGGATCGGCAATAGACCGACAGCGATGCCCAAGGCATAGCGCAGCCGCGCGCCGTTGCCGGGCGGCAATAGGCAGGGCACGAACGCTACGCCCGGAAACAGCTTGGCGGCGATCGACAGGCCGATGCACAGGCCGGAGAGAAAAGCGCCGCGTTCGAAAGCGACGAATGCGAGAAGCAACGGAACGATCGCGGCGAGATCGGTCGTACCTTTGGCGAACAATTGCTGTGCCACAAGCGGCAGCGACAGGTAGAGCGCAGTGGCGATGACGCCCGCGGCGCGCGATCCGGCACGCCGGCCGAGGTGCAGCATCAGTGCGACCGCCGCTGCCTGGAGTAGTAGATTGGTGATCAGGACGCCGCGCGCGCCGAACGTCAGGCCGAGCGGCAGATAGACCACCGGCATCACGGGCAGATATTTGTAGCCGGCGAAGGCGCCGCCCAACTCGCGATCGATCGGCAGCACGTAGGGGTTCTGTCCAGCCAACATCGCATGGCCGGCGGCAAGCGTCGTCGTCGCCATGTCGATCAGACGCGGGTGAATCAACCGCGTTGCACCATAGATCAGCTCGGCCGCCGCCAACGCGACGACGAGCGCGATCACGATCCGCGATGAATTTATCGCCGCAACGGGTCGGCGCAACGTTCGCAGCATGACGGGTACTGCGGCAAGCAGGGCGAGCAGCGCCAGGGCCTTCCACGGACCGGCTTCGTCCCAGTTGAAGATCTGGACCAGGCCGACGGCCAGCCAGAACGCCACCGCGGCGACCACACGCGCCACAGTCAGGCCACAGCGTCGAGGCGCACCGGACCCGGCCGGCCGTCGATCTCGACGTTGTCGCGCAGGACGCGCACCCGGCCTTCGGCGACTAGCCGCAGCGCCAGCGGATAGGCGCGATGCTCCACCGCAAGCACGCGCGCCGCGAGCTTGTCGGCATCGTCGCCTGGCAGCACCGGCACCGAGCCCTGCACGATGATCGGCCCGCTGTCGACCGCGTTGCGCACGAAATGGACGGTACAGCCGTGGCGTTTGACGCCGGCCGCAAGCGCGCGCGCATGGGTGTCGAGGCCGGGAAATTCCGGCAGCAGTGAAGGATGGATGTTGATCATGCGGTCATGCCAGGCGTCGATGAATCCGCTCCCGAGGATGCGCATGAAGCCGGCGAGGCAGACGAGCTCGACGCGTGCCTCCTTGAGCGCGCTGTCGAGCGCCGCGTCGAAGGCGTCACGATCGGCGAAGTCGCGGTAAGCAACGACCCGCGTCGGGATCTTGGCGCGCGTCGCGCGTTCAAGGCCCTGAGCATCGGCGCGATTGGAAATCACCAGGACGATCTCGGCCGGATAGCCGCCCACCGCGCACGCGTCGATCAGCGCCTGAAGGTTGGAGCCGCGGCCGGAGATCAGCACGCCGGTCCTCAACCGGGCCACGCGCGCTCCGTATTGACGAGATGGGCGCTAGCCTCGCCCGCGCCTTTGACGATGCAGCCGATACGATGGACGCGCTCTCCGGCTTGGGTCAGAACGCGCGCAACGGCATCGACTTGCGCCGGCGCGACGACAGCGACCATGCCGATGCCGCAGTTGAATGTGCGCGCCATCTCGGCGCGCGCGATGCCGGCGGTGTGCGTCAGCCAGGCGAAGACGGGCGGTAGCGTCCAGGTGGCGGCATCGATCTCGGCAGCGAGACCATCGGGCAGCACGCGCGGAATGTTCTCGACCAAACCGCCGCCGGTGATATGCGCATAGGCCTTGACGCCGCCGGCCTTGAGCGCCGCCAGGCACGGCTTCACGTAGAGCCGCGTCGGCCGCAGCAGCTCGTCGGCTAGGCTATGCGAGGCGGCGAACGGCGCCGGCGCGGTATATGACAGCCCAGCCTCCTCGACGACGCGGCGCACCAGCGAGAAGCCGTTGGAATGAAGACCGTCGGATTCGAGTCCGAGCACGATATCGCCGGCCACGACGTTCGCGCCGTCGAGCACCTGGTCGCGTTCGACCGCGCCCACCGCGAAGCCCGCCAGATCGTAGTCGCCGGCGGCATACATGCCGGGCATCTCGGCGGTTTCGCCGCCGATCAGCGCGCAACCGACCGCGCCGCAAGCAGCCGCGATGCCTTTGACGATGGTCGTCGCCTGCGCGACGGCCAACTTGCCGGTTGCGAAGTAGTCGAGGAAGAAGAGGGGCTCGGCGCCCTGGACGACGAGATCGTTCACGCACATCGCCACCAAATCGACGCCGATCGCGTCGTGCTTGTTGGCCGCGATGGCGACTTTGAGTTTGGTGCCGACGCCGTCGGTGGTGGCGACCAGGATCGGATCGCGATAACCCGCCGCCTTGAGATCGAACAGCGCGCCGAAGCCGCCGAGTCCGGCCGCGGTGCCAGCACGCGCCGTCGCCTTGGCAAAGGGCTTGATGGCCTCGACCAGCGCATCGCCGGCGTCGATGTCGACTCCGGCGTCGCGGTAGCTGCGACTCTTCTTGGGGTCTGCCATTCGCGCGCTTTCTACGCCAGGACGGCGGCGATGAAAAGCCCAGCCATGGTAAAGTGGCGCAATGAAAGCGCCCGCCCGGGCGGCCGCGGTTTGGCTCGCCGGCTTCTGCAGCTTCCTCGACCTGTACGCGCCGCAATCGATTCTGCCGATGATCCGCGACCTTTATGGGGTCGATGCGGTCGTGGCCAGTCACATGATCAGCTCCACTACCGTGGCGGTCGCGATCATCGCGCCGTTCACCGGCGCCGGCGCCGACCTGATTGGTCGCAAACGCGTGATCGTCACCGCGATGGTCGCCTTGATCGTCCCGACGGTAATGATCGCACTGTCGACGACGCTGCCGGCCATGGTGTTCTGGCGCTTCGTCCAGGGCCTGTTGTTGCCGCCGATCTTTGTCGTCACCGTCGCCTATATCGGCGACGAGGTGCCCATTGCCGAGGCGACAGGTGTCGCCGGCATCTACCTGTCGGGCAGCTGCTTCGGCGGCTTCTTCGGCCGCTTCCTGTGCGGCATCCTGGTCGAGCCCTATGGCATCCGTGGCGCGTTCCTGGGCCTTGCCGCCTTGACCGCGGTTGCCGCAGTCGGCGTCATGGCGTTGATGCCGCGCGAACGCCAGTTCGTGCCGAGCGCCGGCCCGGCACACGCGTTGCGCCACATTCTCGCGCACGTCTTCGATCCGCAACTCGACGCCATCTTCGCTGTTGGTTTCGGCGTGCTGTTCTCGTTCGTCGCCACCTTCACCTATGTGAATTTCCATCTCGCCGCGCCGCCGTTCGATCTATCGGCGGCGGCGCTTGGCACAATCTTCCTCGTCTATCTCGTCGGCGTCACGACGACGCCGCTGGCCGGGCGGCTGGTACGGCGCTTCGGCCGTCGGCGTCTGGTGCTTGGCGTTCTCGGTATTTGGATTTGCGGCCTGTTGCTGACGTTGACTGGCAGCCTGTGGGTCATCGTCGCCGGACTGGCGGTCGGCGCCGGTTGCGGCTTCATCGTGCAGACCGCGGCGACGGCGTCAGTTGCGGTCTCGGCACAACGCGCGCGCTCGTCAGCGGTCGGTCTCTATGTCACCTGCTACTACGTTGGCGGCAGTATCGGCGCGGTGCTGCCGGGCTATGCATGGAATCGCGCTGGCTGGCCGGGATGCGTCGCTATCGTCATCGCGATGCTGGTGCTGTTGGCGGCGATCGTGCTGCGCTTCTGGCGCGAGCGGCCGGCTCAGGCGAGACCCGAGCGGTAAGTCCGATCGAGCGGCGCACGGCCGCTGCCGGTGACGATCAGGATCGGCGATGCCGCGGCCATGGTTCCTTTTGCGCTGTTCCCTTCGACACGCCAGACTATGCCGAGATTGAACCGGGAGGTCGTCATGCATGCCGCCGCGGCAATTGCGACGGTCATGACCGGGATGCTGCTGAGCGTGCCGGTCAATGCGGCGTCATGGAGCGATCCGACGATCGCGCCAACGGCCGGTCCAGCGCAAGTCATCGGCCGGCCGTGGAACGGCTGCCTCGCCGGCGCCGTTTCGCTGCCCTGGGACGGGCCTGGGTTCGAGGTGCTGCGCCCAGCGGAGCATCGCTATTTTGGCCATCCGGAGACTGTTGGATTCGTCGAACGGCTCGGACGCGAAGCGCACGCCGCCGGTCTGCCGAATTTCTACGTCGGCGACATGGCGCAGCCGCGCGGCGGGCCGATGTCGTCCAATCACGTGTCGCACGAGACCGGCATCGACGTGGACATCTGGTTCACACTCGACACCGTGCCCGGCTTGCCGGTCGCCGACCGCACGACGCTCGAGCCGCCGCCGATGGTGCTCGCCGATCAGAGCGCGATTGATCCGGCGCAATTCGGACCGCACCAGGTGACGTTGCTGCGCCTGGCGGCAAGCGATCCGCTGGTCGATCGCATCTTCGTCAATCCAGCGATCAAAGAGGCGCTATGCCATGGCTATGGCGGTGCCGGGCAGGGTGACCGCACCTGGCTCGAGCGCGTGCGCCCGTGGTACGGCCACAAGGCGCATTTCCATGTGCGCCTGAAATGCCCGCCGGGCTCGCTGCTATGCGTCGCGCAGCCGCTCGTGCCGCCAGGCGATGGTTGCGACCCGGCGATCTTCGCTTGGTGGGCGCAGGAGCTGAGCAAGCCCAAGCCGCCGACGCCGGCAGTGCCACCCGCGCGGCCGCCGCTGCCGGCCGCCTGCACGGCGCTATCGCCGGCTAACTAGATCAAACGGCGTAACGCATCCCGCTTGCCTGTCGGCAGGCTTGGCCTTCTTTTTTGCGCGCGGGGTAGAAAAGGCCGGGGCGGCCGCTCTATGGTGTCGGCCGCGAGGCACCCGTGACCATTCCATTTTCGCAGCCGTTCGACGAATTTGCGCGCGTCTTCGCCGACGCCAAGGCCACGGAACCGTCGGAGCCCGAGGCGGCGACGCTGGCGACATCAACGCGCG
>JAGXBG010000092.1 GCA_018971215.1 Alphaproteobacteria bacterium
GAACCGCGCCCGCGCTGCCTTGGCCGCCGCCGCGACCAGCGGTGGCGCGGTGCCGCCCAGGCTGGTGCGGCTGGCGACCGATTTCTCGACCGTCAGGATCTCACGCGCGGCGGCGGTGAGGCGCGGCTCGATGTTCTGCATCTCCTTGAGCGGCAATTCGGCCAGCGTCATGCCCAGCGCCTCGGCGCGTTGGACCAGCGCGCCGGTGACATGGTGCGCCTCGCGGAACGGTAGCGCCAGGTTGCGCGTCAGCCAATCGGCGAGGTCGGTCGCAGTGCTGTAGCCCGCTTCGGCGGCGCGGCGCATCGCCGCTTTGTCGACAGTGATGTCGCCGACCATGCCTGTCACGGCCGCGAGACATAGCTCCAGCGTATCGGCCGCCTCGAATACCGGCACCTTGTCCTCCTGCATATCCTTGGAATAGGCAAGCGGCAGGCCTTTCATCACCGTCAGCAACGACGTGAACGCGCCCAGCAAGCGCCCGGTCTTGGCACGCACCAGCTCGGCGGCGTCGGGATTGCGTTTCTGCGGCATCATCGAGCTACCGGTCGTATAGGCGTCCGACAGCCGGATGAAGCCGTAAGGCGACGACAGCCAGAGCACGATCTCCTCGGCGAAGCGCGACAGATGCGTGCCGGCGATCGCGCAGCATGCCAGGAACTCGAGCGCGAAATCGCGATCGGAGACGGCGTCGAGCGAATTCGCCATCGGCCGGTCGAAGGCGAGCGCCTTGGCCGTCTTCTCGCGGTCGATCGGAAACGACGTACCGGCCAGTGCGCCTGCGCCCAAGGGACATTCGTTGAGCCGCTTGCGGCAATCGCGCAGCCGGCCGCGGTCGCGGCCGAGCATCTCGACATAGGCGAGGAGATGGTGGCCGAAGGTCACCGGCTGCGCCGTCTGCAGATGGGTGAAGCCGGGCATGACCGTGGCGGCATGTTTCTCCGCCTGGTCGATCAGCGCCGTCTGTAGCAGCGCCATGTGCCGGTCGAGATGGTCGATGGCGTCGCGCACCCACAACCGGAAGTCGGTCGTGACCTGATCGTTGCGCGAACGCGCGGTGTGCAGCCGCCCGGCCGCCGGCCCAATCAGCTCGCCGAGCCGCGCCTCGATGTTGAGGTGGATGTCCTCGTGCTCGGCGCGGAAGGGGAACTTGCCGGCTTCGATCTCGACACGAATTTTCTCTAGACCGCGCGCGATCGCCTCGCCATCCTCCGGCGAGATGATCCGCCGCGCCACCAGCATCGCGCAATGCGCGAGCGAGCCGGCAATGTCCTGGGCATAGAGCCGCTTGTCGAAATCGATCGAAACGTTGATGCGCTGCATGATTTCCGCCGGATGGCCGGACAGCCGGCCACCGCGCGCGGCGTTGCGCGGCTTCGGTCCGGCCTGTGGACGCGCCCGGCTCATGGCGCGACGGCCCGGGGGAAGGCGATGACGAGGGTCATAAAGGCGCTTTCGGTATTGGTCGTCCTGTGCGTGGCGGGGCTGGGCCTGCTGCTCTATTACCGCGCCCAGCATCCGCCCGCCATACCCGTGCCGCTTGCCGCGAACGGGACGCCGACGGAGCCAGAATTCAAGTTTACCGTGCTCGATCCGCCGCAGCCAGCGCCGGCGTTGGCCTTCACGACGCGTGAGGGCGCGCCCAAGACGCTGGCCGATTTCCGCGGCCGCCTGCTGCTGGTCAATTTCTGGGCGACCTGGTGCGGCCCGTGCGTCGCCGAGATGCCGTCGCTCGACCGCTTGCAGGCGCGGCTGGGCTCGCGGCTCACGGTGCTGGCGATTTCGGAAGACCGCCGCGGCGGCGAGGTCGTCGATCCGTTCTTTGCCCGGCTCAAACTCGCCGATCTCGCGATCTATCTCGACACCAAGAACAGCGCATTGCAGACCTTCGGACTGGTCGGCCTGCCGACCAGCATCCTGATCGACCGCGACGGCCGCATGGTCTGGCGCGTCGAAGGCGGCGTCGATTGGGCCAGTCCGGAGGCCGCCGCCAAGCTCGCGCCTTATCTCGTGCCCGCGCCGGATGTCCAACGTACCTCGGCAAGGCCGTAGCGTCGGCTGAGGTCACCTGCTGCGCGTCGTCCACGCCTCGGTGGATGCGGTGAGGTAATGCGCCACGATCCCGGCAGCGACGAGCAACTGCAATGCCAGCGCGACCGCCAGGAAAATGAAAATGCCGTGTCGGCCGCCACGGCAGACGCTATGTCAACGCGACTGGCCCATTGGACCTACGCCGCCTTGTGGTCCCTTTCTGGATTGGATCCGTCCCAGTTCTCGAAAACGTCCATGAAGCCGGGAACGGTCTCCGCACGATTCCAGTCGCGCTGAAGTTCGCAATAAAGCTGCGTTTTGCTGATGAGCCTGCCGCCTGCCTGCTCTATGCGACGCAGCGCTGCCTCATGCGCTGCGACCGAGGTTCCTCCGACGGCATCGGCGACAGCATAGACCTCATAACCTTCCCTCAAGGCGTCTAGCGCCGGGAAGGTCAGGCACGCTTCCGTCCAGAGCGCGGCCATGATCAGCTTCTTGCGACCGGTTGCTATGACCGCCTTTTTAAAGTCGACATCCTCCCAGCTGTTGATCGAGGTGCGGTCATAGGTCGGATACGAACGCAACACGTCCATGAGCGGTTGAATCGGCGGCTTGTTTTTGCCAGTCGCGACATTGACCGTCGAATGGACGATGGGAAGGCGGTAGGTAGCGGCCGCCTTGGCCGTGTGAACGATATTGAACACAAGTTCTTTCTGATCCATGGAGCGGATCGAGCTCACTTGGATCGGTTGATAGTCGATGACGATGAACGCCGAATTCCGGGGCGTCAGCAAATGATCCTTGAGAGGGTCGCGGATTGCTTCGCTGGTCATCTGAAGACCTCCTTGCTGGGTGCTCGCGCTTCTTCGGTCCGAAATGCCAGGCGGCTGCGAGCGTTGCGTGCCCGACGGTTTCCTGCGGCAGCTTTACGCCGCGCGTTGCACGCGGGTCTCTGGTGTGACAGAGCGAGCAATGCGCGGGCTTGCGTGATGGCCTCTCCTGGCGCGCTCAGGCGCCCGATATTGCCTAGGCGAGATCGAAAAGCAGAACTTCGGCGTCAGTCTCGCCTTCGATTTCGATCTTGGTTTCGCTGCTGATGGCGGCGCCGTCGCCTTCCTTGAGCGGTTCACCGCTCAATCGCACATGGCCGCGCGCGACCTGGAGCCATCCGTGCCGGCCCGGCTTCAGGTCGAAGCCGATCCGTTCGCCGGGCGCCAGCAGCGAAGCGTGAAGCGCGACGTCCTGATGGACGGTGATGCTGCCGTCGTGGCCCTCATGCGACGCGACGAGGCGCCACTTCCCGCGCCGCTCGTCGGCCGGAAACGCACGTTGCTCATAACCCGGCTTGAGGCCGGCTCGCTCGGGCAGGATCCAGATTTGCAGGAAATGCACGGGCTCGGTCTTCGAGGCGTTATATTCGCTATGACGTACGCCGGTGCCGGCAGTCATGCGCTGCACCTCGCTGGGACGGATCACCGAACTGGTGCCGGTCGAATCCTTATGTTCGAGTGCGCCTTCGAGCACATAGGAGATGATTTCCATGTCGCTGTGGCCGTGCGGCGGAAATCCGGCGCCGGGAATGACGCGATCCTCGTTGATCACGCGCAGCGCGCGGAAGCCCATATGCGCCGGGTCAAAATAGTGGCCGAACGAGAAGGTATGCCGACTGTCGAGCCAGCCCGTCCTTTCGACGCCTCGGTCGTCGCGTGAGCGGATCCTGATCATCCTGTCGCCTCCGCCTAAAGCGCTCGGCTCTTAAATCGCCAACTAGGTTAATGCGTTCCCGTTGACGATTCATGTCCTCCAAATCGTTCGACCGCCGAGGAAGGATGGCGGTTACACGGCCCGGATGGCGGCCATGCCGCGTACCTCAGCCGCCGGTGGCGAACGCCGCGGTCAGGAATTCGCCGCCACGCGTCAGGCCTTCCTCGTCGATCGAATGGCCGAGGTCGGGCCGCGCCAGCGCCTCGACCTTGACGCCGGTGGCGGTGAGCGCCTTCACCGCCGCGTCGAGCGCGCTGAACGGCACCATCGGATCGTCCTCGCCGTGCACCAGGAGCACCGGCGGCCGCGAGCGGATCTCCTTCGCCAGCAGCGCCGCGCCGGCGAGCGCGCCGGAATAACCGACGATGCAGGCGAGCGGCTTGGCGCGGCGCAGGCCGGTATAGAGCGACATCATCGTGCCTTGCGAAAACCCGACCAGCGCCAGGCGCGATTCGTCGAGGCCGCGCGCCGCCAAGAGCTCGTCGAGGAAATGGTCGAGGATCGGCGCCGCCGTCTGGACGCCGGCGAGGACGGAGGCCGGCGTGCGGTCCTGCAAGCTGAACCACTGCCGCCCCGACGGCGCCATGTCGAACGGGAAGGGCGCGTGTGGCGAGACGAATTCGGTGTCGGGCAGCGCCGGCGCCCAGTAAGGCGCCAGGCCAAGCAGATCATTGCCGTCGGCGCCGACGCCGTGCAGCAGCACGACGAGGCTTTTGGTCTTGCCCGATTTCGGCGGCAGCGCCACGCCTTGCAGATGCTGCGGATGGCCGTGCGAATGCGAATGCGGGTGATCTTCCATGGTCTCCTCGTTTGCGCGCGACAGCGATAAACGAAGCCACTGCGGCTGTCATCGCAAATTCCCCTCGTACGGGTCTGCGCGCTAAATTGCGCCGATGTTCGTCGTTACCCGCTTCGCGCCGAGTCCAACCGGTTATCTCCACCTCGGCCACGCTTACTCGGCGCTGCTCGCGCACAGCGTCGCGCGCGAGCGCAGCGGCCGCTTCCTGCTGCGCCTGGAAGACATCGACCGTGGCCGCTGCCGCGCCGAATTCGCCGACGCCATCGAGGACGATCTGTCCTGGCTCGGCATCGCCTGGGATGGCGGTGTGCGCAAACAGTCAGAGCATTTCGACGACTATCGCGCGGCGCTGGCGCGGCTCGAGGCGATGACGTTGATCTATCCCTGTTTTTGCACCCGCGCCACGATCGAGGCGGAACTCGAAGCCGCCGTCGCCGCACCGCACGACGCGCCGCCGGTCTATCCCGGCACTTGCCGCAACCTCTCCGACGATGAACGTCGCGCGCGCATCACGCAGGGCCTGCCGTATGCGCTGCGGCTCGACGTCGCCAAGGCGCAGGCCAAGACCGGTCCGCTATTTTGGGAGGACGACATCAAAGGCGCGGTCGAAGCCGCGCCGACGCGCCACGGCGACGTGGTACTGGCGCGCAAGGACACGCCGACCTCGTACCATCTCGCGGTCACGGTGGACGACGCGCTCCAGGGCGTCACGCTGGTGACGCGCGGCGAGGATCTGTTCGCCGCGACCGATCTCCACCGCCTGCTGCAAGCCCTTCTAGGATATCCGACGCCGCGCTATCGCCACCACAAGCTGCTGACCGACGCATCGGGCAAGCGCTTCGCCAAGCGCGATCAGGCGGTAACGCTGCGCGGCCTGCGCGCCATCGGCAAAACGCCGGACGAGGTGCGGCTAATGGCGGACTTCGGCTGAGCGTTTACGGTCCGCTACTCGCCCAGATCGTCACGACATAGGCGATTGCCTGCTTGGCGCCCCAATAGCCGTAGCGCACGACCGGATTGAACCAGATGACCAGTACGGCGATGAGTGCGGCGTAGATGACCCAGCGCCGCCAGCGCGGGTGCGCGAAGAAACGCGCGCCGCAATGCGGACAAAAGCGCGCCGTGGTGCTCACTTTGCCTCGGCATTCGCGGCATTCAATCAGCACGCGTCGCCCCTAATCGATCGGCCGGCGCAAGCCGGTGACCAGATCGAGATAGTCGGGCGTGTCCGGCCCAACGATGCCGTGGCGCAGCGCGAAATCGATGATCACCAAATTGACGTTGAACTTGAAATCGTCGGTGTCGCGCACGCGGGTCACCACTTCCGCGGCATCCATCAGCGCAAAGGACACGATCTCGCCGTCGGTGTTGCGCGGCGTGAAGCCGGCCGGTGTCTCGATGTCATAGATGAACAGCACGTCGTCGCGCAGGCCGTCGGGCATGCCCATGCGATAGGAAATCGCGCCCGTCGCGACGGCGCGCGCGGTCAACGCGCGCGGCATCGCCGCTTCTTCTTCGCCTTCCTTGAGCAGCGTCTCGCCAATGCCATGGTCGCGGCCGACGCCGCCGGCAACCAGGTTGTCGAGCTTGTCGGGCGCGACCAGCTTGTCGGGCGCGCGCCGGCCGATCCACAGCTTCAACGCGCCGTTGTCGCGCCGCCAGCCGTTGAGATGCACGCCGTAGGAGCGCGCGCCGAAGAACGGCACCGCGCCGCGGTCGAGATCGAAATGTGGCGCCGCGCCCCAGCGCGGCGCGATGGCGAAATACTCGTGCCGGTATTTGGCGAGGACGTCGTGCGCCACCAGCGCCTCGACGGCTTCGTCGATGCGCGCGGTGAGCTCGGCGCGGCCGCCATTGGCGACGATCCGCACCGCAGCGCCACCGACGTCGAACACCTTGGGAAAGCGCCGCAGTTGCTCGGCGTTGTCACGCCGCACCAGGCCGACGCGCGCGCCGTCGTGCATCAGCGGCAGGAAGTTCGCCGGCTCCCAAATGTTGCAGGCGCGGATGTGACGCAGCAGGTTCATCGCGCCATCACAACACGCGGTGCGGCCGGTGGCGTGACAAAACCGGGGCGCCGCCGCGGCGTGTCTGACGTCGCGGGCCGCCGTCCCATTTCGGACATGATGTTTCGCGGTATGGCCATAATAGCCGCCTAGCTAGCCGACAAGAGTTCGTTCATTCGGACGGAGGATTGCCATGCGCGCTCTGCTCGCCTGCGTTTGCCTTGCCGCGTCCGTAGCGCTCGCCGGTTGCAGTTCGGCCGCGCCGTCGGACCCGTCGACTCCGCGCGCCATCGAAAGCGACATCTCCGCGGCCCACGACCGCGGTCCGACCGCGGAGCAGGTCGGCCAGGCGCAGATGGTGCCCGACGTGCTCGCGCCGCACGACAATACGGTGGTGCCAACGGTGACGGTGCCGTTCAACAACGCGTATTAGCCGCGCACTGGGATCAACTCGGTTCGAGTACGCTGTCCCAGTACAGGAAGTCGCGCCAGGAATGGTGCAGGAAGTTGGGCGGGAAGGCGCGGCCGTTGTCGCGCAGCATCTGCGTCGTCGGCTGCAACGGCCGGTGGCGCGGATAGAGCCCGCTTTCGGCCGGCACGCGGTTGCCTTTGCGCAGGTTGCAGCCCGAGCAGGCGGTGACGACGTTCTCCCACGTCGTATGGCCGCCGCGCGAGCGCGGCACGACGTGATCGAAGGTCAGGTCGTGCGACGGAAAGCCGTCGCCGCAATATTGGCAGATGAAGCGGTCGCGCAGGAAGACGTTGAACCGGGTAAAGGCCGGCCGGCGCGTCAAGGGAATGTACGCTTTGAGCGAGATGACGCTCGGCAGCTTTATCTCGAACGACGGGCTGCGCACGATGCGATCGTATTGCGAGACGATGTTGACGCGCTCGAGGCAGACAGCCTTGATCGTCTCCTGCCAGGACCAGAGCGACAGAGGGAAATAACTCAACGGGCGGAAATCCGCGTTGAGCACGAGCGCCGGACAACTATCGAGCGCGACCGACAACCAGCCTCCAAATCCTGGCGGGCTCGGGCCCACCCTTGCCGCGCATTAAAGCCAAAAAAGTATGACGCTGCAATGTCATCGCGGTGATCAGCGCGTCGGCACCGGCTTGTCGCCGTGATAATCGTAAAATCCGCGGCCGGCCTTGCGTCCGAGCCAGCCGGCCTCGACGTATTTGACCAGCAACGGGCAGGGCCGGTACTTCGAATCGGCGAGGCCCTCATAGAGCACCTGCATCACCGCGAGACACGTGTCGAGGCCGATGAAATCGGCTAACTCGAGCGGTCCCATCGGGTGGTTGGCGCCGAGTTTCATCGCCGTGTCGATCGCCTCGACCGAGCCGACGCCCTCGTAGAGCGTGTAAACCGCCTCGTTGATCATCGGCAGCAGGATGCGGTTGACGATGAAAGCGGGGAAATCCTCGGCCGCGACGGGCGTCTTGCCGAGCTTCACCGCCAGCTCGCGGACCGCCGCGAAGGTCGTTTCGTCGGTGGCGATGCCGCGGATCAGCTCGACCAGCGTCATCACCGGCACCGGATTCATGAAATGCATGCCGATAAACTTGCCCGGCCGGTCGGTCGACGCGGCGAGCCGGGTGATCGAGATCGACGAGGTGTTGCTGGCGACGATCGCCGACGGCTTCAGGTTGGGCACCAGCTTCCTGTAAATCTCGCGCTTGACCGCCTCGTTCTCGGTCGCCGCTTCAATCACGACATCGCAATCCTTGAAGCGGTCGAACGCCGTGCCGGTCTTGATGCGCTTCTCCGCCGCCGCTTTGTCGGTCTCTTTGACCTTGCCGCTCTTCACCTGGCGCGACAGGTTCTTATCGATGACGCCGGTGGCGCGGTCGAGCGCCGCCTGGTCGAGATCGGCGAGATAGACGTCGTAGCCGGCGAGCGCCGCGACGTGCGCGATGCCGCTGCCCATTTGACCGGCGCCGATGATGCCGATGGTTTTGATCGTAGTCGCTGCTTCCGCCATGCGTTGCCCCCGTTTATGCCGCGCCGCGCTTCGCCAGCGCCTCGTCGAGCGCGGGAACGATTTCGAACAGATCGCCGACCAGGCCGTAATCCGCGACCTGGAAGATCGGCGCTTCCTCGTCCTTGTTGATCGCGACGATCACCTTGGAATCCTTCATGCCGGCGAGATGCTGGATGGCGCCCGAGATGCCGACCGCGATGTAAAGCTCGGGCGCGACGATCTTGCCGGTCTGGCCGACCTGATAATCGTTGGGCACGAAGCCGGCGTCGACTGCGGCACGCGACGCGCCGACCGCGCCGCCGAGCCGGTCGGCGAGCCGCTCCAGCAGCTTGAAATTCTCGCCCGATTGCAGGCCGCGGCCGCCCGAGACGATGATTCGCGCCGCGGTCAGCTCCGGCCGCTCGCTTTTCGCCAGCTCGGCGCCGACATACTGCGCGAGGCCGGTGCCGCCCGCCGCCGGAATGGTTTCGATCGCGGCGTTGCCGCTGGTCGCCGTAGCGGCGGGAAAGGCGGTCGCACGCACGGTGATAATTTTGATCGCGTCTGACGATTTGACCGTGGCGATCGCGTTGCCGGCATAGATCGGCCGCTCGAACGTATCGGCCGAGACGACGGCGGAAATATCCGAAAGCTGCGCCACGTCGAGTAGCGCGGCGACGCGCGGCATGACGTTTTTGCCGAAGGTGGTCGCCGGCGCCAGCAGGTGCGAATAGGCCTTGGCGCGCTCGACCAGAAGCTTCGCCAGCTCCTCGGCCAGGGGATGCGCATAGATCGCGTCGTCGGCGACCAACACCTTGCTCGCGCCGGCGATCTTGGCGGCTTCGGCGGCGACGCCGGCGCAGTTCGCTCCGGCCACCAGCACGTGCACCTCGCCGAGCTTCGTGGCCGCCGCGACCGTATGCAGCGTTGCCGGCTTCAGCGCCTTGCCGTCATGCTCGACGAGGACCAGGACCGCCATCAGATCACCCGCGCCTCGTTCTTGAGCTTGTCGACCAGCTCGGCGACCGAGCCGAGCTTCTTGCCGGCCTGGCGCTTCGGCGGTTCGGCAACCTTGAGCGTCGTGAGCCGCGGCTTGGGATCGACACCGAGCGCCTCGGGCGTAACTTGCTCGATCGGTTTCTTCTTCGCCTTCATGATGTTGGGCAGCGAGGCGTAACGCGGCTCGTTGAGGCGGAGATCGGTGGTCACTACCGCCGGCAACTTGAGCGTCAGCGTCTCGAGGCCGCCGTCGACTTC
>JAGXBG010000239.1 GCA_018971215.1 Alphaproteobacteria bacterium
GAGCAGGCCTATTTCCGCAAGACCAAGATCTTCCCGATCATGCACGTCGTCGCGCTGCGCCGCGATCTCTATGAAGCCAATCGCTGGATCGCGGTGTCGTTGATGAAGGCGTTCGTCGAAGCGCAGCGGCGCTGCTACGCCGATCTCGAAATGATCGCGTCGCAGAAGACCATGCTGCCGTGGCAAAGCGCGCATTTGGAGGAGACCAAGCGCGTCATGGGCGCGGCATGGTGGCCCTACGGCCTCGCCGCCAACCGCCATACGCTCGACACTTTCCTACGCTATCACCACGAGCAAGGGCTGTCGCAACGGCGCCTGACGCCTGAGGAGCTGTTCGCACCCGAAACCTTCGAGGCGTTCAAGATTTGACGCTGGCCCGGTTCACGCTCGCGCTCCTTGCCGCTGCCGTGTTCGGCAGCTCGGCCTGGGCGCAGGTGGACCAGCCTGGCACCGCGCACCGCATCTCGGCCGATCTGCCGGCGCCGTTCGCGACGCCGTCGGCGGTCAATCCGCCGCGCCTCGTTGCGCGTCCGGCCGACGCCGTGCTCGCTGCGCCGCCAGGCTTCAGCGTCAGTGAGTTCCTCGGCGGCCTGAGGCGGCCGCGGCTGCTCGCGACCGCGCCCAACGGCGACATTTTCGTCGCCGAAAGCGCCGCCGATCGCGTCACCGTGGTGCGCGCGCCTGCCGACGCGGCGCAGGCGGAGCAGCACGAAATCTTTGCGGCCGATCTCAACCGGCCGTTCGGCATTGCCTTCTATCCGCCGGGTCTCGATCCGCGCTGGGTTTACGTCGCCAACGAGGATTCGGTGGTGCGGTTCGCCTATCGCAACGGCGATTTGCATGCGCGCGGCGCCCCCGAAACCGTGATCCGCGCGCTGCCGAACGGCGGCAATCATTGGACACGCGCGCTCGCCTTCACCGCCGACGGCAAGCATCTGCTGGTTAGCGTCGGCTCCGCCAGCAACGACGCCGAAGATGGCATGGAACGCGAAGCCGATCGCGCCGACATTCTCGAATTCGATCCCAATGGCGGCCACAAGACCGTCTACGCTTCGGGATTGCGCAACGCCTCGGACATCGGCATCGCCGCCGACGGCAGCACGCTGCTCGCCGTGGTCAACGAACGCGACGGGCTCGGCGACGATCTGCCGCCCGACTATCTGACGCGCGTTCAGCCCGGCGGCTTTTATGGTTGGCCGTGGTACTACATCGGCGCTCACGCCGATCCGCGTCATCGCGACGAGCACCCCGAGCTGGCGCATGCGGTGCTGACGCCCGACCTACTGATCCAGCCGCACTCGGCGCCGCTCGGCCTCGTGGTCTATGAGGGCGCGCAATTCCCGCCGGATTACAAAGGCGACGTCTTCGTCGCGCTGCACGGCTCGTGGAACCGGAGCGTCCGTACCGGCTACAAGATCGTGCGTGTGCGGATGAAGGACGGCGCGCCAACCGGCGAGTACGACGATTTCGTCACCGGGTTCCTGTTGTCGAACGGCACGGTCTGGGGCCGGCCGGTCGGCGTCACTGTGGCGCGCGACGGCGCGTTGATCTTCAGCGACGACGGCTCGGGCACGCTCTGGCGCGTGGCGTATATAAAATAAAAAGTGAGCGGCGCCGTCCCAGCGCCGCTCACCGGCAATGCGCGTCCGACTGCGACCTAAAACACGGCCGGGACGCTGCGGCCGTAGGCTTCGTGATCAGCTCGCGGCCAAGGCGGCGGTGACGACCTCGGCATAGGACTGGCACGTGCTCGCCACCAGCGCCGATGCATCGGCGGCGATGCAGCTCAGGGAGCGCTGCTCGGCGGCTTCGGAAATCTGTGAAGAGGTCACCGCCAAGCCGGTGCCGGACCAGAGCGTCAGGACGACGAGCGCCTTCGAGAGGAACGGGTGCATGGACATT
>JAGXBG010000093.1 GCA_018971215.1 Alphaproteobacteria bacterium
ATCAGCACGCGATCGACCCGGCGGCCGTCCATCGCCAGCACTTCGAGCCGGAACCCGCCGAGCCGCACCTTATCGCCCGTCTGCGGCACACGATTGAGCCGCGACATCACCAGCCCGCCGACGGTGTGGAACGCGCCTTTCTTCTCGCCGGCGGAAATCGGCAGCGACACCAGGTCGCGGACTTCGTCGACACCGACCAGGCCTTCGACTTCGAGACTGCCGTCTTCGCGGCGCATGATCGGCGACGCCGGTTTCTCGCCGCGGAAAACGATGTCGCCAACCAACGCCTGCAGGATGTCGTGCAGCGTGACGATGCCCTGGAAATCGCCATACTCGTCGACGACGAACAGCATCGGCGCGCCGGTGCGCCGGAACAATTCGAGTGCATGCAGCGCGGTCACGGTCTCAGGCAAGAACACCGGCGGTTTCATGACCGCGCGCAGATCGAACGGTCGGTCGGACAACAGTTGCGTCAACACGTCCTTGACCTGCGCGACGCCGACCAGATGGCGCGGCTCGCCTTCGAACACCGGAAAGCGCGAGAAATCGCTGCGGGTGATCTTGTGGCGATTCTCGGCGTCGGGATCGCCGAGATCGAGCCCTTCGACCTCGGTACGCGGCGTCATCACCGCGCCGACCAGCCGGTCGCCGAGGCGCAGCGCCATCTGGATGATCGCGTGCTCGGCCGCTTCGAAATGACCGGCGGCGGCGGATTCACGTAACAGGTAGGCGATCTCCTGTTCGGTCGCCGCGGCAGGCTCGGCCGGCGGCAACGGCAATCCCTTGAGCACCAGATCCGACGTGCGGCTCAGGAGCCATTCGAGCGGCGTCGCGATCCGCGATAGCGTCAGCAGCAGCAACGCGACGCGCGATGCCATCGCTTCGGGCCGGCGCAGCGCGATGCGTTTGGGCGTCAGCTCGCCGAAGATCAACGTCACGAACGAGATTGCGACGGTGACGATCGCGACCGCGACCGCGTGCGCGTGGGCGCCGGCCCAGCCCTGATCGTTCTCAAACGCATGCGCCAGACCGTCGGCCAGTGTCGCACCGCTGAACACACCCGCGAGCACGCCGATCACGGTGATGCCGATCTGGATCGTCGACAGGAAGCGGCCGAGATCGGTCTTGAGCGACAACGCCAGCCGCGCGCCGCTGCGGCCGGCGTCGACGGCCGCCTGCAGCCGGACACGCCGCGCCGAGACGACGGCAAGCTCCGCCATGGCGAAGAAGCCGTTGAGCAGGATCAGCACCAGAATCACAGCGAGTTGAAGCCAGACCATGACGGCTCTCCGAAGAACACGTTGAACGCATCGGCGGTCCAGAATAAGACTAAACGGCTGCGACGCGGCAACAGAACCGCGACACACAGCAGCCCGAGCGAGGCTTGTCAGAGCGCCAACGGGAACGAATGATCGGTTCGCGCCGTTTCGAATGGGCCGCGTAACGTTTGTGACGTTGCAATGACATCGGATCGATCATGCCGAGCTTTGCCGAACGCATCCCGATCAAGATCTCGGTCAACGGCGAGCCACAGGCGGCAGAGGTCGAGGCGCGCGTCTCGCTGCTCGATTTCCTGCGCGAACGGCTGCGCCTGACCGGTACGAAGAAAGGGTGCGACCGCGGCGAATGCGGCGCCTGCACCGTGCATCTCGACGGTCGGCGTGTGAATGCCTGCATGGTTCTGGCCGTCAGCGCCGACGGACGAGCGGTCACCACCATCGAAGGGCTGGCGCAGGATGGCCGGCTGCATCCCGTGCAACAGGCGTTCATCGATCACGATGCGATGCAATGCGGCTTCTGCACGCCCGGCCAGATCATGTCGGCGGTTGGCTGTATCGCGGAAGGCCATACCCGCAGCGACGCCGAAATCGCCGAGTGGATGAGCGGCAATCTTTGCCGGTGCTCGTGCTATCCGCAGATCCGCGCGGCGGTGCGCGCCGCCGCCAAGGAGGCGTGATGCAGAATTTCGGCTACGCGCGCGCCACCAGCGTCGACGACGCCGTCGCCGCGGCTGACCCTGCGCTGGCATTTCTGGCCGGCGGCACGGAGCTGCTCAACTGGCTGCGCCTCGGCATCGCCAGCCCGGCCCGGATCCTCGACATCACGCGCATCCCGTCGCTCGATTTGATCGCCACGCTGCCGGGCGGCGGCCTGCGCATCGGCGCGCTCAACACGCTCAATGCCGTGGCCGGACATGCGGCAGTGGTCCGCGACTATCCGGTGCTGGCGGAGGCTATCGCCAAAGCCGCCTCGGCGCAGCTGCGCAACCTGGCGACGATCGGCGGCAACCTGCTGCAGAAGACACGCTGTCCGTATTTTCGCGCCGAGGAAGCGACGCCTTGCAACAAGCGCGTACCGGGTTCCGGCTGCGCCGCTTATCACGGCGTCAACGACAAGCATGCAATTTTCGGCTGGAGCGAGCAGTGCGTCGCGACCCAGCCATCCGATCCGGCCGTGGCCTTGGCGGCGCTCGACGCCATCGTCCTGGTACGCGGCGCACGTGGCGAGCGACGCGTCGCCGCGCGCGCGTTCCATCGCCTGCCCGGCGACGACCCGACGCGCGAGACCGAATTGCAACCGGGCGAACTGATCACGGCCATCGAGCTGCCGGCGCCGGCGCCGCATTCGGCTTATCTCAAAATCCGCGAGCGCGAGAGTTACGAGTACGCGACGGTTTCGGCGGCGGTGACGCTGACATTCGATCGCAAGGCGATTGCCCAGGCGCGCATCGCGCTTGGTTCGGTGGCGTTGCGGCCGTGGCGGCTCGACGAGGCCGAGCACGCCTTGGTTGGGCTCGACCCGGCGAGCGACGCAACGCGGGTCGCGATTGCCGCGGCGTTCGCGGCGGCGCGACCGCTCGCGCACAACGCGCACAAGGTGCCGCTCGCGTGCAACGCCGTCATCCGGCTCGTGCGCGACATCGGGAGACGCGCATGAGCATCGGTCAGCCGCTGCCGCGCGCCGAAGCGCCGCTGAAGGTCACCGGCCGCGCGCGCTATGCGGCCGATCACTTTGCCGAAAACATGTTGTATGCGGCGTACGTGCACGCGCCGGTCGCCGCCGGCCGCGTGACGCAGATCGACGCCACCGCGGCGCTCGCCGCGCCCGGCGTGGCGCGCGTCTTGACCCCGGCCGACATGCCGCGCTTCGGCCGGCAGGGGCCGCCGTCGGCGCTGACCGAGTTGCCGATGCAGGACGATACGATCCGCTTCGAGGGCCAACCGGTGGCGGTCGTACTGGCCGAAACCTTGGAGCAAGCGCTGCACGCCGCGACGCTGGTCCGCGTGCGCGTCGACGCGCCGCGGTTTACCTCCGTGCCGGAAGCGCCCGTCGTGGCGCTCGAACCCGACACCGATTACGGCCTCGGACACGGGCTGTTCCGGAAAGGCGATGTCGAACCCGCCCTCGCCCGCGCCAAGCACATCGTCCGCGCCGCTTATAGCCAGCCGTCGCGCCATCACAACGCGATCGAGCCGTCGGCGACACTCGCGGCCTGGTCGGGCGGCCGGATCGAGCTTCACGATGCGACGCAGCACGCGCGCAACATCGAAGGCGTGCTGACCACGATCTTCGCCTTGCCGCCGCACGGCGTGCGCGTCCTGGCGCCGCATACCGGCGGCGGCTTCGGCAGCAAGGGCTATGTCTGGCCGCACGAAATCATCGCGGCGGCAGCGGCCAAGGTCGTCGGCCGTCCGGTCAAGCTGGTGATGACGCGCGCCGACATGTACGCCAACGTCGGCTATCAGCCTGCGACGCGGCAGCAGCTTGTGCTCGCGGCGGACGCCGATGGTCATCTGCTGGCGGTAACGCACGATTCCACCAACGTCACCGCCATCGACGACGACTACGTCGAGTTTGCGACGGCCTCGACGCGCAGCGGCTATGCTGTTCCGGCGATGCGGCTCAGCCAGAACGTGCAGCGCGCCAACATCAATGTGCCGACGCCGATGCGCGCGCCGCATGAAGGCCCCGGCAGCTGGGCGCTGGAAAGCGCGATGGACGAGCTGGCGCACGCGGTCGGGCTCGACCCGCTCGATCTGCGTCTGCGCAATTTCGCCGCCACCGATCCTGGAACCGGCAAACCGTGGTCGTCCAACAAGCTCAAGGAAGCGTACGAGACCGGCGCCCAGCTGTTCGGCTGGCGCGGGCGACCGCGCCAGCCGGTGCGCGACGGCGACTGGCTTGTCGGCACGGGCATGGCCGGTTGCGGCATGGCGACGTTCCGCTTTCCGGCGCAGGCGCGCGTGCGGCTGCGCGCCGACGGCACTGCGATCGTCGAAACCAGCACGCACGACATCGGCACCGGCACGTACACGATCTTTCCGCAGATCGCCGCCGACGTCCTCGGCATCGATGCGGCGGCGGTCACGCTCAAGGCCGGCGACACAGACTTGCCGCCGGCCGGACCGGTTTATGGCTCGTCGTCGACGATGGGAACCGGTTCCGCGGTCAAGGACGCCGCGGAGCGCGTGAAAGCCGAACTGGCGCGGCTCACCAATCGGCCACCCGGCACGTCGATCGCCGACGCGATGCGCCGTGCCGGCCGCGACGAGATCGTTGCCGACGGCGCTTTCACGCTGCCGGGCAATGCCTTTTTCGACGATAGCGGCCAGGCGACGCCGTATGCGATACGCACCTTCGGCGCGGTTTTCGTCGAAGTGGCCGTCGATCCCGAGCTTGGACTTTTGCGCCTGCGTCGCGTCGTCGGCAGCTACAGCGCCGGGCGCATCATCAACCCGCGCACGGCGCGCAGCCAGATGACCGGCGGGATCATCTGGGGATGGGGCATGGCGGCGATGGAGGCGAGCCTGCACGAGCCGCGGCTCGGGCGCTGGTTGTCGAAGAACCTGTCCGGCGTCGCAATCCCGGTGAACGCCGACATTCCCGACATCACGATCCACTTCGTCGACGAGTTCGACCCGCACGCCAGCCCGCTCGGTGCCAAAGGCATCGGCGAGCTCGGCGCGACCGGCGTCGCGGCGGCGGTCGCCAACGCGGTCTTCCACGCCACCGGCAAGCGCATCCGCGATCTGCCGATTCTGCCGGCGGCGCTCGTTTCCTGAACGCGCCGCCCGGCGTTACGCCGCCATCACGTCGGCAAAGCCTTGGCGCCACGACGTATAACGCGGTTGCCAGCGGAGCTCGCGTTTGGCCTTGGCGTTGGTACCGGCGCGGCTTTCGGTCATCATCGTGACGACGGCCGAACCGGCGAGCACGCGGGCGACAAATCTCGGCACCTGCATCGGCGAACTGGCGCCGATCGTCTGCGCCAACGCCGGCAACCACACGCGCACCGGCGCCGGTTCGTCGTCGACGACGTTGTATATCCCGCCGGCGCCGCGTTCGATCGCCGCCAGTGTTGCCGCTGCAGCGTCGTCCACGTGCGCAAACGACCACCAGCCGCCGCCATCGCCAATCAACGGAAAGCGGCGGCGTCGAATATCGTCGAGCACCGTCGACGCCAATATGCCGGTGTTGGGACCGTAAAACGCACCGTAACGCAGGACGATGCCAACCATGCCGGGCGCGCCGGTCACCGCCGTCTCGAGATGCCGGATGGCGTCAAGCGTGCGCCGCAGCGCACGCGGCGGCGACGGATCCAGCAAATCGCCTTCGTGCTTGATCGGACCGCCGGTGCGCGCATAAGGCCAGCCGCAATAGCTTTGCGCGACCAGGCGCCGCACACCGGCCGCAACCGCGGCAGCCACAAGATAATCGGTGCCTTCGGTGCGCAAGCGGTTGGTGAGCACGAGCGAGCGATCGAAGCGGCGCCAATCCACGCCACCGAGCGCGGTCATCTCGTGCACGACGATTTCCGGACGCGCCTGCTGCACGGCCCGGTGAACCGCGATACGATCGAGCCCGTCGACGATCGCCGGTTCGGCGCCGAGTTGTTGAACCACCGCAACCTTCGCCGCGGTATGGGTCAATCCGACGACGCTGTGGCCCGCCGCCGTCAGCAGCGGCACCAGACGGCGGCCGACGGCACCGGTCGCGCCCGCTACCAGCACACGCATTCAGTCTCTCGCTTCGAACGGAATTCCGTACGGCACCATCCGAGCACAGCTTCCACCGCGCGCCAACCGCGATCCGCGACTGTGGACTCAGGCGGCAGGCTCGCCGTCGCCGCTAAGGCTTGGACGGCGATGAGCCCGTGGTCCCGCCGTTCGATTGCGGCACTCGGCTCATCAGCTTCGCGCGCACATCCGGATCGTTCTGCGCCAGTTGCAGAATGGCGTTGTACTGCTGGACCGACAGGCCCTGATCGGCAACCGCCTGTTTCATGGCGGTCTGGCCTTCTTCGGCGATGCGGCCGCGGTCTTCGGGTTTGGCCTGGTCCATGCGCTGGTTGTACGTCTGCCGAATGGACATGACCTTCTGCATGGCGACGGCGGCCTGGGTGATTTGCTGGTCGGAAACCGCCGTCTTAGCCACCGGCGCAGTCGTAGGCGCGGGCGACGGCGAGGACTGTGTCTGGGCGCTCGCAGCATGCGGCAACAAAAGCGCGACCGCGGCAACGGCGGCCACAAATGGCGATAGTTTTAAGCGCATACGATCCCTCCTCAACACAAACGCGTGGGCCCGCACTTGCGGGGCCGGTCACGTTCAGCGCACATCGCGCTGATGTGGGTGCAACGGCAGCGATGGGATCGGGTTCCGATATTTTTGTCAGCCGGTGCCGACGCCCTAAACGACTATCGCCCGCCAGAGGCGGGCGATAGCGCGAAACGTATCGGAACTGCGTTCGAAATCAGCGCGAGTAGAACTCGACCACCAGGTTCGGTTCCATCGGCACCGGATACGGGACGTCCGCGAGCTTGGGCGCGCGCACGAATTTGCCCTTGCACTTGTCGGCGTCGACTTCGAGATAATCCGGCACTTCGCGCTCGGGCGATTTCGCCGCCTCGAGCACGACGGCGTTCTGCTTGATCTTGTCCTTGAGCTCGATGACGTCGCCGTCGTCCACGAGATAGGACGAGATATTGACGCGCTTGCCGTTGACCGTAACGTGACCGTGGTTGACGAACTGGCGCGCGGCGAACGGCGTCGGCGCGAACTTCATGCGATAGACCACAGCGTCGAGGCGGCGCTCCAAAAGCTCGATCAGGTTCTCGCCGGTATCGCCACGGCGGCGATGCGCCGCTTCATAGATGCGGCGGAACTGGCGCTCGCCCATGTTGGCGTAATAGCCCTTGAGCTTCTGCTTCGCCATCAGCTGTGTGCCGAAATCGGACGGCTTCTTGCGGCGCTGACCGTGCTGGCCGGGGCCGTAGTCGCGGCGGTTGAGCGGCGACTTGGCGCGCCCCCAGAGATTGGCCCGGAGGCGCCGGTTGATCTTGTATTTCGAGCCTTCGCGTTTGCTCATCGTGGATCCGTGTTCACCGAGTTGTTGTTGTCCCAATAGGTCTCACCGGCGCGGCTGGCGCCGCGGGAGAGACGGGGCGCAAGCGCCCACGTTCTTGGGAATGGGCCGGGACTATAGTGGCGGCGGGCGATAAGTCAACCGCGCCGCGCCGCCGGCACGCCGGCTAATTTCCTGATGCACAACGATATTCGAGCGGCTGCCGCACCGTTCTCGATCACGGCTGGCGGCGTCGGTTCGCCGCATCCGCCCCCATGTCACAGGCACGCGACACTTTTTGGATTGAGCGGTATTGAGATACCCGTTCTTGCAAAATCCATAGGAATCCGTTAGGGTTAGCCTACTAAACGTCTTGGCGTTCCCCGACCGGAACGTTCGGTCCTGGTCCGCCTTCCGTTCCAAGTTTTCGGCACAAGGAGCCGGCAGTTCGCGCCGGATTTCCGCTTTTTCGGCCAATGACGGCCAAAGGAGACCGAGTTTGCAAGTGATCGTCCGCGACAACGATGTTGGCCAGGCGCTGCGCGTTCTGAAGAAAAAGCTCCAGCGCGAAGGCGTGCTGCGCGAAATGAAGAGGCGCCGCGCTTACGAGAAGCCGTCGGAGCGTCGCGCACGCGAGAAATCCGAAGCGGTTCGCCGCCAACGCAAAACGCTGCGCAAGCGGCTCGAGCGCGAAGGTTACTAGCCCGCCGTCCCGTACCCGATCATCGTTGAACCCCAGGACACCCATGCACTACCGCCCCCGCACCAGCTTCCGCGCCGCACCCGAATACGACACCGGCGAACGTTGGACCATCCGTTGGGAGACCCGCCGGCCGGACGGCGGTCGCTGGAACGAAGCGGTGACCAACTCGCGCGAATCTGCGGTCGAGCGCGCCAAGCATCTGCTCAAGCTCGGCTTCATCGTCCACGACATCAGCGGTCCCGATGGCGTGTACCTGAACGAGAAAGAGGCCCTGCAACAGCTCGGTCCGCCGCCGGCGGCGCCCAAGACGCGCGCGCCCGCGACCAGCGAAGCCTGATCCTGCTCTGACGATTGCCGGCTGACGCCGCGGCGAATGTGCCGCCGCGCGTCGGTTTCGTGCCGTGCCCGCCTATGGCAGAATTAGTGGGGATAATGTCGTTGCTGCCATGGCCGAAACCTGCGAGCCTTTGGCCATGCCCGCTCGCTCGACCCCGTCCTCGTTTGCCCACGCCGCGCCGCGCCGCGTGCTGATCCTCGCCGCCGCGCCGGCACAGTTGCTCGACGTCGCCGGTCCGGCCGAAGTCTTCGCCCAGGCCAGCCGCCTTTCGGCGGCGCCGCTCTATGACGTCGAGGTTGCGGTCGTGCCGTCTGCCGGGCGGCAAGCACCAACGACGACGTCGGGCGTCCAACTCGCTGCCGGTCGGCCGCTCGCGGCGCTGCTGGCCGACCGCCGGCCGATCGACACGCTGATCGTCGCCGGCGGCGAAGGCGCGCGTCAGCGCGCCGACGAACCCGCGCTGCGCGATGCGGTGCGCCGATTGACGCGACGGTCGCGGCGCGTCGCCTCGGTCTGCACCGGTGCCTTCATCCTGGCGGCGGCGGGCCTGCTGGACGGCAAGCGCGCAGCGACGCATTGGAGCTGGTGCGCGCGGCTGGCGGCGATGTATCCGCAGATCCGGGTCGATCCCGAGCCGATCTTCACCCGCGACGGCAATCTCTGGACCTCGGCCGGCATCACCGCCGGCATCGACCTGACGCTGGCCATGATCGAGGAAGATCACGGGCACCGGCTCGCGCTGGCGGTTGCGCGCCAGCTGGTGATGTTCCTGCGCCGGCCCGGCGGCCAGCAGCAATTCAGCGCCGTCCTCGCGGCGCAGGCGGCGTCGAGCGCCGATTTGCGCGATCTCGTCGCCTGGATCGCCGACAATCTACAGAGGCCGCTTACCGTCGAGCTGCTCGCCGAGCGTGCGCGCTTGAGTCCGCGGCAATTCGCGCGCGTCTTCGCGCGCGAGCTCGGCGTCACGCCAGCGAAGCTCGTGGACCAACTTCGCGTCGAAGCGGCGCGCCGGCGGCTCGAAGAGTCGCCCAAGGGCCTAGCCGCCGTCGCGGCGGCCTGCGGCTTCGGCAGCGAGGAAACCATGCGCCGCGCCTTTCTGCGTCAGCTCGGCACACCGCCCGGCGCCTATCGCGAACGCTTTCGCCGTCCGCCAGGACGCCGCACCTCACATCAGACGGAGGGTCATGCATGATTCCGGCCGATACGCATCTGCAGATTGGCGCGTTGCTGTTCGAAGGCATCGACCAAATCGATCTCACCGGTCCTTTTGAGGTGTTGTCGCGCCTGCCGAATTCGACCTATCGCATCTTTAGCAAAGGTGGT
>JAGXBG010000094.1 GCA_018971215.1 Alphaproteobacteria bacterium
TATTGGCGACGTGCAAGTATGGCGTTTTGATCGGCCTGGGACTCGTCGTCGGCGGCACAGCCGCGTTCTACGTCTTGTTTGTCTTCATGCCGACCTACGCGGTCCGAATGCTCAACCTCGGAATCACCGCGTCCTTTCTGGCGCCGGTCGTGGCGGGAGCGACCGTCACCATTTTCTGCCCGCTGATGGGGTTGGTTTCGGATCGGATCGGACGATGGCCCGTGATGACGGCGTCCGCCGCAGTCTTTCTTCTTGTCGTATACCCTGGATTCTGGTGGTTACAGGTCGCACCGAGTGCCACGACCCTCGTTATTCTTGAACTCGGATTCGGGTTTTTATTCGCGGCTTATGCGGGACCGGGCGGAGCAACCATCGCGGCGCTCTATCCCGTGCACGGCCGAGCGACTGCAATGGCCGCCGCGTACAACGTCGGCGTCGCGCTGTTCGGCGGCGGCGCGCCGATCATCATTACGTGGCTGATTGCACGAACCGGCGATCCGATCGCGCCTGCATACTACGTGATGATGGGCCTGTTCCTCAGCCTGGTCGCGCTTGCGGCGATGTTGCCGCTCGGCGCCTTCGACGAGAAAGGCTCAAGCGTCGGTTCTGATCCGCTGCTCGGCGCACGGAAAGACTGATCGCGGCGGCAAGCCCATCGGCCGGTTGAGATCGCTGGTCTCGATGCGAAGCCACGATTCCATTGCCGCGTCGCGCGGGCAGGTGAGTAGATCGTAGCGGTGCAATTCGTCGCCTTCGCCAGGACGCGTACGCCAAACTCCGAGGTCTATTCCCGTCAGGCCGTAGACGTCGAACGCATGGCGCCGCACCAGCGATCCTTCGATGATCGCGATGAGCCAGGACCAACGCCAGTGGCAAAGAACCCAAAGATGATGGAGCCGCAGCATCGCGGCGAGCGTGTGCCCGCCAGTCACCCCCTGCGCCAGGTAGACCGATCCCGTGCAGACCACGTGGCATGCGTTGATGATCTTGGCGACGTTGGCACGAACGATGCATTTGTCGGGGGCTCGCCACATGCTCGATGGATGCGTCACCCAGAATCGTCCGCTTTCCATCTCTTCGGTCAAGCTGCGTTCGCACCAGATCAGCCGTGATGCAATGCATCCCTGAGGCTCGTTGTCGCGAAAAAGCGCCATCACGACGGTATCGGCCGATGAGGCGTTCGGGTGAAAGCGTACATCGTTCGTCTGAATCAACCGCTTCATCCGCCCGGCGCTCGTCCGATAGAGCCAGTCGGCGCTGGCGAGATCGCGGCTGACGACGAGGCGAAGCCCTTGTGACTCGAGCGAACTTAAAAGCGGCGGAATGAGGGCCGCGCCGACCGTGTGGATGCGGTCGAACGGAAGTGCCTCATCCGGCGTGAACTCATCGAGAAAATCGCGGAACGCGTTGCGGACGGACCGCATGTCGTTGGCTGAAACGTGACCGCCGTCGTGCATGGTTTTGGTGCCTCAAGAGCCATGTTGCGGTGCGCTTCGGTCCGGCTCCTGACCCAGAAGCGTCGTGCTGACCATTCGTGCGCGCTTCCACGTTGGGGCATAAGCCGGATCCATTCCACGTCCGGACATGACGGTCGTAATCGGAGCCCGCAATGCGCGTTTCATGCGTTCACCGGCGTTTCGATGCCGGCGATCCGGCCGGGTCTCGGAGCTCGGCACCGGACGGCGACGAGCATCAAATCGACGGCGGTTTTATGTGTCGAGTACGGCAAGACGAGCACGTCGAAGTTGCGCACGAAACCGTCGACGACTTCATCGACGTGCTCGTGAATGGGCGCCCGACGCTCGACGACGTCGGCAAACCATTTCAGTGTGTGCTTTCGCAGATCCGCGAGCGGCAGCTCATTCAACGTTTTGCCAGTAAAGTCCGCGCCGAGCCGGGACACGAGTTCGGTACCGTGCAGGCGAATGCGGAAGCCTTTGTGGCCGGGAATAACGTCGATCAACGCCAAGTGGCCGAGGATGTACCGCATCTTGATCGGGTCGACGCTATCCCGGGTCGGCATCGGATGATTGCCGCGCTCGTGGTCCCAGTATTGGTAAAGACGGCGGAGTAGCGGGTCGCCGATCAGCGGCGGGGTGGTGGTCAGCGAGGGCATGGCGTTCCACATTGGATTCGCACGCCGACATGGGCTTTGGGCGCGCGGTGGGCCGGCGATCGCCAATGACTCCTGCCCGAAGTGGTCGGTAAATCGCCGCCAGTCCGCGCAAAATGTCGTGGGTTGCGACGGCCGCCGACAGCCCCAAACGCGAGGTGGATGGCAGGACACGGCTGGCTTAGCTCGCGTGCTAGAGTATGCATGGCCGATAAAAATGCGTAATATTCGGGACAGGTCTGGTGTCCCGCTTGACAACTTTGGAAGCGTGGATGGGGGACTTTCAGTCGAAGTTTCAGGAGGCGCTGCGGCGGCGCCTGTACCCGAACGCGCCCCTACATCTGAAGCAGATCGCGGGTGCGATCGGGCGCTCGGAGAACACCGTCACGCGCTGGTGGCGGGGCGAGACACGGATCGCCGGCGACGACCTTTTCCGCATTGCCCGCTATCTCATGGATCGCGGCGACACCGCCTTCTTGCGCGAAATATTCGGCGGGCTTCTGCCGGGCGATGACCGGGACGTCGCGAGCGAGGAGAAGGCGCTCGAGCTGATTCGGGCCGTCATGCGCCGAATCCATGCCGTTGGTTCGGACGAAGGTGATCGCCATAGCTGGATCACCGCCGAAGGACAGATGGCCGTCGCGACCGCCGGTCATGCGGCGTATGTCCGCGTCGCGTTGCGTTTGCCGCAGGGCTCAGGGGATTTGGCCGCATATGCGATGCGTGTTCTGGGCTGGATCGCGGTTACGGAGCGCGCCGATCGCACCGTCGTCATCCGCCATGACGGCCGCCGCGTTGCGCCGTTTGCGGCCGAGCGAATCCAGGAATGGCTTGACGAATGTGCCGATCGTATCAGGCACGTCCGCCGATTGGTTCACATGGATCAGCAATGGATCGAGGCGGATCATACGAGTGCCGACGCGGCGGCGGCGGCCATTGCGCGCAGTGCGTTCATTTTACGCGTTACACGGCGCCCTTGGGCGATCAAGGCGTTGCCGCTCGATCGAGTTTCCGATCCGTTGCTCGGTGAATTGATGTCCGTCTACCACCAAGCGCCGCACCAATTGATTCACGCTGCAGCGAAGCTGGGCGCATTCACGACGAGCAACCTGTTTGGGGTCAATCACGACGAAGTTGTCTCACACCATGTCGCGACAGGATTTGGATTCGATACGTCGCTGCTGGTGGGAATAAATGTTCTCGCGCGCGCAGATACCGATTACGCGATGATGGTGCACGCACGAATCCTCCGCACGCGGCGCGAGGGGGCCAATTACAACGAACTGGTCGGCACGATCGACGACCGGCATGTGCACTATCTCAATCTGGCGTTGCCGGAACCCGGACCGCAGGGGCGGGTGTTAACGTCGACGGTAATGCTCGCGTGCGAACCCGTCAGCGTTTAACCGCCGCTATACCGATGCGTGCAGAACCCCGAGGCGCGCTGGCTCGTGTTCGGGGTTGAACGGGCGTCAGAAGGTCTCGCGCCAGGGTCTGAGTTCGATCTCCCAAGTCCAGGCGCTACGATGCTGGCGATGGAGTTGGAGATAAGTTTGCGCGATCGCGTCGGGATCAAGCATGCTGTCCTCGCCAAGCGCGGCGGCACGCGGATGGCCGTCGCGGGCGATGGCGCCGTCGATCACGATATGGCCGACATGGATGTTCTGCGGTTGGAGTTCGCGGGCGAGAGCCTGGGCGAGGCCGCGCAGCGCGAATTTCCCCATGGCGAAGGGCGCCGACCTCGGGTAGCCCTTGACGCTCGCCGAAGCGCCGGTGAAGAGCAGCGTGCCGCCACCCTTTTTCAGCATCGCCCGCGTCGCCTGTTGCGCCACCAGGAAGCCGCCATAGGCGAGGCTCATGAGCGACTGCTGCACGGCGACCGTGTCGACCTCGGTGATACCGCCACGCACTGCACGTCCCGCGTTGTAGACCACGAGGTCGGGCGCGCCGAGCTCGGCCTCGACGCGCGCGAACAGCGCCGCAACGTCGTCCAGCTTGGTCGCATCGCATGCATAGGCGCGGGCGCCGGTGGCGGCGCACAGCATTTCGAGCTTCGGGATATCGCGCGCCGCCAGCGCGACGCGCATGCCTTCCTTGGCAAAAAGGCGGGCGAGAGCGGCGCTCAATCCACTGCCGGCGCCGACGATGAGCGCAATCTCCGGCATGCGCTTCGCTCTCCCGACGCCGTTCGCCTTAGTCGTGGCGGTCGGGCAGCAGCGCTTCGGCGGCGTCGCGCGCGGCGGCGCGCTTCAGTGCTTCGCGTTTCAATTCGACCATCACCGGCTTCTGCTGCCGTGCGCGTACCAGGCCGGGATTGACGTGTGTCGCCGGTCCGGCGGCGAGCAAGCGGAAATCAATGAGCTGCGGCGCTTCCGGTGTCCCGCCGATTTCGGCCTCGACCTCCTGGCCTTTGAATAAGCGGGTGATGTTGCCGCGATCGAGCAATGGCGGCTCGAACGATAAGTCGCCGCTGACGCCTTGCAGGCGCAGCGCGCCGCGGCGGGTTTGCGGATCAAACCAGCGGACGACGCCGCGCGTCAGACGCTTGCGGCTCGGCGGCGATGCCAGCGGCGCGACCTCGATTGGCTCCTTGTCCTTGACCTCGGCGCGGCGCAGGAGGGTCGGCGCTGGTGCCGGGGCCGGCTTGGCCTCGACCGGCGCGGCCGCGACCGGTGCCACAGCACGCGGTTTACGGCCGCGGCGCTTGGGTGCGGCCGACGTTGCGTCGGCCGGAACCGACGCTGCAATGGCGTTCTCCGGCGCAGCCGCAGCGGCAGGTCGCGCACCGTCCAGGCCAGCCAGCGTGCGATGCACGGCGTCGATCAGATGAGGAATTTCCTGTTGCGCCGTCGGCCGCTCCGCCAGGAGCTTGGCAATCATGCGCGCGGTATTCGCCGTCGCAGAAGACATCGTGGTCCCCTGTGTTCACCGATGGACTGGGACGGGTGCCGGATGATGGCAGCCCGGGAAGATTGGACAGGACGAGCGGTGTTGATGGATCGCAGCCGCCGTCCGAGCAGGCAATCTCTCATAGCATGCCGCCGATCTTTGGCAAACGGTACGTTGAGCGACTGAACGCGCCACGGTGGATAAATTGTCAGGGAGATATGTCATACGCCGCGCATGCTCGTCGCGCCGTGATCTTGCTGTGTCTTGGCCGCGGCGGTGATCCATGCGTGTGCCGCGCGGCAGCCAACGGCTCGCGGGTTTGACAGCGACTGCCGCGAATGATACCAGCGCCTTCAGCGGCGCCCCGTTTCGGACAGCAGCCGCCTGGAGGTAATTCTGGATCCATGCCGCGGATTTCGGTCGGCGACTGCCATCTGCATTACGAGCGCGCCGGCGGCGGCTATCCGGTGGTGTTCATCACCGGCCTGAGCGGCCATGCCGATTATTGGCGGCAGCAGGTTCCGGCCTTCGCCAAGTCGTTCGACGTCATCACCTTCGATCACCGTGGCGTCGGCCAGAGCGATCATAGCCGTATTTCCTACACCGTCGATCGCTTGGCGGCGGACGTAATCGGGTTGCTCGACGCGCTCGGCGTCGCACGGGCGCATATCGTCGGCCATTCGACCGGCGGTGCCATCGCCCAGATCCTCGGCATCGAGCATCCGCAGCGCTTGGCGAGCTTGGTCATTTGCGCCAGCTGGCCCAAGGCCGATGCCTATTTCCGGCGACTGTTCGCGCTCCGCAAAGAAATCCTGCAAAAACTCGGTCCCGCCAGCTACGTCCAAGCCAACTCGCTCTTTCTCTATCCCCCGCACTACATCGCCGAGAACAACGAGAAGCTGCGTCAGGTCGAGGCGCAACATCTGGCGACCTTCTCGCTGCCTGAGATCGGCATGAGCCGCATCGACGCCATCCTCGCCTTCGACCGTACGGCCGAGCTCGGCCGCATCCGCACGCCGACGCTGGTGGTCGCCGCTCAGGACGACGCGGTGACGCCGGCCTATTTCTCCGAGCAGCTCGCCCGCACCATTCCCGGCGCCGAGGCCAAGTTCCTGGCGCAAGGCGGCCATTCCTTCCCGCACACGATGGCGCGCGAATTCAACCACGCGGTGCTGCCGTTCCTCGCCGCGCACACGCCGGCCGAAGCCCGTCGCACCGCGTAGGCTCGCCGCGTATCGTCGTGGATTCTGTCGCATAAACCGGACAGCGGATGCTGTCCGCCAGGTCTTTCGACGTGGTCGAGGACGCGCAGGTCCTTGAAACCCGCGGCGTTCATCTTTTCTTAAAAGTTGTGTCGAATTCCGGACGTAAATCGTTCTTTCAGGATTCGAACCGACTATATGAAACACGCGGCAGGCTGCGTCGCGTCCCTGGCCCGGTTATTCGAATGACTGAAAAACCACGCAAGGCTGACCAAGACACGGTGCTCGCCGCGCTCGCCGCCGCGGGCGACGTTGCCTATATATGGGACGCTGCCGGCGACCGCTTCGAATGGCACGGCACGATCGACGGTTTGAGCCTGTCGCTGGTGCCGACCGGCAAGGCGCTCGCCAAGCGCATCCATTCCGACGATCTGCCGCTGCGCGACCAGCGTCTGACGGCGCACGTCCAGCGCGGCGGCGAGTTCGATTGCGAATACCGCGTCCGCCTCGACAACGGCGACTACGCCTGGGTGCACGATCGCGGCTCGGCGACGGTCGTCAACGGCAAGCCCACGCGCATCACCGGCGTGCTGCGTCTCGTCACGTCGCGCAAGGCCGTAGAACAACGTCTTGAACAACTCGCGCATTACGACGAGCTCACCGGCCACTTCAACAAGAAGCGCCTGCGCGAGGCGCTCGACCAGATCATCGCCGGCAGCCTGCGCTCGGGCTCGTCCGGCACCTATCTCGCCGTCGGCATCGACAAGCTCGGCACCATCAACGACGCCTACGGCTACAAGGCCGCCGACAGCGTCATCATCGAGGTCGGTCAGCGGCTCGACCGCTGCCTGCGCGTCAGCGACGTCGTCGGCCGCGTCGGCGGCGACCGCTTCGGCATCGTCCTCACCGATTGCGCCGAGCACAACGTCGCCGTCGCCGCGGAAAAGATTCTGAGCAACGTCAGCCAGGTTCCGATCGACACCGCCGCCGGCCCGGTTTATGCGACCGTGTCCATCGGTTCGGCGACGTTCCCGGATCAGGCCAAGACCTCGTACGACACCATGGCGCTGGCCGAGACCGCGCTCGCCGAGGCGAAGCGCGCCGGCCGCGACTGTTTCGTGCCCTATCGCCTGAGCGAGGAGCAGCGCCGCCGCCACCGTCACGGCCTGGCGCTGGGCGAGCGCGTACAGCGCGCGCTCAAGGAGAACCGCCTGGTCTTCGCGTATCAGCCGGTGGTTTCGGCCGAGACCGGCGCCGTCGATTTCAGCGAGTGCCTGTTGCGCATGATCGGCGAGGACGGCGAGGTCGTGCCCGCCGGCGATTTCGTCGCCGCGATCGAACAGCTGGGATTCATCCGTCTGATCGACCGCTATGTGCTCGACAAGGCGGTGCAGGAAGTCGCCGAACATCCGTCGGTCACGCTCGGCTTCAACATCTCGGGCCTGACCGCGACCGACCGTTCCTGGCTGCGCGCCATCACCTCGATCCTCAAGAACCGGCCGAACGTCGCCAACCACCTGGTGATCGAGATCACCGAGACGGCGGCGCTGCACGACATCACCGAAAGCGCGCGTTTTGTGCGCACGCTGCGCGAGCTCGGCTGCCGCGTGGCGCTCGACGATTTCGGCGCCGGCTTTACCTCGCTGCGCCACCTGCAACAGCTCGCGGTCGACACCGTCAAGATCGACGGCTCGTTCGTGCGCAATCTCGCGACCAACGCCGAGAACCAGGTCTTCCTGCGCCACCTCGTCGGTCTCGCCAAGGGCCTCAACCTGACGATCGTCGCCGAGTGGGTCGAGAATGCCGAGGATGCCGACATCCTGCGCCGCGAAGGCGTCGAGTTCCTGCAGGGCTACTTCTTCGGCGCGCCGACGCTCGAGAAGCCGTGGCTGCGCAACAGCCACGCCCACGCCGCCGGCCTCGCCTCCTAGAATCTTTTTTTAGCCCCTCGCCCGCGAAGCGGGAGAGGGAGGGGCCCGCCGTCAGGCGGGAGGGTGAGGGTGCTACCGTGCTACGGTACCGCCGATGCCCGATCCGCGCGCCCGCCAGCTCCGGCGTTCGATGACCGACGCCGAGCGCCGGCTGTGGTCGGTTCTGCGCAGCCGCCGGCTGAGCGGCTATAAGTTCCGCCGCCAGCATCCGATCGGTCCGTTCGTCGCCGATTTCGCCTGCATCGGCCATAAGCTGATCGTCGAAGCCGACGGCGGTCAGCACGATGACAACGCTGCGGACAAACACCGCACCGCGTGGCTCGCATGTCAGGGCTGGCGCGTGGTGCGATTCTGGAACAACGAAATCCTCGCCAATCCGGGCGGCGTCGCGCTCGCGATCGTGCAGGCGCTAGAAGAAACGAGTTCTATAACCGCCGACCCTCACCCTCCCGCCTGACGGCGGGTCCCTCCCTCTCCCGTAAACGGGCGAGGGGCTTTTCTTTTTCTCCCTCGCTCCCGTTTGGAGGAGAGGGCAGCGTGAGGGGGCGGACGAACGCCGCCCGCGCTCAGCCCTTCGGCTTGCTGATCTGCTCGATCTGGCGTTGGAGCGCGTTGATGCGCTCCTTGAGCTCGGCCATGGCCGCGTCCTTGTCCTTCTCGGGCGGCTTCTCGGCCGCGCCTTGGCCCGCGCTGCCGCCGACGAAAGGCGGCGTGAACATCTTCATCGTCTGCTCGAAGAGGGCGAGGTTCTGCTTGCCCATCTCCTCGATCTGGCCGAACGGGAACATGCCGCCGAACGCGTCCTGGAGCGATTTGCGCATCTGCTCCTGGTTGCGGCCGAACGCCGCCATCACGTGCTCGAGATAGCGCGGCACCAGCCACTGCATGCTGTCGCCGTAAAGCCCGATGAGCTGCCGCAGGAAGCTGGTCGGCAGCAAATTCTGCCCGCTCTTCTGCTCTTCCTCGACGATGATCTGGGTCAAAACCGAGCGCGTGATGTCTTCGCCGGTCTTGGCGTCGTAAACCACGAACTCGCCGCCGTCCTTCACCATCTTGGAAAGGTCGTCGAGCGTGACGTAGCTGCTGGTTGCCGTGTTGTAGAGCCGCCGGTTGGCGTATTTCTTGATGACGACCGGTGCGCTCTCGCCGCCGCTGTGTGCGCCGGCGGGGCCTCCCGCGTGGGCGGTATCCGCTGCCATGGGCGGAGCATACAGGCCGCCATGCCGCGCCGCAACAAACCACGCAGTCGTTTTGGTAAATCCGGGCGTAGCAAAGCCGCGGGCTAAGCCTTCGCCCGCGGCGTCTTGCGAAGCCAACACAAACGATACGTAGCAAAGCCGCGGGCTAAGCCGTTGCCCGCGGTGTCTTGCAACACATAAACCCGCGCTCAGGACGGCGGCTGTCGTCGGCGCTCCAGCGCCCGGATGACGAAGAATCCTCCCGCCATGAACGCCAGGACCGCGATCCAGCCCCAATTCGCCCAATAGGCCAGTCGTGGCGCGTCCGAATTGGTCGCCACATACCAGAACAGCGCATAAGCCCACGGCACG
>JAGXBG010000095.1 GCA_018971215.1 Alphaproteobacteria bacterium
CCGGGTGAGGCGCTTTCCCTAGGGTGCGCGCCTTCGCGAGGACAGAACCCCATGCAAGCCGGCCAGACCGTTTCGCTCAAGCCAAAGGAACTCGACAAGAAGTGGCTGCTCATCGACGCCGACGGGCTGGTGCTCGGTCGCTTGGCGTCGCTGATTGCACTTCGGCTCAAGGGCAAGCACAAGGCGAGCTATACGCCGCACATGGATTGCGGCGACAACGTCATCGTCATCAACGCCGAGAAAGTCGCGCTCACCGGCAACAAGGGCAAGCAGAGCCTCAACCGGCATTACACCGGCTATCCCGGCGGCTTGAAAGAGCTCACCAAGGGCTCGATCCTCGCCGGCGCGCATCCCGAGCGTGTCATCGTCAAGGCGGTTGAGCGGATGATGCCGCGTGGACCGCTCGGCCGGAAGATGATGGGCCATCTCTTCGCCTACAAGGGCGCAAGCCACCCGCACGAGGCGCAGCAGCCGAAGAAGCTCGACATCGCCGCGATGAACCGGAAGAACAAGAGGTAAGCATGGCCGACTTGCAGCAATCCCTGCGCGAGGCGCAGGGCGCCCAGCTCCTCAAGACCGCGGCGCCGGCGCCGTCCGAAGAGGCCAAGCCGCGTCTCGACGCGCAAGGCCGCGCCTACGCCACCGGCAAGCGCAAGAACGCCGTCGCGCGCGTCTGGCTCAAGCCGGGCAAGGGCACGATCAACGTCAACGGCAAGGACAGCCAGACCTATTTCGCGCGGCCGGTGCTGCGCATGCTGTTGAACCAGCCGTTCGCCGTCTGCCAGCGCGTCGGCCAATACGACATCGTCTGCACTGTCACCGGCGGCGGCCTCTCGGGCCAAGCCGGCGCGGTGCGCCACGGCATCAGCAAGGCGCTGACCTATTACGAACCGGGCCTGCGCGGCGTGCTCAAGGCCGGCGGCTTCCTGACGCGCGATAGCCGCGTCGTCGAGCGCAAGAAGTACGGCCGCGCCAAGGCCCGACGCCGCTTCCAGTATTCGAAACGCTGAGTTCCGCACGCGATTTTCGCATGCAGGGCATCGGCGCAAGCCGGTGCCCTTTTCTTTTGTGTGCGATTATGGTGTGAAAGGATCGCCCATGGCTGCCAAGGTCTTCATCGACGGCGAGGCCGGCACGACCGGCCTGCAGATTCACCGCCGGCTCAAGGCGCGGCGCGACCTCGATCTACTGTCGATCGATCCGGCGCGGCGCAAGGACGCGGGCGCGCGGCGCGACCTGCTCAACGGCGCCGATCTGGTGATCCTGTGCCTGCCGGACGATGCCGCGCGCGAGGCCGTGGGGCTTATCGAGAGCAACTCGGTGCGCGTCATCGACGCGTCAACGGCGCATCGGACCGAACGCGGCTGGACCTACGGCTTTCCGGAAATGTCCGGGACGCAACGCGACGCGATCGCGAGCTCGCGGCGGGTCGCCAACCCTGGCTGCTATGCGACGGGATTCATCGGCTTGGTGCGGCCGCTGGTCGAGGCGAAGCTCTTGCCGCCGACCTGGCCGGTGACGGTCAACGCCGTCTCTGGTTACAGCGGCGGCGGGCGGAGCATGATCGCCGAGTTCGAGGACACGACCGCGCCCAATTACACGGAGGTGCCGTATCGCCTCTACGCGCTTGGCCTCACGCACAAGCACGTGCCGGAGATGCAGATGCATACCGGCCTGACGCATCGCCCGTTGTTCGCGCCGGCGGTCGGCCGTTACGCACAGGGCATGATCGTCGAGGTGCCGTTGCAACTCGACGCGCTGCCAACGGCGCCTAAACTCAACGATCTGCACGCCGCGCTGGCGCGCGCCTATGACGGCGCGGCCTTCGTCGAAGTGGCCTCGATCGAGGAAGCGGCGGCGCTCAAGACGCTCGAGCCGGAATCGCTCAACGGCACCAACCGGATGAAGCTCTACGTATTCGGTTCTAAAGCGGCGCGCCAGGCGCGGCTGGTGGCGCTGCTCGACAATCTCGGCAAGGGTGCGGCGGGTGCCGCCGTACAGAACCTCAACCTGATGCTCGGCGTCGGCGAGACCACTGGCCTCGCGCCGGACCCACAACCGACCTGAACTGCACGGCGTCGGGGCCATGGCCGCACACGCCTTGCTCGTCTCGCCGCTTTACGTCGGTCTGTGCGCGCTCATCTTCGTCGGGCTGAGCGTGCGCGTCATCCGCGGCCGCCGCAGCCGGCGCGTCAACCTCGGCCATGGCGGCCATGCCGATCTCGAAACCGCGATCCGCATCCACGCTAACTTTGCCGAATACGTGCCGCTCGCCTTGCTCGTCATCGTGCTGGTCGAGGCGACAGGCTTCAGCCGCATTTGGGTCCATGCGCTCGGCATCGCGCTGGTCGTCGGGCGGCTCTTCCATGCCTGGGGCCTGACGCAATCCAAGCAACCGTCGCCCGGCCGCATCGCCGGCGTGACGCTGACCTTCGCTGTGCTGACAATCGGCGGCCTGCTGCTGATCTGGTGCGTCGTCCGCAACGCGATGCTTTAGGCGCCGCTTCCCAAGCCACACGGCCGTAGCTAGATTTCGGCGCTCGGACCAAAGGGGGACACGATGGCATCATCCGCGGGACGGGGCGCGCGTCCCGACATCGACATGCGGCAGTTCGCGCGCAGCGTCGGCACCAACATGTCGGTAGCCGCGGGCCAGGTCATCTTCAACAAAGGCGATCCCGGCCAATGCATGTACATCGTGCAGTCCGGCAGCATCGAAATCCTGATCGGCGATAAGGTCGTCGAGACCCTCGGCACCAACGAAGCGCTCGGATTCATGACCATGATCGACAAGCAGCCGCGGTCGTCGACGGCACGCGCCAAGGAACCGTGCGAGTTGTCGCTCATCGACGAACGCAAGTTCCGCTTCATGGTTGACGAGGTGCCGAACTTCGCCATGTACATCATGGGCGTGCTGGCACGCCGCATCCGCGGCATGAGCGAGGCGATCTAGAGCGGCCGGCAGCTACGCGCCCGAGCGCACCATTACATAAGGGCCCGGTGCATCGGCCAACGGCTTGAGCGCACCCGTGCCGGGCACGCGGGCGTCGACCTCGCCGCCGGCGAACTGTTTCACCCATTCCTCCCAGCGCGGCCACCACGAGCCGTTGTGGAACTGCGCGTCCTTGAGCCAGGCTTCGGGATCCTGGGGCAGTTTGTCGTTCGTCCAATGGCCGTATTTCGATTTGCTCGGCGGATTGACGACGCCGGCGATATGACCCGAGGCGGCAAGCACGAAGGTCACCGGACCCTTATAGAGCTGCGTCGCGACATAGGTCGAACGCCACGGCGCGATGTGATCCTCGCGGGTCGAGAGGATGAACGTCGGCGTCTTGACCTGCCGCAGATCGATCGGCACGCCGGCGAGCGTGATGCCGCCCGGCTGCGACAGGCGGTTCTGCTGGTACATGCTGCGCAAATAGAAGCTGTGCATCGCCGCCGGCATGCGCGTTGAATCGCTGTTCCAATAGAGCAGGTCGAACGGGAAGGGCTCCCGGCCCAGCAGATAGTTGTTCACCACGAACGACCAGATCAGGTCGTTGGCGCGCAGCATGTTGAACGTGGTCGCCATGTCGGCGCCTTCGAGATAGCCGTGCTTGCTCATGCGCTCTTCGAGCGACTTGAGCTGCTCCTCATCGACGAACACCGACAGCTCGCCGGCTTCCTTGAAATCGACCAGCGAGGCGAAGAACGTGGCCGATTTGACGCGCGTGTCGCCCTTAGCCGCGAGCCAGGCAAGTGTCGCCGCCAGCAACGTTCCGCCGAGGCAATAGCCAATGACGTTCGCCTGCTTCTCGCCGGTCGCGCGCTCGATCGCGTCGAGCGCCGCCAGCGGCCCGTCGCGCAGATAGTCGTCGAACGTCTTCTCGGCGAGGCGCTCGTCGGGATTGACCCACGAGACCATGAACACGGTGTGGCCTTGCTCGACCGCCCATTTGACGAACGAGTTGGTCGGCCGCAGATCGAGAATGTAGAACTTGTTGATCCACGGCGGCACGATCAGCAGCGGCGTCTTCTGCACCTTCGTGGTCGCCGGCGCGTACTGGATCAACTCGATCAGATCGTTGCGGAAAACGACCTTGCCGGGCGAAATGGCGATGTTCTTGCCGACCTTGAACGATTTAAGGTCGGTCATCCTGATCATCAACCGGCCCTTGCCGCGCTCGAGATCCTCAAGCAGATGTTTGAGCCCATTGACGAGGTTCTCGCCGCCGCTGTCGAGCGTGGCGCGCAGCACTTCCGGATTGGTCGCCACGAAATTCGTCGGCGCCATCGCATCGACGAATTGCCTTGTATAGAAATCGACCTTCTGCGCCGTCTTGTCGTCGAGCCCGTCGACTTTCTTCACGGTCGACTGCAGCCAGCGCGCGGTCAGCAGATAGCTCTGCTTGATGAAATCGAACAGCGTGCTTTCGCGCCAGGCGTCGTCCTTGAATCGGTGGTCGTTGGGCGCCGGCTGCACCACCGGCGCCGGATTGCCGCCGAGGAAGCGCTCCGCCGCGCTTTGCCACAGCCGCATATAATCCTGCCACAGCGAGAACTGCGCCTCGATCACTGGCGCCGGGTTGACCATCATCCGCCGTGTCATTTCAAGAAAGGCGCTGCCGACGTTGAGCGGATCGGACAGGCCCATGCCGCCGTCGGCACCGGCGGCGCCTTGCCGCGACAGGAACTCGTTCACCAGCCGTTGGCTGCGCGCCGCGATTTCGGCAATGTTGCGCGACCACACGGCCGGATCGGGGATCTTGGGCGAATGGGGCGCGGTCTCGGTCATCGGTCGCTGCTATCCGCTAGGGCTTGCGGCCCGGAGCCGGGCCGCTCGCGCTGACGGCGTAAAGCATTTGCCTGACGGGCGATTGGGGTTCTAATACAACGGCGGCGGGGCGCACGGCCTATCTTAGGGGCGAGGCGCGCGGTTCGCCAGAACGTTGAGGCCGAGGCGCAGGATGCGGTTTGTACGAATTTGGATTGGAACGGCCATCGCCGCTGCGGCGTTGCCGCTCGCTGGCTGTGATCACGTGCCCGATGCGGTCAATCCGGTGGCTTGGTATCGCGATGCCGCCGGCACCTCGAGCAGCGACGTCCAGAACGCCAACCAGCGCAACCAACAGAACCTCGAGGCCGGCAGTCAGAAACCCTATCCCAATCTGGCAACGGTGCCGAGCGCACCGACCGGCGCGACCAGCACCATCGATCGCGACAAGCTGGTGCAGGGGCTGGTCGCCGACCGCACAAACGCTCGTTACAACAACGAACAGCTGCAAGCCGGCAGCCAGTTGGCAAGCATCGCGCCACCGCCGCCGCCGGCTCGGCTCAACCCGCCCGGCGCATCGACACCAGCAGCCGCCGGCGCGTCCGCTCCGGCGTCGGCAAGCGCCAACGCGCCCGCACGGCAGGCGACGGCCGGGCGCGGTCAAGAACCGCCGCCGGCTGAGTCGACGTTGACCAGCCCGACCATTCCCAGCGTGCCGCAAGGCCAAGTGCCGCCGCCACCGCCGGCGCCAGCACAGGTCGCGCGTACGACGCCGCCAACGGCGCCATCGGTCCCGTCGGCGACGCCGAGTGCACCGCCGGCCGCGCCGCAGCTGACACCGCCAGCGCGCGTACGCGCCGGCGGTCAGCCGTCGCTCGCCATGCGTACCCCCGCCAATGCGCAGAACCCGATTTCGGTCTCGGTCGGCGACGTCGCTTTCGCCCAGGGCTCGTCCGATCTCGCCGAGACACAGCGCAGCGCGCTTGCCGAAATCGCCGGTCTTTACAAGCAAACCGGCGGCGAGATCCGCATCGTCGGCCATTCCGAGCCCGGCCACGGCAATGACGCAATTCGTCAACGCATTGCCGGCCTCGACCTGGCGCTCGACCGCGCCAACGCGGTAGCCCAGGTGCTGACCGCGATGGGCGTTCCGGCGCACGACATCCGCGTCGAAGCGGCGCCGGCCACCGCCCAAGAACGGCCGCGCGCCGAAGTCTTCATGGAATATTGATCGGCGACAGGCGTCGGGCTTACGACTCGGCCGGCGGAAAACTGTCGCCGCCACCGCCGCCGAAGGGTACAAACGGCTCCCCAAGGAGCCGAACGTGACATCTCCTCTTCGCATCGGCATTGCCGGACTCGGCACCGTCGGCACGGGCGTGGCGCGGCTGTTGGCCGCGAACGCTGGGCTGATCGCCGGCCGCGCCGGACGCAAGCTCGAGCTTGTCGGCGTGCTCGAACGGGATCGCAAGCGCAACCGCGGCATCGACCTGTCGAAGCCGAAATGGCACGCGACGCCGCACGCATTCGCGACCGATCCGAACATCGACGTCGTGGTCGAATTGATCGGCGGCGCCGACGGCGTCGCGCTCGATCTGGTCAAAGCCGCACTCGTCGCCGGCAAGCCCGTCGTTACCGCCAACAAGGCCATGCTGGCGCATCACGGCAACGAGCTCGCGCGGCTTGCCGCCAACCGGGGTGTCGCGCTTGCGTTCGAGGCCGCGGTCGCCGGCGGCATTCCGATCCTGAAGTCGCTGCGCGAAGGTCTCGCCGCCAACAAAGTGCAACGCGTCTACGGCATCCTCAACGGCACCTGCAACTATATCCTCACGCAGATGCGCGACAGCCGCCGCGAGTTTGCAGACGTGTTGGCGGAGGCGCAGAAGCTCGGTTATGCCGAAGCCGATCCGAGTTTCGACATCGATGGCGTCGATACCGCGCACAAGCTGGCGATCCTCGCGGCCGTCGCGTTCGGCGGTGCGGTCGATTTCAAGGGCGTGCACGTCGAAGGCATCCGCCACGTTTCCGCCGCCGACATCGAGTTCGCCGAGGCGCTCGGCTATCGCATCAAGCTGCTCGGCATCGCCCGCCAGACTCCGCACGGGCTGGAACAGCGTGTCCATCCCTGCATGGTGCCGGCGGCAACGCCCATTGCTCATGTCGAGGGCGTGTTCAACGCCGTCGTGGTCGAGGGCGACTTCGTCGGCCGCGTCGTGCACGAAGGTCGCGGCGCCGGCGCCGAACCGACGGCCTCGGCGGTCGTTGCCGACCTGATCGACATTGCGCACGGCCGTGCCGGCGCGGGCCTCAACGCCGGCGCCAAGCCGAAGCTCGCGCCGATGACACGGCACGAAGGCGCGTACTATCTGCGCCTGATGGTCGTCGACCGGCCCGGCGTGATGGCCGATATCACCGCCGCGTTGCGTGACGAAAAAGTGTCAATGGAGCAGATGATCCAGCGCGGTCGCGCGCCGGACGAAACCGTGCCGGTGGTCATCACCACGCACGCGACCGTCGAAGCGCCGATGCGCCGGGCGCTCGACCGCATCGCCCGGCTTAAGACTGTGCGCGAGAAACCGCGCATGATCCGCATCGAAGCTCTATAAGGGTAAGATACGAGAGCGGAGACGAGTGATGGGCGACAACAACCACCGCATGGACCGCAACCTGGCGCTCGAAGCGGTGCGTGTCACCGAAGCGGCGGCGCTGTCGGCGTCGCGGCTGATGGGGCGCGGCGACGAAAAATCCGCCGACCAGGCGGCGGTCGACGCCATGCGCAAGGCGCTCAACGGCCTCGCCATCGACGGCACGGTGGTGATCGGCGAGGGCGAACGCGACGAAGCGCCGATGCTTTACATCGGCGAAAAAGTCGGCACCGGGCAGGGGCCGAAAATCGACATCGCGCTCGATCCACTCGAGGGCACGACGATCACCGCCAAGGGCGGTCAGAACGCGCTCGCGGTGATCGCGATGGCAGAGGCCGGCGGCTTTCTCAACGCGCCCGACGTCTACATGGACAAGATCGGCGTCGGTGTCGGCGAGGGCGTCGTCGATCTCGACGCGCCACCGGCCGAGAATCTCAAGAACCTCGCTCAGGCGAAAAAGGTCGCGGTCTCGGACCTGGTCGTCTGCATTCTCGACCGGCCGCGGCACGGCGAACTGATCGGCAAAGTGCGCGCCGCCGGCGCGCGCATCATGCTGATTTCGGACGGCGACGTGTCCGGCGTCATCGCCACGGCACGGCCCGACAGCGGCGTCGACATCTACATGGGATCTGGCGGCGCGCCCGAAGGCGTGCTGGCGGCAGCCGCGTTGCGCTGCATCGGCGGCTTCATGCAGGGCCGGCTGCTGTTCCGCAACGAGGACGAGAAGGGCCGTGCCCGGCGCCTCGGCATCGACGATCTCAATCGCAAATACGGGCTCGAGGATCTCGCCAAAGGCGACGTCATGTTCGCGGCCACCGGCGTCACCACCGGCACGATGCTTCAGGGCGTGCGCCGCATCGATCACGGCGCCGTCACCCACTCGATGGTCATGCGCTCGAAGAGCGGCACGGTGCGCATGATCGAGGCGGTGCACAATTTCGACCGCAAAAGCAATTTCGACTTCCTGCGGCAGGATGGACGGTAGCGCCAGTCCGCGTGGTTTTCTCGGCGTCGAGCGCTCGCTGCGCGGCTTGCGCTGGCGCGAGCGCGGCGGCGACGCGCGGCTCGGCCTGACGCTGGCGCAGCGCCTCGACGTGCCCGAGATCGTCGGCCGCGTTCTCGCCGGCCGCGGCGTGACCGAAACCGAGGCGGAACGTTTCCTGGCGCCGACGCTGCGCGACATGCTGCCTGATCCGTTGTCGTTCAAGGGCGTCGAGCACGCCGTCGCGCGCATCGTCGACGCGATCCGTAGCGGCGAGACCATCGCCGTCTTCGGCGATTACGACGTCGACGGCGCCACCGCTTCCGCGCTGCTCAAGCGCTTCCTCGAAGCCGCCGGCGGCAAGGTCCGGGTCTACATTCCGGACCGGCAGCGCGAAGGCTACGGTCCTAACGCGCCCGCATTGCTGAAACTCAAGGCCGAAGGCGCCACGGTTGCGATCACCGTCGATTGCGGCGTGACCGCGTTCGCGCCTTTGGCGGCGGCCGCCGAAGCGGGTCTCGACGTCATCGTCGTCGATCATCACGTCGCCGAGCCGAACTTGCCGCGCGCCTTGGCGGTGATCAACCCGAACCGGCTCGACGAAACCGGCGCGCACGGCAACCTCGCCGCGGTCGGTGTCGCTTTTTTGCTCGCGGTCGCGGTCAATCGCGCGTTGCGTCAGATCGGCCATTATGCGGCGCGCGCCGAGCCGGATCTGATGACGCTGCTCGATCTGGTCGCGCTCGGTACGGTCTGCGACGTCGTGCCGCTGACCGGACTCAATCGCGCACTGGTGGCACAAGGCCTGCGCGTGCTGCGCCAGCGCGGCAACATCGGCGTCGCCGCGCTCGCCGACGTCGCGCGCCTGGCCGAGCGGATCGACGCCTATCACGCCGGCTTCATTTTGGGCCCGCGCGTTAACGCTGGCGGCCGCGTCGGTGCCGCCGATCTCGGCACGCGGCTGCTGTCGACCGAGGATGCGCTCGAAGCGCGCCAGATCGCGACCGAACTCGACCGCCTCAACGATGAACGCCGGCAGATCGAGGCGCGCGTACTCGAAGAGGCGATTGCGCAGGCCGAGGCCAGCGACACGAAAGCGCCGCTAATCTTCGTCGCCAAAGCGGGCTGGCATGCCGGCGTCATCGGCATCGTCGCCAGCCGTCTGAAAGAGCGTTACGGCCGGCCGGCGTTGGTCGCGGCAATCGAAAACGGCATCGCCAAAGGCTCGGGCCGCTCGGTCGCCGGCGTGGCCCTCGGTGCGGCGGTCATCGCCGCGCGCC
>JAGXBG010000002.1 GCA_018971215.1 Alphaproteobacteria bacterium
GCGCCCCGCGTTGGATAGCAACCATATCGTCTTCCCTCTCGGGACCGGTCCACGACGACCGGTTCTTCCAAAAAGGACGCGTTACGTCGTTGCATAACCACGATGGGCCATAGGCACGTGCGAGTGCGTCGCACACTTTAGATACGCTCATCAGGCTACGATGCAAGACAAAATTCACGGAGCGGTAAATTTTCCCGCGCTCGTGACCGCGATCACACGCCAGTCGACGCCGTTGCATCGACGGCCGTCGCTCCGTACATCTGAACAAATGGTAAAGACGCGGTTGCGACGCGGAGAAATCGCCGACGACTCCGCCCTACGGCGACGTCGGCACCAGTTCGATCGTCGCGATCTCGGCACCGGTGGCGAGATCGAAGACGAAAACGCGGACGCCGCCGGCCACGTCGACCCGTGCGACCAAGCGGCCGGCGTCAACGTCGGTGGCGACGACCTTGGCGCCCGCCGGCAGGACGATACGGTGTGCCGCCGGCGCGGCCGTCGGTTTCGACGCCGTCGCCGGGTGGCCGTGGTCGATACGCCAGACTACGGCCGCCGCCAGGACGCCGACGCCCGCCAGCAGCAGCACTCCGAGGGCGATCACCAGAAGCTTGAGAGCGCGCATCTTCGGGGCCAATTTAGCGGGCATGGCGGTCGAAACAAGTAGCGATATCCGACACACGGCGGTTGCGCCGAACGAGGCCGGAAACCGCCTCGACCGTGTGCTCGCCGGCCATTTTCCGGACTTGTCACGATCGAGGCTGAAACGTCTCATCGAGACGGGCCACGTCGCGCTCAACGGCAAGCGGATCAGCGATCCGGCGTTCAAGGTCAAGCCGGGTCAGATATTTGCCGTCGCTGTGCCGCCGCCGGAATCGGCCGTCATCGAACCGCAGGCGATGGATCTCAAAATCCTGTTCGAGGATGCGCATGTCCTCGTCCTCGACAAACCTGCCGGGCTGGTCGTTCACCCCGCTCCCGGTAACCCGGACCGCACGCTGGTCAATGCGCTGATCGCCCATTGCGGCGATAGCCTCGCCGGCATCGGCGGCGTCAAGCGCCCCGGTATCGTCCACCGTCTCGACAAGGACACCAGCGGTGTCATGGTGATCGCCAAGACCGACGCCGCCCACCGCGCTCTGGCAGCCGATTTTGCCGCTCGCCGAGTGACGCGCGCCTATCAGGCCATCGTCTGGGGCGTGCCGGCGCCCAAAAGCGGCGAGATCGCCGGCGCCATCGGCCGCAATCCGCGCGATCGCAAGACCATGGCGGTGGTCGCCACCGGCAAAGCGGCGACCACGCGCTATCAGGTGCTGAAAAGTTTCGGCACGGCCGCGGCTTTGATCGAATGCCGGCTGGGCAGCGGCCGGACCCACCAGATCCGGGTCCATCTGCTCGCCAAGGGAAACCCGGTACTGGGGGACCCGGTTTACAAAGGGCGACACGTCGCCGCGCGTCTCGCTAAGCTGCCGGCGACGGCACGGGTGGCCGCGAGCAGTCTGTGGCGCCAGGCGCTGCACGCTTATCTCTTGGGTTTTCGCCACCCAGCGACGGGCGAATACCGGGAATTCAAAAGCGCCTTACCAAGCGAGATCACGGATTTGTTATATAAGTTAGAGGAAATCTAGACTAGACAATACCTGAGTACAGCACTAAGATATCGGCCTAAGAGGAAGGATTCTGCCCCACTATGGCCACCCACGCCCTACCCTCCGTCGCGCGCGAGGGCAATCTCGCGCGTTATCTCCAGGAAATCCGCCGGTTTCCGATGCTGGGACCGGAGGAGGAGTACATGCTCGCCAAAAGCTGGCGCGAGCATGGCGACAAGGATGCGGCACACAAGCTTGTCACCAGCCATTTGCGGCTCGTGGCCAAGATCGCCATGGGCTACCGCGGTTACGGCCTGCCGCTGTCCGAACTCATCTCCGAGGGCAATGTCGGCATGATGCAGGCGGTGAAGCGCTTCGACCCGGACCGCGGCTTCCGGCTGGCCACTTACGCCATGTGGTGGATCCGCGCCGCTATCCAGGAATATGTCCTGCATTCGTGGTCGCTGGTGAAGATGGGCACGACCGCGGCGCAGAAGAAGCTGTTTTTCAATCTGCGCAAGATCAAGGGCCAGCTCCAGGCGATCGACGACGGCGACTTGTCGCCCGAAAACGTCAAGCGCATCGCCACCGAGCTTGCGGTCCCCGAGTCCGACGTGGTCAGCATGAACCGCCGGCTCAGCGCGCCCGACAATTCGCTGAACGCGCCGGTGCGTACCGACGGCGACGGCGAATGGCAGGACTGGCTGGTCGACGAAGGCCCGAGCCAGGAGACCCGGCTGGGCGACCGCCAAGAACTCGGCCTACGGCGCGACCTGTTGCGCAACGCCATGACCCATCTGACGGCGCGCGAACGCGACATCCTCGTCGAACGCCGGCTCAAGGACGAGCCTGCGACCCTTGAGGATTTGTCGCAGCGTTACCGCATTTCGCGCGAGCGCGTGCGCCAGATCGAGGTGCGCGCCTTCGAGAAGCTGCAGAAGGCGATCAAGGCCAAGGCGCTCGAGCATCGCCCGGCGGCCGAGACGTCGCCGGCCTAGGCCCGCCGCGTCGCGCGGTGCAATCGGCCGCCGGTCGTCGGCACGGCGACGCCGGTGGTTTGCGGCAAACTCAACGGCAGGCCCTTCACCGACCGAACGGCGAGATAGGCGAAGGCCTGCGCCTCGAGCGCATCGCCGTCCCAGCCGACCTCCTCGACCGGCGCCACCGGCGCATCGAGCTGCACCGCCAGCGACGCCATCAGCACCGGATTGCGGCGACCGCCGCCAGTCACCAGCCAGCGCTTCGCGGGCGCGGGAAAATGACCGCGCGCGGCCACGATCCCAGCAATGGTCATCGCCGCCAGCGTCGCTGCGCCATTGGCGGGCGACAGTCCGTCGGGCATGAACCGCGCGAATTCGTCGCGATCGAGCGATTTGGGCGGCGCTGCGGCGAAGAACGGATGCGCGAGAAAGCGCGCAACGTGCCGCGTGTCAGCCGTTCCGGCGCGCGCCAGCACGCCGCCCTCGTCGAGCGGCTGCCCCGTATGAGTCATCGCCCAATCGTCGATCAGGGCGTTGCCGGGGCCGGTGTCGAACGCCAGGACGTGGTCGTCACGCGCGCCGAGCCAAGTGACGTTGGCAACGCCGCCGATATTGAGCACGGCGAGCGGCCGCTCGAGATCGGCGGCCAGGGCTTGATGAAAAAGCGGGACAAGGGGTGCACCCTGCCCACCCGACGCCACATCCGCCGTGCGGAAATCGTTGACCACGTCGAGCCCGGTCAGCCGCGACAAGAGCGCGCCGTCGCCGATCTGCCAGGTCCGTCGCTCCCACGGCCGATGCAACACGGTATGGCCGTGAAAGCCGATCAGCGACGCATCGCGCAGACCGTGCTTACGGACCAGAGTCTCGACCGCGCGCGCATGTGCCTCGGTCAACTCCGCCTCGGCGGCGGCGACCTCGCCGCTGCCGCCGAGCACCGACCGGATGCGCGCGCGCAAGGCGGGCTCGTACGGAATCGTCATGGCGCCGCGCGGCTGCACTGTGCGCAATCCGTCGGTTTCGATCGCCGCCACGTCGATGCCGTCGATCGAGGTGCCGCTCATCAGGCCGATCACCAGGGTCACGGCGCGACTCTCCGAACGCTGCAGGCCGGCTGACGGCACGCCGCTGGTATGCTAGACGCAATCCCCATGACCAAAGCCCGCTCCGCCTTTCTCGTCGCCGCCGAGGAACGCGGCTTCATTCACCAGATCACCGACCGCGCCGGCCTCGATGCTCTGCTCGCCGCCGGACCGGTCGCATCCTATATCGGCTTCGATTGTACCGCCGACAGCCTTCATGTCGGCAGCCTGCTGCAGATCATGCTGCTGCGGCTGTGGCAGAAGACCGGCAACAAACCGATCGTCCTCATGGGCGGCGGCACCACCAAGGTCGGCGACCCGTCGGGCAAAGACGAAGCCCGCCGCATGCTCAGCGAAGCCGAGATCGCCGCCAATATGGCCGGCATCCGCCGGGTCTTCGAGCGCTTCCTCAAATTCGGCGACGGCAAGACCGATGCGGTGATGGTCGACAACGCCGAGTGGCTCGACCGACTCGAATACATCCCGTTCCTGCGCGAATACGGCCGGCATTTTTCGGTCAACCGCATGCTGACGATGGACAGCGTCAAGATGCGCCTCGAGCGCGAACAGCCGTTGAGCTTCCTCGAATTCAATTACATGGTCTTGCAGGCCTACGATTTCCTCGAGCTGGCGCGGCGCTACAAATGCGCGGCGCAGATGGGCGGCTCGGACCAGTGGGGCAACATCGTCATGGGCGTCGAGCTCGGCCGCCGCGCCGAGGACCGCGCGCTTTACGGCGTCACGTCGCCGCTCGTCACCACCGCATCGGGCGCGAAGATGGGCAAGACGGCGCAAGGCGCGGTCTGGCTCAACGCCGACAAGCTTACGTCTTACGATTACTGGCAATATTGGCGCAACACCGAGGACGCCGACGTCGGACGCTTCCTGAAGCTTTTCACCGACCTGTCGATGGACGAAATCCGCCGGCTCGAAGCTCTGCGCGACAGCGAGATCAATCAGGCCAAGATCGTTCTTGCGACCGAGGCGACGGCGCTGGCGCACGGTCGCAAAGCGGCAGACGAGGCGGCAGCGACCGCGCACCGCGTGTTCGCCGAAGGCGGCATCGGCACCGACCTCCCGGTGACCGAGATGCCCAAGGCCGAACTGAAGGCCGGGCGACCGGCAATCCAGTGCTTCCACCGCGCTGGGTTGGCGCCGAGCTTGAGCGAAGCGCGGCGGCTCATCCGCGGTGGCGGCGCGCGCATCAACGACAAAGTCGTGACGGACGAAAACGTGACGCTGTCGCTGGATGACGTCAACGCCGACGGCGTGATCAAACTTTCCGCCGGCAAGAAGCGCCACGCGCTGGTGAAACCGGTCTAGGGATTGGGCGTCGGTGCCGACGCATCCGGCTTCGGCGGGGAGCTGGGCGCCGGATTCCACGCCTGAAATAGAAACAGATTACGCAGGAACCCGGGCGCCAGAACGCTCAGCGGATTGACTGCGATCTGCGGATTGGCAATTGGCCCCGCGATGCGGAAATTGGCACCGATGATGCCTTGCCCTTCGCCGCCGACCAACAGATTGCCGATCAGCGGGATGTCGCCGATCACCGTATTCAGGATATTGGCCGGCACCAGCGTACCCGACGCATCGAGCGTGCCGGCGTCGTAATCCACGGCACCTTCGACGTTGATGCCGATCGCGCCGCCATAGGCGCGCATGTTGTCGATCTTGATACCGCCGGCGCCGTAGACGATGTCGCCTTGCAACGCCTTGAACGGTATGCCGCTGCCTCCGGTCAGCAGATTACTCACGCCGCTGAACGAGGTCAGCGTCAACAGCCGGGCGAACAGCGGCGCCCTGACGACGCGGTAATCGGCGCCGTTGAACGTGCCCTTCAACACGCGCTTGCCCTTCTCGTCCACGGCATCGCCCTTGACGGCGAAGGTGCCGCCTTCGACGTCGCCGGTGACGTCGAGCACGCGCAGCAGCGCGCCGAAATCGTCGGCCGCAAGATCGAATTTGCCGGGGCCGTTGGCGCCGCCGAACCGCACCGTGAGCTTCTTGCCGTTGGTCAAAGTGCCGTCGACCTGGGCTTCTTGCCAATGCGGGCCGTCGCTTTGCAGCCGGGCGCTGAAGTCGGTGAGTTGCCGGTTGGGGCCCAGTACCAGCTTGCCCAGCGTCGTGCGGATCGCGAGCGGCGGCGGGTTCGCGGCGGACGGGCGCGACACATCGCGCAAGAGGCCGCTCGCGTCGTAGCTCGGACCCGATACGTCCACCGTCCAGCTATTGTTGGTACGCGTCAGGGTGAATTGCGCGTTCGTATCGCCGGCGACCAGATGCGGAACGTCGACCCGCGATAGGCCGTCCTTGTCGAAGTTCGCCGACAGCTGAGCGTCGATGCCGCTGCCGACGATTGTTGCATTGCGCACCTGCGTGAGTTGATCCCCAACGAGATTAAGGGTGAATTTCGCCACCGCAGGTTGGCCCGCCGCCTTGTGCCAATCGACCTTCGGCATATCGACGACGGCGTCCTTGAGATTGGCCGTGACCGAGGCTTCGGCGCGTCGGTCGGCACGTTGTCCGTACGCCAGGTCGACGTCGACCGGTCCGTGCACCGTCGCATAATCGGCGAAATCGAACCCCAGCCGCGTGCGCGCCGCGTCGTCAAGTCGTCCCTGAACGGTGTAGCGTCGCCGGAGCGCCTGCTTGCCGAGGTTTTCGACCCAGGTCAGCTTCATCGGCGCGTCGTCGATCGCGGCCGCGCCGTCGAGCGTGAGCGCCGAGCGATCGAGCGTCATCTTGAATTCGCCGTTGCTGAGGTCACGGTTGAAGAACGCGTGCGGAATGGCGACCGCCGAAAGTTGCGCCTCGGTGCGGTACTCGACCTCATCGAAGTTGAGATCGTGCTTCAGCGGCAGCCGGAAGAATATATGCGCAGTAAAATTGCCGCGCGCGTGCTCGGCATCGAGGCCGAGCGCCTTGGCGTATTGCAACGGCTTGGTGTCGAGAACCTTGAGCGCGTCGCGCAACGGGCCGGCCAAGGTGACGTCGATGTCGCCCATCTCGTCGTTGGTGTCGAGATCGTAGAGCTTGACGCTGGCGGCGGTCGCGCGGCCGTCGAGCACGTGACCGCTGGTCGGCGCGAAATCCATGTGCTTGCGATCAAAAGTGACCGTGCCGTTGACGCCGCGCGCCGGCTCCAACGGTGGGAAATAGTCGATCGTCAGATTGCGGTAGCTGCCGGTGCCTTCGAAACGCGTGACGTCGACCGGCTTCGGCGCTTCGGTGTCGACGTGGAGCGCCATCACCGCGTTCATGCTGTCGATCACGCCGTCGTGCACCCGTGTCGTGATCCAATGCCGTGTGTGCGGCCCGACATTCTCCGGCCATAGATGCGGCAGCGCATCGATCGGGACGGCGGCCGCCGTCAGCCGTGTCGATACGTCGAATGATTGCGGCCAGCCGCCGGCCAGCAGACCGTTGCCGAGATTGTCGACTTCGCCCTGAACCGAGACTTTGGGACCGCCGAGGTCGAGGCTGAGATTTTCGATGTCGACGCGCCCCGCCGTCGGATTGTAGCTCGCTTGCAGGGCGCCGCCGCTGATCGCCGCAGTGCCGTCGGGCAGGTCGGCTTCGCGCAATGTGCCGGCGCCGAACCGGACATCGCAGAACGCGACGTCGATCGCGATCGTATTGGTATCGAAGCCCAGCGCGATCTCGCCTGAAACCGGGAAATCCATCGCGCCCAGCGGCTGCAGAGCCGGCGCGGCCGGCGCGAACAGCGCCGGATTGACACCGTCGAAGTCGATCTTCACCGACAGCTCGCCGCTCGTGCGATAGGCGATGCGGCCGCTCAGCAGCGCCTGCTTGCCGGCGATGCCGACCGCTAGCTGCATGGTGCCGTCGACTCCGGCGGCGTTGCGCTCCATCACGACGTTGACCCGATCGGCGCGCCACGTCACACCGAGCGATTTGTCGTCGACGATCAGCGTCGCGTTGCTCATTGCGAAGTTGGTGAGATATTGCAGCGGTCCACCGCTGCCCAACGGCGCCGCGACGTCGCGCGTCAGCCGTGCGCCCCAGAACTCGGCAGTATCGCTTTCGGCGGTCTGCTCGCCGACGGCGAGATGAAACGACCCGTCGGCGGCGCGCACCAGCCGCAGGACCGGGCGATCGAGCACGACGCGCGACGGCGCCATGCGTCCCTGCAGCAGCGCCCACGGGCTGAGCACGATCTCCATCCCGCGGAACGTCAGGCGGGCGCCAGTCGTCGGCTGGTTCAGGTGAACGCCTTGCGCGAAAAGATGGAAGCGGCCATCCGACCAGCTCAGGACGGTGTGGTCGACGGTCACGAGCACGCCGTTCGGCCCGCTCGACAATGCCGACGCCAGATACGGCGTCACCCGATCGAGGACGACCGGCCCGCGCGACAGGCGCCAAGCCGCCGCCCCCGCCCCGACCAGGGCCAGCATCACAAGCACGACGATACCGGTTACAACCGCGCGCAGCAGGCGAATATGCGCCGGCCGGCGATCTTGACCGTTCTCCGGCGCGCGCGCAGGCTGCGGCGGCCGATTACCGACCGCGCCATTCATGTCATCGCCGTCATTTGACACTTACGACAAACTCCCGCCGGCCGCCGATGAGACAGCGGCCGCCGTCGGCCTCGCGCGCTGGCACGAAGCGGCCGGCGACACGGGCGACGCGACTCTTGCCGGCTTCATGCGCGATCTTGCCGCGGATTCGGCTGGCCGACGGTTGCTGACGACGCTCTTTGGCAACAGCCCCTACCTAGCCCATTGCTGTTTCAGGGAGCCGGCCCTGCTCGCCCGGCTCTGGCGCCAGGGCGTCGCGGCTACTTTCGCTGAACTCATTTCCCGGCTCAACCGCGATCTCGCGCCGACGCTGCCGCGCGACGCGCTGATGGGCGAGTTACGGCGGCTCAAGCGCGGTGCGGCGCTGACGATCGCGATCGCCGATATCGCCGGGTTGTGGCGGTTGGAACAGGTGATGGACGCGTTGAGCCGCTTTGCCGAGGACGCGCTGGCCTTGGCGACCCGCCACCTGCTGCGCGAGGCCGGGGAGCGCGGCGCGCTCGCGCCGAGCCATGTCGACGACCCAGCGCGCGACAGCGGATTCATCGTCCTGGCGATGGGCAAGCTCGGCGCCAGCGAACTCAATTATTCGAGCGACATCGACCTCGTCGTATTGTTCGATCCGGAGAAGGTGCGGGTCACCGGCGACGCGGACACCCAGACGCTGTTCACCCGGATGACACAGGACCTCGTTCGCATTATGTCCGAACGCACCGACGAAGGCTATGTGTTCCGGACGGATTTGCGGCTACGGCCCGACCCAGGTTCGACGCCGCCGGCCCTGTCGCTGCCGGCCGCCCTCGCCTACTACGAAAGTGCCGGACAGAATTGGGAGCGTGCGGCGTTGATCCGCGCGCGGCCGGTGGCCGGCGATCTCGCCGCCGGCCGCGATTTCCTGGCCGCACTGACGCCGTTCCTGTGGCGCAAGCATCTCGACTTCGCCGCGATCCAGGACATCCATTCGATCAAGCGGCAAATTCATGCACAACGCGGCGGCGCAACCGTTGCCGTCGCCGGCCACAACATCAAGCTCGGCCGCGGCGGCATCCGCGAGATCGAATTCTTCGCGCAGACGCAACAACTCATCTGGGGCGGCCGGCAGCCGGAATTGCGGCAACGTCGAACCGTTCCGGCGCTCGACGCGCTGGCCGCTGCCGGCCACATCTCGCAGCGGACGGCGGACGATCTCGCCAAGGCGTACGGCTTTCTGCGTCGTGTCGAACATCGCCTGCAGATGATCGACGACGCGCAAACTCATACCGTTCCGGCAGATGCCGGCGGGTTGCGTCATCTGGCGCTGTTTCTCGGTTATGCGACATCCGACGCATTCGCCGCCGCGCTGACGCGGCGGCTGACGATCGTCGAAAGCCATTACGCCAACCTGTTCGAGGAAGCGCCGTCGCTGGCGGCACCCGGCAATCTCGTCTTCACCGGCACCGAAGACGATCCTGAAACCTTGCGGACGCTGTCGCAGCTCGGATTCAAGGAACCCGGTACCGTCGCTGCAATCGTGCGCGCCTGGCACCACGGCCGCTATCACGCGACCCGCAGCCAGCGCGCCCGCGAGCTGTTGACCGAACTGGTGCCGGTTCTGTTGCGGTCGTTCGGCGCCAGCGCCGCGCCCGACGCGGCCTTCATCCGTTTCGACCACGTCCTCAGTCGGCAGCTGGCGGGCGTGCAGCTATTCTCGCTGCTCCACCAGAACCCAGCCTTGCTCGATTTGGTGGCCGAGATCATGGGCGCAGCGCCGACGCTCGCCGAGACGATGATGAACCGGCCGGGCGTGCTCGATGCCGTGCTGGCTTCAGGATTCTTCGAGCCGCTGCCGCCGGGTGCGACGCTGACGGCCGATCTCGGACGCTTGCTCGACCGCGCGCACCACGCCGAGGAAGTTTTGGACCTCGCGCGACGCTGGGTCACCGAGCGCAAGTTTCAGGTCGGCGTTCAGGTCCTGCGTCAGCGGCTCGACGGCGAGGCCGCCGCCGGCGCCTTCGCCGACATTGCCGAAGCGGCGCTTGCCGCACTGTTGCCGCGTGTAGCTGCAGAATTCGCACGTGCGCACGGCACCGTCGCGGGCGGCGCAGTCGTCGTGCTCGGTCTCGGCAAGCTCGGCAGTCGCGAGATGACCTTTGCGTCCGACCTCGACCTGATTCTGATCTACGACGCGCCCGCCGACGCGGAAAGCGCCGGCGGCGCGCAGCTCCTGGCCGCGCCGGCGTATTACGCTCGCCTGTCGCAGCGTTTCATCAATGCGCTGACGGCGGCGACGGGCGAAGGCCGGCTCTATGAGGTTGACATGCGGTTACGTCCGTCAGGCACCGCCGGCCCGGTCGCCTCGAGCCTGGAGGCCTTCCACCGCTACCATCGCGAACTCGCATGGGCGTGGGAGCAGATGGCATTGACGCGGGCGCGGCCGGTCGCCGGCGACGGCGCTCTCAGCGCCCGCGTTATGGCCGAGGTACGCTCGGTCCTGGTCCGCCCGCGCAGCGTCCAAAGCCTTGCCCGCGACGTCGCCGAGATGCGCGCCCGGATCGCCGACGCGCACCGCAATCCGTCGCCGTTCGACGTCAAACACCGCCGTGGCGGCATGGTTGACATCGAGTTCATCACCCAATTTCTCCAGTTGCGCGACGCGGCACGGATGCCGCAGGTGCTCCATGCCAATACGCGAGCAGCGCTGACGGCGTTGGCAGCAGCGGGCGCGTTGCCGGCGACGGACGCCGAAACCCTGGTTCGCGCCTTGACGTTGTGGCGCAACGTTCAAGGCCTGTTGAAATTGACGGTGCCGGAGCCCTTCGACGAAGCTGGCACACCCATCGCGGTCAAGGATCTGATTGCGCGCGGCTGCGCCACAATTGACTTCGACGCGCTCAAGCAGGATATGGATGCCGCCGCCCGCGCCGCCTACGGCCTCTTTCGCCAATTGGTCGAAGCCGCGGCGGTCAAGATGGCGGAGGAGCGCGCACCATGAGTCTCGAAATCGGCGACAAAGCCCCGGATTTCACCCTGCCCACCGACGGCGCCGGCACGGTGCGGCTGTCGGACCTCAAGGGACAGAACGTGGTGCTGTATTTCTATCCCAAGGACGATACGTCGGGTTGCACCGCCGAGGCCTGCCAGTTCCGCGACTTGTTCCCCAAATTCGGCCGCACCGACGCCACGGTCATCGGCATTTCGCGCGACTCGATCGTCTCGCACGACAAATTCAAAAAGAAATACAAGTTGCCCTTCACCCTCGCCTCCGACGAGCAGGGCAAGGTGACCGAGCATTACGGCGTCTGGGTCCAAAAGAGCATGTATGGGCGCAAATACATGGGCATCGAGCGTTCCACGTTCCTGGTCGACGGCAAGGGCGTCATCCGCGGCATCTGGCGGAAGGTCAAGGTTCCGGGTCACGCCGAAGAAGTACTGAACGCGATCAAGGCGTCCTGACCGGCCGGACCGCAGCGATGGACGCTACAGCGTCCGAACCGTCAGCGTGCTAACATTGGCGCCGATGGGATCCTGGGCGAGATTGCATCGATCGGATTTTGCCGCTGCGGCGCTGGCGTTTGCCGTGTTTCTTGCCGCCGTGGTCCCCCTTGCCAGCGCTGCCGCGCCGATCACCGTCAGCCAGCGCAACCGGCATTTCAATCCGGACATGCTGTCGGTCGCCGTGGGTAGCATCGTTCACATCGTCAACGACGACCGGGTGACCCACCACGTCTATGTTGATTCACCGACCATGAAGTTCGATTCCGGCGAGCAGCCGATGGGCACGACCGTGGATTTGGAATTCGACCACCCCGGCACGTACCAGGTGCTGTGCGCGATCCATCCGACCATGCACCTGCAGGTGACGGTGAAATAGCCTCAGCGTGGCAGGACCGGGACATCCACCGGTTTGGGATCGGACGTCAGGGTGTTGAGGAACGCGATCAGATCGGCTTTTTCGCCGGCCGTCAGATGCAGCGGCTTGATGAAATCGGCGCGGCTCGGCCGATCGATGCCGCCGCGATCGTAAAGATCGATGACGTCGGCGAGCGTCGCTTCCGAACCGTTATGCATATAGGGTGCGCGCCGCGCGACATCGCGCAACGTCGGCACCTTGAAGGCGTATTTGAGCTTGACGGTATTCGTAAACAGCCGTGCACGGCCGATATCGTCGCCGGTCGCGGTGCCGGCATCGTAGAAGCCTTCGTCCGTGAACGCCCAGCCCAGGTGACAGTTCGAGCAACCTGCTTTGCCCGTGAACAGGACGAAACCACGTTTGGCCGGCGCATCGATGGCCTTGTCGTCGCCGGCGACCCAGCGATCGAAGGGCGCGGGGCCCGAGACGATGGTGCGTTCGAACGTCGCCAGCGCGTCGGCGACATGTGCTTCGGTGATCGCACGGTCCGGATACGCCGCGGCAAACGCCGCCCGGTAGCCAGGGATCGCCGAAAGCGCGCGAATCAAATCGGTCGGTTTGCGGTTCATGATTCCCGGGTTGGTGATCGGCCCGGCGAATGCGACCGCCTCCAGCGAAGGGAAATGGCCGTCCCAGCCGAGGATCGGCGCCCAGGCGATGTTGAGCAGCGTCGGCGTGTGCGTCTTCATCTCCTGCGTGCCGACGCCGAGGCGCAACCCGTCGGTCCAAGACAGGCCGGGATTGTGACAGCTAGCGCAGGATTGCGTTCCGTTGCCCGACAGGATCGGATCCCAGAACAGCAACTCGCCGAGATGGGCCTTGGCCTTCGAGTACGGGTCGTCGGACGGGAACGGCGTCGCCTTCGGCCGCGCAAAATCCGCCTTCAGTTCGGCAAGCGTGGTTTGCGGCGGCGCTGCCGCGTCGGCCGAAGCGCCGGGCGGTCCGATGTGCAGCACCAGCACTGCGGCGGTGACGATCGGCGCCACCCACAACGCCCGCGACATCCAGCGGCGCACCCAGTTGCCGTCGATCTTGCGGATCAGCATGACGCGACCGTTGCCGTTTGCGGCGCCCGCACCGCTTCGGGAAGCAGCACGGTGACTGTCGTGCCTTGGCGGGGTGCGCTGGCGATCTCGAGTCGCCCGCCATGCAGCTCGATGATGCTCTTACACAATGGCAGGCCCATGCCGGTGCCTTCGTACCGGCGCGCCAGACTGCTGTCGACCTGGCTGAACGGCGACAAGGCCACCGGAATGTCCTCGGCACGCATGCCGATGCCCGTATCGGCAACCGACAGAGCAACAAAGCCGGCGCCGGCGCGTCGGGCGGAAAGCGTGATGTGTCCACCAGCGGGCGTGAACTTGACGGCGTTGGAGACCAGCTGCTGCAGAATGCGCCGCAAGCGCACCGGATCAGCCATCAACCAAATCCCCGACGTGTCGGGCGCGACAGCCAGTGCAAGCTGTCCACGCTCGGCTTCGCGGGCGAAAAAGGTTGCGGCCTGTTCCATTGCCACGTGCGCCTCGGTCGGCTCGGGCATGATTTCGAGATTGCCACCCTCGCATTTGGCGAAATCGAGGATGTCGTTGATCATCTCGAGCAGGTGGCGGCCGCTGCGCATGATGTCGTTCGCGAATTCCTTGTAGGACGGCTGCCCCACCGGACCGACCATCTCGCCGGCGATGATTTCGGAGAAGCCAATGACCGCGTTGAGCGGCGTGCGCAGCTCGTGACCCATGTTCGCCAGGAATTCGGTCTTGGCGCGATTGGCGGTCTCGGCCTGTTCCTTGGCCGCGCTCAGAGCGAGCTCGCGCTCTTTGATCGCCGAGATGTCGCTAATGATCACGACAAAGCCGCCATCCGAAGTGACGCTGCGGCTCAGATGCAGCCAGCGAATGCCGTCAACGCACATTTCGCCGCGCGGCTGCGCCAGGGCGCTGTCGAGCATTTCGGGAAACGGTGCGCCCGGCGCAAGGCTGCCGGCGAGCGTCGGAAAGAACGCGGTGACCTGCGAATTCGCGATCAGGATGCGACCGTTGGCGTCGGCCAGAACGACGCCCTCGGCACTGTTCTCGAGCGCGTTGATGAGGCGGTTCTGCGCCGAACGCCGGGCGGCGATCTCGCGTTCCATCATGCCGCGGATGTTGTCGCGCATGACCGCCATCGAGCCGAGCAGCTGGCCGAGTTCGTCGTTCCCGGCGGCGCCGATTTCGACGTCGAGTTCACCTTCAGCGATACGCCGGGCAGCCGACGACGCGGTTGCAATTGGTCGCACCATGTGCCGCGCCAACAACAGGGCAATAACGCCGCCGAGCAAGACCGCGGCCAGCGTCGCCGCGATACTGAGCGTGCGGTAACGCGCGATCGATGCCAATGCGGTTTCACGGAACTTGAAGCCGTCCTCCGCCGTCAGCTCGACCAGATTGTCGAAGTCGTCGTCGATGCCTTTAGCGCGAGCGATCAGCGTTTCCCGATCGGCTTCGTCATCGGCTTGGTCGTCGATGCTGTTGATCAGCTCGCGGCGCAGTTTGTTCCAGTCGGTGATGGCGACGGCAGTGTCATGCGCCGCCGTGGCGGCGCGCGCCGATAGCGACCGGCCCTCGGTCACAGCCAAATCCTCGGCCACGGACGAAGCGAGGTCGTCCATGCGGGCATCGAGTTCCTGCTGGCGAGCCGGATCGCGCGCTTTCACTCGATCCGTCAAGGCAACTTCGATGGCGGTAAAGTTGGACAAGGCGAGCCGCGCGTAGCTGATCGACATCAGCGGCTTGTCGTAGGTCTCCACCACCAGCCGGCCGGAATTGACGACGCTGTTGACGGCATAGAATCCGAGCAGCCCGGTCAAAGCGGCAAGCGCAAAAAACGCGAGCAAAATTTTGCCGCGGATCGTTATCCCCATCGTGCGGAAGAGCCGCGCGCCGGCTTGCGACCCGTTCGAAGCGCCTGCATGTAATTGCTGCGACACGCTCATTTTTCCCTAGGCGGAACGTGGCCTAGAGTGCAGGCAATACGGCTAAATTTGGGTTAAAGCGCGACGTGTGCCGTCGACATGTTAACGCGAGCGACCGAATTCTGAGGCAATTCTTTCGAAACGTTAACGAATGGCACTCAGACGGGACCGAAGAGTGTGGGGTCTGCGAACTCGTCGCCGCGGGCCTGTTCGAGTTCCTGGTTGTAGCGGCGCAGGGCATAGGCTTCGGTGACGAAGCCGATGGCCTTGCGGTCGGTGGCGCTGGCGAGCACGGGGAGCGCCTCGACCTCGGCGGAAACGAAGCGGTCGAGGGCGGCGCGGACGTTCTGGTGGGGGAGCAGGAACTGGGTCTCGGCCTGGCGCAAATCGGCGGCGCGCAGGTTGGCCAACCGCTCGTCGAGGTCGGGATTGTGGGCGTCGGCGGTCACCACCATGCCGGCATAGTCGCCCTTGGCGTCGAGCAGGAAGACGCGGTTGGTGCCGCCCAGCGGGAACTGCGCCCGCAGCTCCGCCAGCGGCAGGTTCTCCGACACCGTATGAATGTCCCGGCGCATCATCTTGCGCACCGTCAGGTCGCGGATCCAGCCGACGTCCTGCGCGCCGCGGATCGGCACCCCGCGCAGGTGGAACCGCCAGGTGGCGAACGAATAGCCAAACGTCGAGCGCACGATCATCGAGGCCACGATCACCCCCACCGTCACCCCCACCGTGACGTAGAAGTTCGCCGTCATCTCCAGCGTCAGCAGGATCATCGTCACCGGCGCCCCGATGATCGCCGCCGCCATCGTCCCCATCCCCACCACCGTGTAGGCCAGACGGTCGATCCCCAGACCCGGCAGCACCAGCGCCAGGAACGCCCCCGAAGCCGCCCCAAAAATGCTCCCCAGAAACAGCGACGAGCTGAACAACCCGCCGCGAAACCCAGACCCAACCGAAAACGCCGACGCCAATGCCTTCGCGGGCACCAGAAGGATCAAGGCGAGCGGCGCAAAATTGTTGGCGATCACCATCTCGATGCCGCCATGGCCGCTGCCCAACACCTCGGGCCAGAAGAACGCCACCAGACCGACGCCGATTCCGCCGATGACCGGACGCAGCCAGACCGGGATGGCGTTGCGCCGGAAGCCGCGCTCGATCCAGGTCACGCACAACATCGTCAGGATGCCGATCCCGGCCGCAGCGACACCGAGCAGCCCGAACAGCGGATAATCCCACCCCCCGATACTGATCGACTCCGAGACGAAAAAGATCGGCTGCGATCCGCCCATCTGCCGCGCCGTGAAGGTGCCGGCGAGCGCTGCGGCGGTGACGGGCGCCAGCACCGGCGCCGAGTAGGCGCCGATCACCAGCTCGAAGGCATAGAACGCCCCCGCCAACGGCGCGTTGAACGCCGCCGCAATCGCCGCCGCCGCCCCGCACCCCACCAGCGTCCGCATGTCGTGCCGCCGCAGCCGCAGCACCTCCCCCACGTTCGACGCAAACCCCGCCCCCAGCTGCGTATAGGCCGCCTCCAGACCCACCGACGCCCCAAACCCACCCGACAGCAGCGTCAGCAATGTCAGGTTGGCGCTGTCGATCAACGACATCTTGCCGCCGTAAAGCGCATTCGCCTCGATCGCGTCCACCACCTCGCGCGGCCGCAACCGCCGGATCACCAGCGTCGCCACCCCCACAACCAGACCCCCCACGCACGGCACCACCAAAACCCGCCACCACGACAGCCCAACCCCCTCGCTCAGCAAACGGTCAGGTGGCAGCAGAAACGTCGCCTGATGAACCCACTGCAGGATCTGGCGGAGGACAACCACGCCGATGCTGATGGCGGCGCCAATGACGATTCCGAGCGCGGTCAGCGCGATTTCGTTGTTGCGCACATGGCGCCGGTGAAAGCCAAGCAGCAGGGCCCGCCAGCGGACCCGGAGGCCGAACGACAAATCGCGCCAAGTTCGCGTCCGGTCCACGCCGACCGCGGTCAGCGCCGCGGTCAGGCCGTTCGCCCTGACGCCGCGCCAACTCCGGTCCAGCATGGGGAAGCCCGAGAAAATCGCACGAACATAGGGATAACGGTTTCAGGGCCGAGGGTTATTCCACCGCCCCTCGCGGCAAATCACCAAATCACCGTTCCATAAAGGATGGCGTGCAATCCCCAGTAGCCGGCGACATAAGCGGCCAGCGCGCCACCATAGGCGATCGGCGCCACGATCGGCGGATGCCGCGCCTCGGGTTTCTCGTCGACCAGGATACCGAGCAAGATGACGATGATCATCGAGTGCCCGATCGCGTCGATCTTGCCGAAATCGAACACCGCGCTCACGAACATCATAGTCAGAACCAAGGCGCCCAACCGGCGCACGAGCGGCGAGCATACCAGCGCGAAGGCGAGACCGAATTCGAGTACGCCAGCCGACGTCATATAAAAATGCGGATTGAGATCCATTGTGATCTCGGGATGCGTCGCGAGCACCGGATAGGTCCAGTCGGGGTACGCCCATTTCTCCATCGCCGCCCACATCAGCGTCAGCGCCGCCGCCCAACGCGCGACGTCGAGCGGGCGCAATCCAAAAAAGTCCTGATCAAGTCCCGTGAGCGCGAGATAGGCGGCAATGCCCAGGAAGATCGGATAGTCGAGCATGTGGAAAAGGCCGTAGGCGTAAACGCCGTAGGCATAGAGGAAGGCGATGCCGAGCGCCGACAGCGGCAGCGTGCGCCGCCAGAACATGCCGATTGCCATCGCGAGTTGAAGCCACGGAATGAACCGCCAGTCGGTCTTGAGCTCGGGCGTCATGATAATGTTGCCCAAAACCCAAAGCGCGACGAAGAAACACGCACCGCCGCCGCGGTACAGGGCCTCGATGCGCGGCTTGAGTCCGGCGCCGAGCCGGTCGAGCGAACGCAGGATCGTGGCCCCAAGTTGATGCCGTTCGAGATGGCCGAGCAGCAGCACGATAAGCGCGGCCGTGACATTGAACTGCCAGAACGCCGCATCGAGCACCAGATGCAACGGCATCGGCTGTTGCGGCACCGAGTAGTGCGAGAACCATTTGACATGTGCGTCGGCAACGCCAGGCTCGAGCGCCAGCCCGGCGGCCATCAATGCAATTCGCCTCAAATTGTTTCTATTAATCCGCATGATGCCCGGCTGCTCCCGCTTCACGAAAGCGCGCGATCGCGCAGAACCAACGTGCCGAACAGCGGCGAAACGAAATCTTTACCGCCCTGTTGGATAACAGAGCGACCGATATCGTGCACGGAGGCGACGGTGTTCTTGATCCTCGGAATAATTGCCATTGCGCTCGGCGCGATTGCTGCGCTCGCGGCAGCGAGGTTCCCCGTCCGCCAGGCCCAGCTCGAGCGTTGGGGCGGTGACTTGCTGGTCGTCGGCATCGCGCTCGTCGGGTTCAGCTTCCCGATGATTTGAACGCGGCGCGGCAATGCCCGCGCCGTGTCCCGCAAGGCCGGGGCGCCCGCTGAGGCGCCGGCGAAGATTTCGGCTATAACTACTGACACCGGAAGGCTTTTTGGCGAATATCCCCGATTAAGGAATAATTTATCACATCAGTATTAAATTTGGTAGTAGGAGTCGTTGTTAACCTGTTGGATTCCATGACTCTTCATGGTTAATATGTCTCAGTTTTAAGACAGCCGGCAGTTGTATCCGGCAACGCGAAATCGATCAATAGTTTCAGTTAGTTACAGAGAACGCCTAGTTTGGCGGTGCGTTCGCGACAGCATCGGCGCCCTTGATCCGAGCTGCCAACGACGCTTTGAGGAAGCGATCAAGATCGCCGTCGAGTACGGCGCCGGTATTGCCGGTTTCGACGCCCGTCCGCAGATCTTTCACCATCTGATAGGGCTGCAAGACATAGGACCGGATCTGGTGACCCCAACCGATATCGGTCTTGGTCGCATTCATTGCCGCCGCCTGCGCCTCGCGCTTCTGCAGCTCGTTTTCGTAAAGCCGCGCCTTGAGCATCGCCATCGCTTTGGCGCGGTTCTGATGCTGCGAGCGTTCGCTCTGGCAGGCGACGACGACCGGCTCCTGCCCCGGCAGCGCGTAGGTCATGCGCACGGCGCTGTCGGTCTTGTTGACGTGCTGACCACCGGCACCCGATGAGCGATAGGTGTCGACGCGCAGAAATTTGTCCTGCACCTCGACGTTGATCTTGTCGTCGACCACCGGATAAACCCAGACAGACGCAAAGCTGGTCTGCCGCCGGGCGTTCGCATCGAAAGGCGAAATGCGCACCAGTCGGTGCACGCCGCTTTCGGTCTTGAGCCAGCCATAGGCGTTCTCGCCGATGACGCGGACGGTGGCCGATTTGACGCCGGCTCCCTCGCCTGCGCTTTCTTCGATCCACTCGACCTTATAGTCGTGCTGCTCGGCCCAGCGGATATACATGCGCAGGAGCATCTCCGCCCAATCCTGGGCCTCGGTTCCGCCCGCGCCGGCATGGACTTCGAGATAAGCGTCGTTGCCGTCGGCTTCACCAGAGAGCAGGCTGTCAAGCTCGCGCGCCTGGACATCGTCGCGCAGCCGGGCCAGCGCCTTCTGCGCCTCGTCGAGCATGACCTGATCGCCTTCGGCCTCGGCCATCTCGGCGAGTGCGAGCGTATCGGTCAGTTCCTGTTCGATGCGACGGTAGCCGCCGACGCCTTTTTCAAGGCGCGTGCGCTCGCGCATGAGCTGCTGCGCCCGCGCGGAATCGTTCCAGAAATCGGGGGCTTCGACCGCGGCATTCAGCTCGGCCAGGCGCGCGTTCGACTTGTCCCAGTCAAAGATGCCTCCGCAGCAACGCCAAGGCGCGGCGAATTTCCTCGGCAATCGCTTCGATCTCAGCACGCATCGGTCACCCTCGAATGACGAATGAAACGGTGTATCAATATAGCCCGCCCGTGCCGCTGCGGGGACCCGGCTGTGCGCCGTTGCCGGCTTCGTCGCTGGCCGCGCCGCCGTTCGGCGCGAAATCGCCGACGCCGAGCGTGATGCCGTTGCCGCTCACCACTTGGCTCGGCTCGTTGGTCGGCTCGGTGCCCGGCTTGAACGCGCCCCAGATCACGCTGCGGTCACCGCTGGCCGGCAGGCGTCCGGTGCGCGCGTCGATGCGCACCAACTCGATGCCGGGCGGAATCCGGAAGGGGATCGCGGGTCTGCCCTTAAGGGCCGCTGCCATGAAATCGCGGAAAGCCGGCGCCGCGACGGTCGCGCCGACCTCGTGCTTGCCGAGGCTCCGCGGCTGATCGAAGCCGACATAGACGCCGGCTGCCAGATCGGGCGAGAAGCCGACGAACCAGGTGTCTGCGGACTCGTTGGTGGTCCCGGTCTTGCCCGCGAGCGGCTTGCCGATCGAGGACACGATGCGGCCCGTGCCGCGCTGCACGACGCCTTCGAGCATCGAGACGATCTGATAGCAGCTGCGCGGGTCGGCGATCTGCGCCTGCATGTCCGGCAGTTCGGGCGGCGCCTGCCCCGTCCACGCCACGTTGTTGCAACCGTCGCACGGCCGGTCGTCGGCGCGATAGATCGTCTTGCCGTTGCGGTCCTGCACGCGATCGATGAAGGTCGGATGGATCTGCTTGCCGCCGTTCACCAGCATCGCGTAGGCCGTCGTCAGCCGCAGCGGCGTCGTCACGCCCGCGCCCAGGATGTACGAATCCTCAAGCGGCATCTGATCCAGGATGCCGAAGCGCTTGACCAGGTAATCCTGAATGATCGGCAGACCGACCGTGGTCCCAACCCGCGCCGTCACCAGGTTCAGCGATTCCTGCAGCGCGAAAAACAGCGGCACCGGCCCATAGAACCGGTGCTCGTAATTGGTCGGGTTCCATTTCGGCAGACCCGGACCCTGATCGACCACGAACGGCGCGTCCAGCACCAGCGTCGACGGCGTGAAGCCGTGATCGAGTGCCGCCAGATAAATGAACGGCTTGATGGCCGAGCCGGTTTGCCGCTTGGCCTGCGTTGCGCGGTCGAACTGGCTCATCGCGAAGCTGAAGCCGCCGCTCATCGCCAGCACGCGCCCGGTGTGCGGATCCATCGCCACCAGCGCCCCCGACGCCGCCGGGATTTGGCGCAGGCCGTAGGTCTTGCCCGCCGCATCCAGCTTCTGCACGAGAACGACGTCGCCCGCCGCCACCGCCGCCGCGGCGGTCGCCGGCACCGGTCCCACCGCGTCGTCATTGATGTACTTCCGCGCCCAGCGCAACTCGCTATAGAGAATTTGCGCTTCACGACCGTTGGCAAAGCCGATGGTCGCCGCATCGCCGGCGGTCGAGAGCACGACGGCAAGCGACCAGCCAACGTCGGCGGCGCCGGCGGGCACTGGCACCGCGGCAAGGCGCGATTGCCAATCACCATCGCTCGCGATCCGCGTCACCGGCCCGCGCCAACCGTGGCGCCGGTCGTAGGCTTCGAGCGCGCCGCGCAACGCCTTGTCGGCGGCGGTCTGGAGCGTCGGATCGAGGCTGGTCCGCACCAGCAAGCCGCCCTCGTAGACTTCGCGCTCGCCATAGCGATCGATGAGCGCGCGACGCACCTCTTCGTTGAAATAATCGGCGTGCGCCATTTCCGTCGCATCGCGCTGGCGCAGTTCGATCGGCTGCGCCTTGGCCGCCTGCGCCTGTTGCGGCGTGATGAATCCGGCATCGGCCATCCGGTCGATCACCCAGTCGCGACGTTCCGTAGCCGCTTCCGGATGCCGCCGCGGATCGTAGTTGTTTGGCGCCTTGGGCAAGGCGGCGAGGAACGCCGCCTCCTGGACGCTGAGTTGATCGAGCGGCTTGTTGAAATAGTTGAGCGCGGCCGCCGCGACGCCGTAGGTGCCACCGCCAAGATAGATGCCGTTGAGATAGAGCTCGAGGATCCGGTCCTTGCTCATCGCCTGTTCCATGCGAATGGCGATGAGCGCCTCGCGGATCTTGCGTTTCAGCGAGAGCTCGTTGTTCAGCAGGAAATTCTTCGCCACCTGCTGGGTGATCGTCGACGCGCCGGCCGGACGACGATGCTCGGCAAGCCGGAACAGATCGGTGATCGCCGCCCGCACCATCGACAAGGGATCGACGCCGGGATGCGAATAGAAATTACGGTCTTCGGCCGCCAGGAAGGCGTGGATCACCAGCGGCGGCATCGCGCCCACCGGCACAAAGACGCGCTTCTCGGTCGCATACTCAGCCAGCAAGCGGCCGTCGCCGGCATAAACGCGCGTGACAACCGGCGGCTGATAGTTCGCAAGCTGCTGATAGTCAGGCAGGTCGCGGCCGAAATACCAGACCGCCAAGCCGACCACGCCGACACCGACAATGCCGCCGAACAGCACCAGAACGAACAGGATTTTCAAGAGTTTGATCATCGTCCGGGCGCTATTACCGCCAATCGGCGCCCGCGATCGATGCGGGCGACACGCGATCTGACGCCGGTTTTATGGCCTGATCGCGACGGCTTTCCAAGAATAAAAGCGCCGCCGCGCCTGCGGGCCGCGGATTTCCGCCCAATCGGCGCAAACGAGGCGGTTGCCGCCGCATGACACGATCTGTATCCTGCTGGTGCGAAATACTGCAGTCCGCTTCCGGCCCCAGGCCGAAGAGGGCGACGCGGCGGTTCGGGATGCGGCGACGCGCCCCGCCGGGACGCCAAAGGACCACGCGGTTTGATCAAACCCAGAAGCCTGCGCCGGCCCGTGGCCGGCTTGCGGCAGCCAGAGAGCCTCGAAATGTACCTCGCTCCAGCCCGGCTCGAACACCGAACGGGTTGTGCCGCCAGCTTCGCAGCCATCAGGTTGACGCCACCCCCCGTCCTTCGCGCGGGCGCGGCGGCGCACCTCGGAGTTTTGCATGACCAAGCGCATGCTCATCGATGCCGCTCACCCGGAGGAAACTCGGGTCGTCGTGCTCGACGGCAATCGGCTCGTCGAGTTCGACTACGAAACCTCGACTAAGAAGCAGATCAAAGGAAACATCTACCTCGCCAAGGTGACGCGCGTTGAGCCGTCGCTGCAGGCGGCGTTCGTGGAATACGGCGGCAACCGCCACGGCTTCCTCGCCTTCAACGAAATCCATCCCGACTATTACCGGATTCCGATGGCCGACCGCGAAGCTGCGCTCGAAGCCGAGCGCGTCGCCGAGGCGGCGGAAAATCAGCGCGAGCAAGAGCGCGAAGAGGCCGGGCTCGATGTGCTCGCCGAACCGGTCGAGCCAGTCGAGACGCATGAGGTTGCTGCCCTCGAAGCGCCGCCTGAACAATTTGTGAGCGAGCCGGTCGATGCCGGCGACCATCCGGTGGAAATCGAAGCCGTCAAGCCGGAGACGTTCGATCATAGCGACCTGGACCGCGACGACGGCCCGGTCAGCACTGACGAATCCCTGCCCGCGCCTCTCGATATCGCCGAACCAACTCAATCCGAAGCCGGCACGTTTGCCGAGATTCCGGGCGAGCCGCTGCCGACCGATCAAGCGTCGGGAGCCGAAAACACGCCGACCGTCGAAACCGGGACGCCGCCGGCCGAGGCCGGCGTCGAGACACTGGGCGGCGACGAGATCGAGGAAACCCGGCGGCCGATCCGGCGGCCGTTCCGCCATTACAAGATCCAGGAAGTCATCAAGCGGCGCCAGATCATGCTGGTGCAAGTCACCAAGGAAGAACGCGGCAACAAAGGCGCCGCGCTGACGACCTATATCTCCCTCGCCGGTCGCTATTGCGTGCTGATGCCGAACACGCCGCGCGGCGGCGGCGTCTCGCGCAAGATCACCAGCGCGAACGATCGCCGCCGGCTCAAGGATCTGATGAGCGATCTCGAGGTGCCGGAGGGCATGGGCGTCATCGTCCGCACCGCGGGCAGCGAGCGCGCCAAACCCGAGATCGAACGCGATCTCGAATACCTCCGCCGGCTGTGGGACGACATCCGCGAGTTGACGCTCAAATCGACCGCACCGGCGCTGGTCTACGAAGAAGGCAACATCATCAAGCGCGCGATCCGCGACCTGTACAGCCGCGACATCGAGGAAATCGCCGTCGACGGCGAGACCGGCTATCAGAATGCGCGCTCATTTATGCAGATGCTGATGCCGGACCATGCGCGGCGGGTGAAGCTCTACCGCGACCCCAACGTGCCGCTGTTCCAGCGTTACCCTATCGAGGCGCAGCTCGACGCGATCCATTCGCCGACGGTGCAGCTCAAATCCGGCGGCTACATCGTCATCAACCCGACCGAGGCGCTGGTCTCGATCGACGTCAATTCGGGACGCTCGACCCGCGAACGCAATATTGAGGAAACGGCAACCAAGACCAATCTCGAAGCCGCGGACGAGATCGCGCGGCAGTTGCGGCTGCGCGACCTTGCCGGCCTCATCGTCGTCGACTTCATCGACATGGAAGTCTCGCGCAACCAGCACGCCGTTGAGCGCCGACTGAAGGAAGCGATGCGCCAGGATCGGGCACGCATCCAGATCGGCCGCATCAGCCCGTTCGGGCTGCTCGAACTATCGCGGCAGCGCCTGCGGCCGTCGCTGCTAGAAACGTCGACGCAACCGTGCCCGCATTGCGGCGGCACCGGCCATATCCGCTCGACGGAATCGACGGCGCTGCACGTGCTGCGCGCGATCGAGGAGGAAGGCGTTCGTCGGCGCTCGGCCGAAGTCACGGTCGCCGTGCCCGATGCGGTCGGACTTTATATCCTCAATCAGAAGCGCGCGACGTTGCAGCAAGTCGAGGCGCGATACGGCATGCGGGTCTTCATCAAGACCGATACCGCGCTGATCCCGCCGCAATACAAGCTCGAGCGCATGCGCGCGCTGACGCCGGCCGAGGTCGCGGCATTGCCGGTAACGATGGCGCCGACAGTGCCGATCGACGAGGAATCTGCCGAAACGGTCGAGACCGATGCCGAGGCGCTTGCCGCCGCACCCGAAGCGTTCGCCCAGCCGATGGGCGACAGGGAGCCGGAGAGCGACCATGGCCACGGTGGAGACCATCAGGAACACGGCCAAGGCGAAGGCGGTCATCGACGCCGGCGGCGGCGCGGACGCCGCGGCGGCCGCGGTCGGCACGGCGAGGCGCCGACCCACGGCGGTAAACCCCAGCCGGCCGGCGAGCCGCATCATGCCAGCCCGCAACCGCCGGCGGAACGCAGCTTCCGGCCGTCTTTTGCATTGCTACCCGGTGAACCCGGTTATGTCGCCGGCGGCAGCGACGAAGAAATCGACGACAGCGAGCCGGCGCAGCCGGAGGCGACTCATGATGAGCCGCGTTTCAGCGCCGAGCCGCAGCCGGGCCACGACAGTGCCGGGCAACCCGGTCAAGGCGACGATGGCCGACGCCGGCGTCGGCGTGGTCGCCGCGGCGGCCGTCGGCGGCGCGGTCGCGGGGGCGAACAGCACAACGAGCCGATGATTGGCAACGTCGCATCGGAACCGGCAGCGCACGAAACCACAGCGTTCACGCCACCGGCCGAACGTTACGCGCCGCCGGTCGAAGCGTCGCAGCCACCGCCAGCGCCGCGTGCAGCGAATCCCGAACCGGCGCCTGTCGAAGCCGAACGGCAGCCGATTCAGCACAACGTGCCGCCGGCGCACGACGTCACCGGACCGTCGAGCAATCCGAAGAAAGGCTGGTGGCGCCGCTGAGCGCGGCGTCTACCCGCACCACGCTTTGAGCCGGCGCGCGGCTTCGGCGACGACGGCCGGCGATCCGGCGTAACAGAAACGCACGGTGGCGCGACCGCGGCGCGGATCGAAATCCGTGCCCGGCGTGAGCGCGACGCCGGTTTCGCGCAATAACCGACGGCAGAATTCCTCGCTGTCGTTGGTGCGATGCGCCACGTCGGCGTAGAGATAGAACGCGCCGTCCGACGGCGCCAACCGATCGAAGCCCGCCGCCGGCAGCTCGCGCACTAACAGCGCCCGGTTTTCGGCATAGCGCGCGACGTTGGCGTCGAGCTCGGGCAGGCAATCGAACGCGGCGATCGCCGCGTGTTGCGACAACGACGGCGGCGATACATAGAGATTCTGCGCCAAACATTCGACCGCTCGGGCCATGTCGTCGGGCACCACCATCCAGCCGACGCGCCAGCCGGTCATCGAGAAATATTTCGAGAAGCTGTTGACCACGATCGCTTGCGGATCGAAGGCGAGCGCCGTCGCGGCCGGCGCGCCATAGGCGATACCATGATAGATCTCGTCCGAGATCAATCGGATGCCGGCGGTGCGGCAATGGCGCGCGATGGCGGCGAGCGCCGCCGCCGGAATCATCGTACCCGTGGGATTGGCGGGGCTGGCGATGATCAATCCATCGACGCCCTGCCCTTGCGCACGCAGCCGCTCGAGCGTCACCTGATAACGTTCGTCGGCGCCGGCGGTGAGTTCGACCGGCACGAGGTCGAGCGCGGTCAGGATATTGCGATAGGCCGGATAGCCCGGGAAGCAGATCGCGACTTTATCGCCGGGCTCGAAGGCGGCGAGACTGGCGAGAACGAAGCCGGCGGACGAGCCCGTGGTGACGACGATGCGCGCCGGTTCGATCGTTACGCCGTAACGGCTTCGGTAATAAGCGGCGATTGCCGCACGCAGCGCCGGCAGGCCGAGCGCGTCGGTATAGCCGAGGACGTCACGCTCGAGAGCGGCGCGCGCCGCCGCGATCACGCCCGCAGGCGCCGGCGTCGACGGTTGGCCGACCTCGAGATGCAACACGTCCTTGCCCGACACGGCGCGCGCATTGGCGTCGCGGAGCACATCCATCACGATAAATGGCGGAACCCGTCCGCGTCCGGAAACTTTGAGGGTCATGGCAATCCGTCGGTGGCGTCTCGGTTCGCCGGCGATGCGGCGCCAAGCAATGGGTTGGTTTCGGCGATTTTAATTGTCTTCGGCCGTGCGGTCGCCGGATACGATATCAAACGATTCCAATAGCTTGAACTTTGCCACGAGGTTCCCATCCGGCCCTATGCTATTGAATCGCATGCGCGATCCGACCGTACAACGTCCTGCCGTCGTCCGCATCGGCGGTTGACGGTGGCGGTGACGGCGTTTACCAGGGATACGGAGCCGGACATTTGCGCATGAAGATCGTCCTCAAGATCATTTGCCTGCTGCTGGCGACGAACGCCGTGCTCGTCCGACAGGCTGTGGCCGACGGCGATTCGCCGAACCTCATCCGCGACGTCGAGATCGAGACGATGCTCCGCACGTTCGAGATGCCGGTGTGGCGTGCGGCCGGGCTCGATCCGAACGCCATGCACTTCTATATCGTCCAGGACCCGCAGCTGAACTCGTTCGTTGCCGGCGGCCAGAACATCTTCATGAATACCGGCACGATCCTGCGCGCCGACCGTCCGAACGAGCTGGTCGGCATCATGGCGCACGAAACCGGCCACATCGCCGGCGGCCATCTCGCACGCTTCGCGACCGAAATGCACGACGCGACGATCAAGGCGATCATCGCCATGGCGGTCGGCGCCGCAGCCTCTGTCGTCGGCCACGACTATCGCGGCATCGGCGGCGCAATGGCGGGCGGCGAAGGCGTCGGCGAGCGTTCGTTCCTGTCGTTCTCGGTCGCGCAGGAAGGTGCCGCTGACCACGCCGCTATCAAATTCCTCGACGCAACCCATCAGTCATCCAAGGGCCTGCTCGATTTCTTCAAAATCCTCGAGCCCGAGGAGCTGTTGTCGCCGGCGCAACAAGACCCCTATATGCGTACCCACCCGTTGACCACCGAACGTATCGCGTATATCGAACAACACGTCGCTCAATCGCCCTACACCAACAATCCTGATCCGCCGCAATGGATTCCGATGCTGGCTGACGTGAAAGCCAAGCTGCGCGGCTTCCTCGATCCGCCGGAAAAGACCCTGGAGAAATACCCCACGACGGATCAATCGGTACCCGCGCGCTACGCCCGCGCCGTCGCCTATTACCGGATTCCGGAAGTGGATAAAGCGCTGGCAGAGATCGACAGCCTGCTGCACGAACAGCCGGACAACCCGTATTTCTGGGAGCTCAAAGGCCAGATTCTGTTCGACAATGGGCGCGTCGCCGAATCCATAGGGCCCTATCAACGCGCCGTCGCGCTCAACAACGCGCCGTTGATGCGCGTCGAACTCGCGCAAGTCGAGCTCGAGACCCAGGATCCGGCGCTGTTGCCCAAGGCGCTGGCGCAACTCTCCGACGCCGTCAATTTCGAGCGCGACAATCCCGACGCGTGGCATTTCCTGGCAATCGCCTATGGCCGCAGCAACAATATCGGCATGGCGGCGTTGAGCCTCGCCGAGGAAGGTATGGCAAACGGCGATTACAAGACGGCGATCCAGCAGTCTCAACGCGCCCGCCAGATTCTGCCGACCGGACCGCAACGCCAGCGCGCCGAAGATATCGAAGCCGAAGCCAAGCGAATTCGCGACGCGTCCTAATGGACGGAAGGATCGAAATGCTCAAATTCACCATCGCCGCTTTGATCGCCCTCGCCGTCGCGCTCGGCGGCACGGCGCCCGCCGCGGCGCAGTCGTTCTCGCCGACGCAGAAGCAGGAAATCGACCGCTTGATCCACGATTACCTGCAACAGCATCCCGAAGCCGTCATGGATGCGCTCAAGGCGGCGCAACAACAGGCCGAGGCCGCGAGAACCGCCGCGGCGAAACGGACGATTGCCGCGCGGCGCGACGAACTGCTGCACGATCCCAATTCGGTCGTTGCCGGCAATCCCAACGGCGACGTCACGCTGGTCGAGTTCTTCGACTATCGCTGCCCATACTGCAAAGCGATCGAGCCGTCGCTCGAAGCGCTGATCAAGGAAGACGGCAATCTCCGCATCGTCTACAAGGAATTCCCGATCCTCGGTCCGACGTCGGTGGTCGCGTCGCGCGTCGCCATCGCCGCCCGTCAACAGGGCAAGTACCCCGAATTTCACGCCCGGATGATGGCGCTCAAAGGCAACATCGATAACGAGGCGGTGATGACGGTGGCCGAGGCCAGCGGCCTCGACCTCACCAAACTCAAACGTGACATGGGGGCGCCGTCCATCGGTCAGACCATCCAACGCAATTACGCCCTCGCCGACGCCCTTGGCATCGACGCGACGCCGGCGCTGGTGATCGGCGATCAGCTCACCATGGGCGCGGTCGATATCGACAGCCTGCGACGGCTCATCGCCGACGCGCGCAAGAACAAGAAGGGCAGCTAGGTGACGACGGTCTCGGGACCGATCGGCTCGGTCAAATTCGCCTCGTCGACGCGCGCCGAGTTGACGCGTTTGGCGACCGGGACATAGCGCAATGCCGCGGCCGGCACGCCGGCAAGCGCCGTCGAAACCCGCGCTGGATCGCTCGCCGGATCGAGCCAGACGTCGAGATCGGCGCCGGCGAGGATCACCGGCATGCGCGGGTGAAGAACCCGCAGCAAGTCGTTCGCCGCGTTGGTGACAATGGTGAAGGTATCAATCGGCGTCTCGCTGCCCTCGCGACGATCGATCCACCGGTCCCACAACCCGGCGAAGGCAAAGGGCGCGCCGTCGCGACGCGTGACCAGATAAGGCTGTCTCGCAGCCCCCTCGCCCGACCAGTCGTAGAAGCCGTCGGCCAGCACCGCGCAGCGTCGCTGACGCAGCGCCTTGGCGAAGGTCGGCCGCGACGCCAAGCTTTCGGCGCGGGCGTTGATCAACGAGGCGGCAATCTTGGGGTCTTTCGCCCCGGACGGAACGAGCCCCCAGCGCAGATTCTGCACAGTGCGCTCACCGGCCGGCTGGCGTCGTTGACGGACGACAGGGGCCTCCTGGCTTGGCGCGACGTTATACCGCGCCGGCAGGTTCGGACGCTCGACGAAGCCGAAAACATCCCGCAACACTTCGGCGGGCGTGGCCAACTTGTAGCGTCCGCACATGCGCAAGGGCCTCGTTCGTTCATATCGCCCGGGCGAAAAAGGGATTGGTCGACCCGTGCATCCGCCGGTATTTTAGCGCCCTTCGCCACGACGACAGAGAATTCCCCTCCATGGGTCAGTTCGGCATGGGCCAGCCGGTGCGGCGCAGCGAGGATCGCCGCTTCATCACCGGTGTCGGCCGCTATACAGACGACGTCGTATTGCCCCGGCAGGCGGCCGGTTACGTCCTGCGCTCGCCGCACGCACACGCGACCATCGGCGCCATCGACGTCGCGGCGGCGTTGGCGGCGCCGGGCGTGCTCGGCATCTTCACCGGTGCCGATCTCGAGCGTGACGGCATCGGCAAGATTCCCTGTGTCGTGCCGCTCAAGAATCGCGATGGCAGCCGCATCAAGATGGTCGAGCATCCGCTGCTCGCGATTGGCCGCGCGCGGCACGTCGGCGACGGCGTCGCCTTCGTCGTCGCCGAAACCGCCGCCGCCGCGAAGGACGCGGCCGAATTGATCCAGGTCGACTACGATATCCTGCCGGCGGTCGCCGACGCCGTGCGCGCCACCGAGTCCGGCGCACCGCTGGTTTGGGACGGTATTCCGAACAATCTCTGTTTCGACTGGGAGACCGGTAATCGCAAGGCGACCGAGGCCGCTTTCGCCAACGCGAAGCACGTGATCGAGCTCAATTTGATCAACAACCGGCTGGTCGCCAATTCGATGGAGCCACGCGGCGCCTTGGGCGCTTACGACGCCGCCGAGGAGCGCTTCACGCTCTACACGTCGACCCAAGGATCGCACGCGATCCGCCGACTGCTCGCGGCGACGGTTTTCAGATTTGCCGAGCACCGCATCCACGTCGTCACGCCCGACGTCGGCGGCGGCTTCGGCATGAAGCTGTTCCTCTATCCGGAACACGGTCTCGTGCTTTATGCCGCGCGCAAGCTCGGCCGGCCGGTCAAATGGATCGGCGAGCGCAGCGAATCTTTTCTCAGCGACGCGCAAGGCCGCGACAATGTCACGCGCGCGCGGCTGGCGCTCGACGCCAATCTCAACTTCCTCGCCATCGACGTCGAGACCACGGCCAATCTCGGCGCCTATCTGTCGAACTTCGGCACCTTCATCCCGACGATGGCCGGCACGGCGATGCTGGCCGGCGTCTATCGCACGCCGGCCGCGGTGGTGCGCGTCAAAGGCGTCTACACCAACACCGTGCCGGTCGATGCCTATCGCGGCGCTGGCCGGCCCGAGGCCAATTACGCGCTTGAGCGGCTGGTCGATCACGCGGCGCGCAAGCTCGGCGTTGCGCCCGCGGAACTGCGCCGGCGCAATTTCATTCCACCCGAAGCCATGCCGTTCAAGACGGTGCTCGGCATGACCTATGACAGCGGCGAGTTCGCCAAGAATCTCGCCGACGCGATGAAACACGCCGACGCCGACGGTTTCGCCGCGCGCAAGGCACAATCGGCGGCGCGCGGCAAGCTGCGCGGCCTCGGCTTTTCGACCTATATCGAACAATGCGGTGGCGGCTTCGACGAGATGGCCGAGATCCGCTTCGATTCAAGCGGCGCCGTCACCGTCATCGTCGGCTCGCAATCGTCCGGCCAGGGCCACCAAACCGCTTATGCGCAGTTGGTTGCCGATGGATTGGGCATACCGTTCGATCGCGTGCGCGTGCACCAGGGCGACACCGACGTCGTCGGCTTCGGCCGCGGCACCGGCGGCTCGCGTTCGCTGCCGGTGGCGGGCAATGCGCTCAGCATCGCCATCGGGCGCATCATCGACAAGGGCAAGAAGATCGCTGCGCACCGGCTCGAAGCGGCCGAGGCCGACATCGAATTCGCCAACGGCGAGTACGTGATCGCCGGCACCGACAAGCGCGTGAGCATGACCGAGGTGGCGCAGGCGGCGCACAATCCACTGCTGCTGCCCGCCGGCTTCGAGCCCGGCTTCGACGAGAAGGCGCATTATCTTCCCGCCGCACATACGTTTCCGAACGGCTGCCACGTCTGCGAAGTCGAGATCGATCCCGACACCGGCGTAACCACCGTGCTGCGCTATGTCGTGGTCGACGATTTCGGCAATGTGGTGAACCCAATGCTGTTGGCAGGACAGATACACGGCGGTGTGGTCCAGGGCATCGGCCAGGCACTGATCGAAGGTTGCGTCTACGACGGCGGCGGCCAGTTGGTCACCGGCTCGTTCATGGATTACGCCATGCCGCACGCCGACGACGTGCCGGCCATCGAATTTGCCTACAACGTCGTGCCGTGCCGGACCAACCCACTCGGCGTCAAGGGCGCCGGCGAGGCCGGCGCCATCGGCGCGCCGCCGGCGGTGATCAACGCCGTGGTCGACGCACTCGCCGGTCTGGGCGTCGAAACCATCGAAATGCCGGCGACGCCGCACAGCGTCTGGCGCGCCATCCAACAGGCACGCGCATGACGGCAAGCCGCACCGCTCTACTTGAAGCCGCGCGCAATGGGGTCGAAGCCGCCGCGGCGGTGATCCTCAAGATCTACGCCACGCCGTTCGAGGTTCGGCGCAAGGCCGACCAGTCGCCGGTGACGCTCGCCGACGAGGAAGCCGAACGCCTGATCGTGGCGGCGCTCGAACGCGTCGCACCCGAGATTCCCGTTGTTGCCGAGGAGCAAGTCGCCGCTTCCGGCCTGCCGGCCACGCTGGCGCCGCGTTACTGGCTGGTCGATCCGCTCGACGGCACCCGGGGCTTTGTCGATCGCAGCGACGAGTTCAGCATCAACGTCGGCTTGATCGAGGACGGCTGGCCGGTGCTGGGCGTGATCGGCGTGCCGACGCAGCATTTAATCTATGCTGCCGTCGGTCCGGGCACCGCGACCCGCCAACGCGCCGGCGGCAAGCCCGAACCGATCGCCACGCGCGTCGCGCCCGCGCATCCGGTGGTGCTGTCGAGCCGGCTACACGGCCCGTCGCGGCGCGTCGAAGCATATCTCGCGACCGTGCCCGGCGCGATCCATCGGCCCATGGGCAGCGCCTCTAAATTCTGTCTGATTGCCGAAGGCACGGCCGATCATTATCCGCGCTACGGCGAAACCAGCGAGTGGGACACTGCTGCCGGCCAGGCCATCGTCGAGGCTGCCGGCGGCAGCGTCACCACGCTCGACGGCGCGCGCCTCGCCTATGGCAAAGCCGGCTACCGCAATCCGGCGTTCCTCGTCCGCGGCCGGGCGTGACCGAGCGCCTAGCCGCCGCGCAGCTCGATCGTGCCGCATCGTTGCTGCACGACGGCGCGCTGGTCGCCTTTCCGACCGAAACGGTCTATGGCCTGGGCGGCGACGCCGTCAGCGACCGCGCCGTCGCCGCGATCTTCGCCGCCAAGGAGCGGCCGACATTCAATCCGCTGATCGTTCACGTCGCCGATCTTGCCGCGGCCGAGAAGCTGGCGGTTTTTGACGAGCGGGCGTGCGCCATCGCCGGCCGCTTCTGGCCTGGGCCGCTGACGCTGGTGCTGAAACGTAGCACCGCCTGTCCGATTTCGCGTCTGGCGAGCGCAGGCCTTGAAACCGTCGCGTTGCGCGCGCCCGCGCACCCGCTCGCACAGGCGTTGCTGCGCGCCACCGGCCGGCCCCTTGCCGCGCCCAGCGCCAACCGCTCGGGTCATGTCAGCCCGACCACCGCCGACCACGTCCTCGATGAGCTCGGTGGCCGCATCGCCGCCGTGCTTGACGGCGGACCGTGCCGCGTTGGTATCGAATCCACGGTCATTGATCTGTCGGAGGCGCAACCGGCGCTGCTCCGCCCCGGCGGTGTGACGCGCGAGCAGCTCGAAGCCGTGCTCGGACACCTGGGCGACACCGGACACGCGGGTGCGCCGCGTTCACCAGGAATGCTGGAACGACACTACGCGACGGCGCGGCCGTTGCGTCTGGCTGCTACGACCGTGGCACCCGACGAGGCGCTGTTGGCGTTCGGCGATCCGCTGCTGGGCGCCGCGGTGACCTTCAATCTCTCGCCGACGCGCGATCTGACCGAGGCGGCGGCCAATCTGTTCGCGGCGCTGCGTGCGCTCGACCAAGCGCGCTTCAAGGCGATTGCCGTCATGCCGATCCCCGAAACCGGCCTCGGCGCGGCGATCAACGACCGGCTGCGGCGCGCCGCACGCGGCCGTGCCAACTGAGGGCTGGACGGCACCCGGCCCGGAGCGATAGGGCTTTAGCCATGGATACCGTCGCCGCCGCCGACATCGTCGCACGCCTCAAATCCGTCGTCGGGCCGAAAGGCGTGGTTGAGACCGCCGACGCCGAGCCTTATTTCGAGGAGCGACGCGGCCGCTATCGCGGCGCAGCGATGGTCGTGCTGCGGCCGGCTTCGACCGACGAAGTCGCCAAGCTGGTGGCGATCTGCGCCGAAGCGCGGCTGCCGATTTATCCGCAAGGCGGCAATACCGGCCTGTCGGGCGGCGCGGTTGCCGCCAAGAACGGCGCGCTGATCAATCTCGGCCGCATGAACCGCATCCGCGCGCTCGACGCGCTCAATTTCACCATCACCGCCGAAGCCGGCTGCATTCTCGCCGAATTGCAACGCGCTGCCGAGGCGGCCGACCGGCTGTTTCCGCTCAGCCTCGGTGCCGAAGGCTCGTGCCAGATCGGCGGCAATCTTTCGACCAACGCCGGCGGCATCAACGTGCTGCGTTACGGCAATACGCGCGAATTGGCGCTCGGTCTCGAAGTCGTCCTGCCCGACGGCCGGGTGTGGAATGGCTTGCGTGGCTTGCGCAAAAGCAACACCGGCTATGACCTGAAGCAGCTGTTCATCGGCGCCGAAGGCACGCTCGGCATCATCACCGCGGCGACCTTGAAGCTGTTCCCGCGGCCGCGCGAGATTGAGACCGCGCTCCTCGGCCTAAAGCGCGTCGAGGATGTGATGGAGCTGTTTGCCCGCGCCCGCACTGCGAGCGGCGATCAGCTTACCGGTTTCGAGCTCATTCCACGCATCGGCATCGACAACGTGCTCGAACACGGCGAGGGCTTTCGCGAGCCGCTGGCCGCCAAGCACCCTTGGTACGCGCTGCTCGAAATCTCGTCGAGCCGCACCGGCGCACAGCTGCGCCAAGCGCTCGAGGAGCTGCTCGAAGCGGCGATGGCGGCGGATCTGGTGCAGGACGGCATCATCGCCGAAAGCGAGGCACAGCGCCGCGAACTCTGGCGCATCCGCGCCGCGCTCGCCGAGCAGCAAGACAAGCTCGGCGGCAGCATCAAGCACGACGTTTCCGTGCCGATCAGCCGCGTCGCCGAGTTCATCGTCAAAGCCTGCAAAGCCGTGAGCGAACGCCTACCGGGCATCCGGCCCTATCCGTTCGGCCATGTCGGCGACGGCAACATCCACTTCAACCTGACCCAGCCGCCGGGCGCCGATAAAGCGGTCTATTTGAAGCGCTGGGCCGAGTTCAACCGCATCGTCCACGACATCGTCGTGTCGCTCGGCGGGTCGATCAGCGCCGAGCACGGCATCGGCTTGGTGCGGCGCGACGAACTCGCGCATTACGCCCAGCCGCTCGAGCTTGAAACCATGCGCCGAGTCAAGGCGGCGCTCGATCCTGGCGGCATCATGAATCCCGGCAAGGTGCTATGAGCGGCTATGCCGCGCCGCTGACCGAGATGCGCTTTGCGCTCGACGAGATCGCCGGGCTGCCCGAAATCGCCAAGCTGCCCGGTTATGAGAATGTGTCGGCCGATGTCGTCGACGCCGTTCTCGACGAGGCGGCGAAGCTCGCCAGTAACGTCATCGCGCCGCTCAACCGAGTTGGCGACACTGAAAAAACCCGGCTCGAAAACGGCGTCGTGCGCACGCCGACCGGCTTCAAGGAAGCCTATCGCGCCTATGCCGGTGGCGGCTGGAGCGGGCTGTCGGCGTCGCCCGAACATGGCGGCCAGGGTTTGCCGATCGCGCTCGACGCCGCGGTCAACGAGATGTGGATGAGCGCCAATCTCGCCTGGTCGCTGTGTCCGATGCTCAGCGTCGGCGCCAGCGAGCTACTCGAACTGCTCGGCACCCCGGAACAGAAACGCCGCTATCTCGGCCGGTTGGTGTCCGGCGAATGGACCGGCACGATGAATCTGACGGAGCCGCAGGCCGGTTCCGATCTCGGCGCGCTGCGGACGCGCGCCGTGCGCGAAGGCGACCATTACCGCGTCACCGGCCAGAAGATCTTCATCACCTGGGGCGAGCACGACATGGCCGGCAACGTCGTCCATCTCGTGCTGGCGCGGCTGCCCGATGCGCCCGCCGGCAACAAGGGCATCTCGCTCTTCCTGGTGCCGAAATTCCTGGTCAACGACGACGGCAGCCTGGGGATGCGCAACGACCTCCGCTGCGTCAGCCTCGAGCACAAGCTCGGCATTCACGCCAGTCCGACCTGCGTCATGTCCTATGGCGACGACGGCGGCGCCATCGGCACCCTGGTGGGCGAGGAGAACCACGGGCTCGAAGCCATGTTCATCATGATGAACACGGCGCGGCTGCACGTCGGCCTGCAGGGCGTCGCTATCGGCGAGCGCGCCTATCAGCAGGCGCGGGCTTACGCGCGCGAGCGCATCCAGGGCAAACCTGTCGGCGCGAAGGACGGCGCGACGCTGCCGATCGTCCATCATCCCGACGTGCGCCGCATGCTGCTGTCGATGCGCGCGGCGAACGAGGCCGCGCGCGCCCTCGCCTATTACACCGCCGGCGAAGCCGACCGCGCCCGCCGCCTGCCCGACGCAGCGCAGCGCGCCCGCGCCCAGGCGCGGCTCGACCTGCTGACGCCGGTGGTCAAGGCGTGGTGCACCGATCTTGGCGTCGAAACCGCCAGCACCGGCATCCAGGTGCATGGCGGCATCGGCTTCATCGAGGAGACCGGCGCCGCCCAGCATTGGCGCGATGCGCGCATCGCGCCAATCTACGAAGGCACGAACGGCATTCAGGCGAACGACCTGGTCGGTCGCAAATTGCTGCGCGACCGTGGCGCGGCCGCTGCCGATCTGATTGCCGAGATGCGCCGTACGCTGACACAGCTCGACGGCCACGACGCCGACGGGCACTTGACGCGTGGCGTCGATGCGCTCGAGCGCGCGACCGCCGCTCTGATCGCAACGGCGGCCAGCGATCTCGGCGCGGCGCTCGCCGGCGCCGAGCCGTATCTTCGGCTGCTCGGCACGGTGGCCAGCGGCTGGCTGATGGCGCGGAGCGCCGCCGCGGCGACACGGCGCGTGCAAACCAACGCCGCCAACCACCCGTTTCTCGCGGCGAAGATCGCTACCGCGCGATTCTATGCGGAGCATCGACTGGCACAGGCGCCGGCACTGCTACCGGCGATCGCCGGCGGCGCCACCGTGATGGGCTTCGATCTCGATCTGATCTAGGGGCGTCGGCAGCGCGAACGCGCGTTCACGCAGCCTTGTTATTGACGCAGCGCAGCAACTTCCAATAGCCGAACAGGTTGCTTGGCCGGATGTCGCGGACTTCGAGCTTGCCGTTGGTGATGAATTTGTCGAGCAGGAAATCGGCATGGAAGCCGATCTTGCCGGCGAGCGGCGCGAGCGCCTTCTCAAAACGGCTCACCAGCCAGCTTTCGCTCATGAAATGATTGACGATGACGATGGTGCCGCCGGGCCGGCAGACGCGCCGCATCTCGGCCGCGAAGCGCGCCGGATTGGGCACCACCGACGCGACGTAAAGCGCCAGCACCGCATCGAAGCTGTCGTCGGCGAAGTTCGTCTGCTCGGCATCCATCACGTGTAGCGCCTTGACCTGCGTCAGGCGCTTGCGCGCCACGCGCGCTTTCGCCTTGGCCAGCATCTCGGCCGAAACGTCGATGCCGGTGATTTCGGAATCGGAACGGAAATAAGGCAGCGACAGGCCCGTGCCGACGCCGACCTCGAGGATACGTTGCCCAGGCAGATTGTTGGCAATCCGGACCGCGGCCTTGCGCCCGGGATGGAAGATAGGACCGAAGACGAAATCGTAGGAGCCTGAAAACAGCCGATACGTCTTCAGTGTGTCCTGCAAATCCATGAACTACCTACTCCGACGCTTACTGCCAACAACGCCCGCGCGCCGACAACGATGCGGCGGCGGCGGAACTCCGGCCTTATAGCAAGGTGATATGATCGGCTTCGAGGCCTTTGCGGCCCTCGATGACATCAACGCGCACCCGTTGACCCGGTTCGAGCGCGTTGACGCCGCTGCGCCGCAAGACGGTGACGTGCACGAAGATGTCCTTGCCGCCGCCTTCGGGCGCGATGAAGCCATAGCCTTTGTCGGGCTCGAACCATTTGACCGCGCCCTGCATGGTCTGCGCGGGACCGCGCGGTGCGTTGGCGCGCGGGCCGCCGCCACCATTGCCGCCGGTGGCCACGGCCGTGCTGTTGTCAAGATTGAGCACGTTGACCACCAGGGGCCCCTTGGCGCCGGGGCCCACTTCGCAGACGATCGACGCGCCTTCGCGCGCCTCGCCGTACCCCGCACGGCGCAGCACCGCCATGGGTAGGAAGGCGTCGGGCGTGCCATCGGACAAAGAGACGAAACCGAAGCCTTTGGCGGTATTGAACCATTTCACCTTGGCTTCGACGCGGCGGCCGGACGGCGGTGCGTCGTCGGCGCGGAAAAAATCAGGACGGCGATCGTACATGGCGGTCTGGAAAACCCCCTCCCCGGAAACGGCTAAATAACAGTTTAGGTTAGCGCGAATCCGCGTCCGCCGCTAGCGTGCGGACGGCACGGCAGATCGAGCGCACTCAATCGGTTAACGGCGATACGCCACCACCTTTTGCCGCTGTTCGCCCATGCCGGTCACGGTCAGCCGCATGGTGTCGCCGGCCTTGAGGAACCGGTTGCGGCCGAGCCCGACGCCCGACGGCGTGCCGGTGGCGATCAGGTCGCCCGGCATCAGCGTCACAAACTCGCTGGTGTAGCTGACGATGGTCGCGCAATCGAAGATCATGTCCTTGGTCGAGGCCTTTTGCATCACCTGGCTGCTGACCTCGCACATGACTTCGAGGTTTTGCGGATCGGCGACTTCGTCGGGCGTCACCAGCCACGGCCCGGTTGGGCAAAACGTGTCGCAGCCCTTGCCTTTCATCCATTGCGGACCGCGTTCGAGCTGGAAATTGCGCTCGGACACGTCGTTGACGATGGTGTAGCCGGCGACGTGCCTGAGCGCGTCCTGCTTGGAGACGTATTGCGCCTTGGTGCCGATGAAGATGCCGAGCTCGACCTCCCAATCGCCCTTGATCGAATTCTTGGGCAGGACGACGTCGTCGTTCGGGCCGGAATATGAGGTGATCGCCTTCATGAACAGCACCGGCTCGGTCGGGATCTTCATCGTCGCCTCGTTGGCGTGATCGATGTAGTTGAGGCCGACGGCGACGATCTTGGGGACGTTGGCCACCGGCGGACCGAGGCGGGGATTGCCCGACACCATTGGCAGCTTCGCCGGATCGAGCTTGCGCAGCTTGTCGAGAGCGGCAGGTGCGAGCTGGTCCGGCGTGATGTCGGCGATGACGCCGGAGAGATCGCGGATTAGCCCGCTCTTGTCGAGCAGGCCTGGCTTCTCGTGGCCCGGCGGACCGAAGCGCAACAACTTCATGACGACGCCGTCCTTTCGTTCGTAAGGCGATGAATTCGGCGATGCGGAAGGGCGGCAAACTTGCCACACGCGGCTGCCGGCCGCAATCGGGCCTAGCGCGGCGTGGACGCCAGACGCGCCTTGAGCGCGTCAAGATACGCTTCGACGCGGGCGGCGTTGTCGCCGAAATCGCCCCGCCCCTGCCGCGACAGCGAGCGCACGTCGATGCGACTGCCGGCGCCGTCCGGCGATACACGAATGGAGACATCGTCGGTAAAGCGCATCCAGAACGATTCCTGGCTTGCCTCGATGCGCCAGGCCTCCGGCTCTGCGATCACGTCAATCCAGCCCGGCATCGATTGCGCCGTGGCCAACGCGACCGCAAACGCCGTGCGCGGCGGCAGCGTCGTCGTCGCCGGCGCGACCTGCGGATAGTAGAGGTGCTGAAGTTTTGCCACCGCGGGCCCACCGTATTCGACCGGGTTGGCGTTCTCTTCGGCGCGCGACGGCAACACCGCCCAGAACGGCGGCGGGTTCGCGATGTCGGTGGTGATGTCGTGGATCGGCGGCGTCGTCGCGGCCAAGCGCGCATAGTACCACGGCACATAGACCACGACGACCGCGACCGCCAACGTCGCGAACGCAACGGCGCGATGCGATGGCGACAGACGTCGCCAGCCGCACAGCGCGGAGATGGAACATGCCGCCGCGACCAGTGCGACGTAGGCGGCGTAACGCATGATCGCAAACGCGACGGTGTAGTACCAAAGACCGAGACGCCATCCAGCCGGCGCGGCCGCAAACGCGGCCAACGCGACAAGCGCCAGCACGCCTGCGCCGGCGGTCATGAATCCGCCAACCGGCCGCGACGGCCGCACCGTCAACGTTTCGTCCACCGTCATCACAATCGTGTCCCGCTCCGGCTCGTCCTCGGCCAATTCCCAGGCTTATTCCAGCCTGTTGATTCGCTTGGCATCCGGCGCCATGTCGTCTATTGAGGTTCTTTGCTCAATCGATGACCGTGGCGACCGAGGGCGTCTACACCCCGATAACGCCTGAACCGGCGGATCAATTCCGTGACCGGAGGGATCGCAAGCGCCTGTGGCGCA
>JAGXBG010000240.1 GCA_018971215.1 Alphaproteobacteria bacterium
GGCGATAAGCGACCAGCAGATTGGCGCCGTCGGCGCTGCCGACGAAATCCTGCAACGCCGCGACCCGCGCCAGCAGCCGCACCAGATCGTCCTCGTCGCCGAGCGCGAACACCGCGGCGATCAGGTCGTGGCGCACGCCGCGCTCGCGCAGATGGACCTTCAGGCGGTCGGCGAAGAAATCGAGCAGCTCCTTGCCCGGGTCCTTGCCCGAAGGCGCTGCCGCCTTGAACGCCGGCAGCAGCGGCAGGCGCAGCTTGTTCTCGAGGATCAAGCGGATGACGCCGAGCGCGGCGCGGCGCAGGGCGAAGGGATCGCCGGAGCCGGTCGGCTTCTCGCCGATGGCGAAGAAGCTCGCCAGCGTGTCGAGCTTGTCGGCGAGCGCTAGCGCCACCGAAACCGGCGCCGTCGGACAGCGGTCGCTCGGTCCTTGCGGCGCGTAATGCTCGGCAATGGCAGCGGCGACTTCGGCGGGCTCGCCGTCGTGCTGCGCGTAGTAGCGGCCGATGATGCCTTGCAGCTCGGGAAACTCCCCGACCATGCCGGACGATAAATCGGCCTTGGCGAGTGCCGCCGCGTGGCGCAGCTTGGCGAGGTCGGCGCCGGGCACGTGCGGCGCGACGGTTTCGGCCAGCTTGGCGACGCGCGTCATCTTCTCCAATACCGTGCCGAGCTTGGCGTGGAAGACGCGCTCGCGCAGCTTCTCGACCCGCGCGATCAGCTTCACCTTTCTATCCTGGTCCCAGAAGAAACGCGCATCCGCGAGCCGCGCCTTCAGCACGCGCTCGTTGCCGGCGACGATCGCCTTGCCGCCGTCGGCAGCATCCATGTTCGACACCAGCACGAAACGCGGCGCGAGCCGGCCGGCCTTGTCGAGCGTGGCGAAATATTTCTGGTGCGCGCGCATGGCGGTGGTCAGCACTTCGGGCGGCAAATCCATGAAGCTCGGGTCAATGCTACCCATCAGAACGACCGGCCACTCGACCAGTCCCGTGACTTCTTCGAGCAAGGCCTCGTCCGGCTGAACCTTCAGGCCCGCTTTTGTCACAGAATTGGCGAGGCCGGATTCGATCCGGGCGCGGCGGTCCTTGGCGTCGAGCACGACCTTGGCGCGCGCGAGCTTGGCACGATAGTCCTTGAAGTCGCGCACCGCGAACACGGCCGGCGCGAGAAAGCGATGGCCGACGGTCTTGTTGCCGACCGGCACCGAGCCGAGAGCGAGCTTCAGCACCTTGCCGTCGAACAGGCACAGCGCACCGGTCAACGGCCGCACCCAGCGGAACAGACCGCCGGGAAAGCGCATCGATTTCGGCCACGGCAGGTCGCGCAGAATCTCCAAGAGAAGCGTCGGCAGAATGTCGGCGGTGGCGCGGCCCGGCCGCTTGATCACCGCAAACCAGAATTCGCCCTTGTCGGTCGTGCGCTTCTCGCATTGGTCGAGCGAGGTCAGGCCGGCGGATTTAAGGAAGCCCTGCACCGCCTGCTCCGGCGCACCGACGCGCGGGCCACGCCGCTCTTCGACCGAACCCGCCTGCATTTTCGGCAGGCCGGCTACCGCCAGCGTCAGCCGCCGCGGCGTGACGAAAGTTTCGACGCTCGTCACCGCGAGATTCAGCTCCTTGAGCTCAATCTCGACCAGGCGCTTCAACTCGCGCGCGGCAAGGCCTTGCATGCGCGCCGGGATTTCCTCGGTCAGCAACTCGAGCAGCAGATCGGCCATCAGGCGGCCTCGCCCGCGAGCCAGCCTTCGCAGCACGCCTTTGCCAGCGCACGGACGCGGCCGATATAGGATGCCCTCTCGGTCACCGAAATCGCGCCGCGCGCGTCGAGCAAATTGAAGCAGTGGC
>JAGXBG010000096.1 GCA_018971215.1 Alphaproteobacteria bacterium
GCTATGGCACAGCAAGAAGACGGGGTGGAGAAGCAGCGCAAGCGGCTGCTCTACCAGAGCCGCCATCGCGGCACCAAGGAAAGCGACCTGTTCCTGGGCGCTTTCGCGGACCACTATTTGCCGAATTTCACTGCCGCCGAGCTGTCCGAGTACGAAACCATCCTCAGCGAGGATGACGACACGCTGTTCGATTGGATATACGGCCGCGTCAAGCCGCCGCGCGACGGCGCGGTGCTGCACCTGCTACTTGCCTTCCAGTTCCGCCCATGAGCACGCTCAATGCCTTCATCGACGCGCCGCCGCGCAACGAGCGCTTCGTCCTCGCCAACACGCCCGAGGGCCACGACGCGTTCGTGCTCGGTAGTCTCGTCGCGCGCACCGGCCGCACGCTGATCCATGTCGGCCGCGACGACGGCCGCATGGCGCGTATGCGTGCGGCGCTCGCGTTCTTCTATCCCGAGATTGACGTGCGCACGTTCCCGGCCTGGGACTGCCTGCCGTACGATCGCGTCTCGCCCAATCCCGAGATCGTCTCGCGCCGCATCGCGACCCTGGCCGAGCTGGCACGCGATGGAAGGAGCCCGCGCATCGTGCTGACCACGGTTAACGCCGCGATCCAGCGGATGCCGCCGCGTAAGCTTTTTGCCGAGCGCACGTTCGTCCTCGAACGCGGCAGCGATATTCCGCTCGACCGGCTCAAGACGTTCCTCGAACGCAACGGTTATAACCGCGCCGAGACGGTGCGCGAGGCGGGTGAGTACGCCGTGCGCGGCGGCCTGGTCGATCTCTACCCGTCGGGCGCGCCGGCGCCGCTGCGGCTCGATTTTTTCGGCGACCGCCTAGAAGCAATCCGTTCGTTCGATCCGCTGAGCCAACGCAGCGCCGGCGCGCTCGAACGCGCCGAACTCAAGCCGATGAGCGAAGTGCTGCTCGATCAACCGGTGATCGAGCGGTTCCGCTCGCGCTATCGCCAGGAATTCGGCGCGGGCGTGCAGGACGATCCGCTCTATGAATCGGTCAGCGCCGGAAGACGCCACGCCGGCATGGAGCATTTCCTGCCGCTGTTCTACGAGAATCTCGACACGCTGTTCGATTATCTGCCCGGTGCCGACGTCGTTCTCGACCACCAAGCGGAAGAGGTGCGCGGTGAGCGCATCGTCGCCATTGCCGATTTCCACGACGCGCGCGAGACCACGCCCATCGCGCGCGGCGCGCTCGGCGCAGCGCCGATCTACCGGCCGCTGCGGCCGGAGCTGCTCTACCTCGGCGATGCCGAGTGGGCCAAGGCGCTGGACGACCGGCACGTCGCCCAGCTGTCGCCCTTTGCGGCACCGGAAAGCGCCACGTCGTTCGACGCTGGCGCGCGGCCAGGACCTGACTTCAGCGCGGCTCGCGCCGACCCCAACATCAATCTGTTCGATGCTGTGCGGCAACAGCTCGACGCCGAAGCCGTCGCCGGCCGTCGGACGCTCATTGTCGCTTACAGTACGGGATCGGCTGAACGCCTCAAGACGGTGATGAAGGATCACGGCATCGCCGAGCCCGTGTTCGTCGATTTCTGGCAGGGATTCCTCGATCTGCCGAAGGGTCACGCCGCGCTCGCGGTGCTGCCGCTCGAACGCGGTTACGTCGCAGGCGATGCGGCGCTCGTCACCGAACAGGATATTCTCGGCGACCGTCTGGCGCGGCCCGCGCGCCGCCGCACCAATCTCGATCAGTTCGTCGCCGAAGTCGCGACGCTGACGCTGGGCGATCTTGTAGTCCACGCCGATCACGGCATCGGCCGTTACGACGGACTGGTGACGCTCGAAGTCGCCGGTGCGCCGCACGATTGCCTGCGCCTCGTCTATGCTGGCGACGACAAGCTTTTCGTGCCGGTCGAGAATATCGAGGTACTGTCGCGTTACGGTTCCGAGGACGCGGCGGCGCAGCTTGACCGGCTCGGCGGCGTCGCGTGGCAGTCGCGCAAGGCGCGGGTCAAGGCGCGCATTCTCGACATCGCAGGCGAGTTGATCCAGCTCGCGGCCGACCGGCAGCTTAAGGAAGGCGAGCCGATGGCGACGCCGGAGGGTTCATACGACGAATTCGCCGCGCGCTTCCCATATCCCGAAACCGACGATCAGGACAAGGCGATCTGCGACACGCTCGGCGATCTGTCGTCGGGCCGGCCGACCGATCGCCTGATTTGCGGTGACGTTGGCTTCGGCAAAACCGAAGTGGCGTTGCGCGCGGCTTTCGTCGCCGTGATGGCAGGCACCCAGGTCGCCGTCGTCGTGCCGACGACGTTGCTTGCTCGCCAGCACTATCGCACCTTCGTCAATCGCTTCGCCGGCATGCCGGTCAGGATCGAGCAGCTGTCGCGTTTCGTACCGCCGAAGCGCGCCGAGCAGATCAAGAAAGACTTGGCCGAGGGCCGCATTGACGTCGTCGTCGGCACGCATTCGCTGCTCGGCAAGGGCGTCGGTTTCCGCCATCTCGGACTGCTGGTGATCGACGAAGAGCAGCATTTCGGCGTGGCGCAGAAGGAACGGCTGAAGAAGCTCAAGGCCAACGTGCACGTTGTCACGCTTACGGCGACCCCCATCCCGCGCACGTTGCAGATGGCGCTCGCCGGCGTGCGCGAGATGAGCATCATCGCTACGCCGCCGATGGATCGTCTCGCCGTGCGCACCTTCGTCATGGCGTGGGACCCGGTGGTGGTGCGCGAGGCGATCCTGCGCGAGCTGCATCGCGGCGGCCAGGTATTCTGCGTCGTGCCGCGCATCGCCGACATTTCCGACGTCGAGCACGAGCTGAAACAGCTCGTGCCCGAGGCGCGCTTGGCGGTGGCGCACGGTCAGCTGGCGCCGACGCAGCTCGACAAGGTAATGACGGCGTTCGACGACGGCGCGTTCGACGTGCTGCTGTGCACCGATATCGTCGAAAGCGGCCTCGACATCCCGACCGCCAACACGTTGATCATCCACCGCGCCGACATGTTCGGCTTGGCGCAGCTATATCAACTGCGTGGCCGCATCGGCCGCGGCAAGCTCCGCGCCTATGCCTATCTGACGCTGCCGCCGGGTAAGGTGCTGTCGTCGACCGCCGAACGCCGGCTCGAAGTGATGCAGACCCTCGACCAGTTGGGCGCCGGATTCACGCTGGCGAGCCACGACCTCGACATCCGCGGTGCCGGTAATCTTTTGGGCGAGGAGCAATCGGGGCATATCCGTGAAGTCGGCGTCGAGCTCTATCAACATCTGCTGGAAGAGGCGATCGCGACGGCGCGCACCGGCGGCGATCGGGCCAAGGCCGAAGCCGAATGGACACCGCAAATCGCCATCGGCACTTCGGTGCTGATTCCCGAGAACTACGTCGCCGACCTCAACGTGCGGCTCGGCCTTTATCGCCGCATCGCCAACCTGGTCGACCGCCAGGAGATCGAGGCCTTTGCCGCCGAACTTATCGACCGTTTCGGCAAGCTGCCGTCCGAGGTCGAGAACCTGCTCGAGATCATCGCCATCAAGCGCCTCTGCCGCGAAGCCGGCGTCGAGAAGATCGAGGCCGGACCCAAAGGCGCAGCGATCACCTTCCATGCCGGCAGCGTCGCCGATCCGGCGGCGTTGGTGCGCTGGATCGCGAGCCAGGCGGGCAGCGCGCGGCTGCGGCCGGATCAGCGCCTGGTCATCGTGCGCGATTGGGACGACACGCGCGCGCGCATCAAAGGCGTGATCCAGTTGCTTGAGAAATTGAAAGCAATCGCTGCCGGGCCACAACCGGTCGCAGCGCGCGCCTGAAGTTTAACCTGTAGCGCGGCTTGGGCCGTTCTGCACCAGGTCTAAGATGGGAAAGAAGAACGGCGGCTCCTGCGCGCCGGAGATCGCGTATTGGCCGGCGAAGATGAAACAGGGCACGGCGTTGATGCCGAGGCGGCGTGCGCCGGCATCGTCGGCGGTCACCTCGGCGCGTTCGCTAGTGCCGGCGAGAAAGTCGCGCGCCGCGGTGGCGTCGAGGCCGCTTTCGCCCGCGACCGCCGCCAGCGTGTCGATGTGGCCGATGTCGCGGCCCTCGATGAAATAGGCGGCGAACAGCCGGTCGACTAGCTCGTTAGCGCGGCCGGTGCGCTGTGCGAAACGCACGAGCCGATGCGCCGCAAGCGTGTTGGGCGTGCGCTCGATCTTCTCGAAAGCGAATGGGATGCCGACCGTTGCGCCAGCGTCGATGGCGGCCTGGTTGATACGCTTGGCATGCGCCTGGCCACCGAACTTCGCGGACAGATAGGCCTCGCGCGGCATGCCTTCCGCCGGCATGTCGGGATTGAGCTGGAACGGCCGCCAGGTGATGTCCGGCGCAATCGCCGGCCGCTGCGCCAGCGCGGCCTCGAGCCGGCGCTTGCCGATGAAGCACCACGGGCAGATGACGTCGGCGACGATGTCGATGCGCATGGCACATCATAGCACAACTCGCCCGACGGGCCGTGGCCGTTAGCGTTAATGGATGTCGTCGGCGCGCGAAAAGGCCTGGCGCAGATCCTCGATGCCGAAATGCGGCGACTTGCAGGCGTCGAGGATGATCTTCTCGCGTTTGGCAAGAAGGCTCGCGGCGTCGGGAATCTTGCGGGCAATGTTTAACGGAATGACCACGGCGCCGTGGCGGTCGGCGTGGATCAAGTCGTTGGGCGACACGACCATGCCGGCGACGCTGACGGTCTTGCCGAAATCGACGATGTCGACATACGCGTGCGACGGCATAACCGTGCCGGCGAGGACAAAAAAGTCCTTCGCCCAGACGTCGATGTCGCGCACCGCGCCGTCAGTGACAACGCCGATGCAGCCCAACGCCTTGTGCACGTTTGACTGCACTTCGCCCCAGAAAGCGCCAAAGCCAATATCGGGACCGTCGACATCCTGCATGACGCAGATGCTCGGCCGCGGCGCCGCGCCGATGCTCTCGTAATAGGCGAGGCGCGTCGCGCGCGCGTCGGCCTTGTTGCGCGGGCTCGGTTCGCGCGACCGGATCATCACCGTGCGCGCATAACCGACGATTGGCTTCGCTTGCGGCAGCGGCGACAGCAGCGGCCGCCGGTTGAATCCAAATGCGCGCCGTTCGGGCGCGACGATCTCCAACGCGTTGCAGATCGTCGGCGTGTCGAAGGCGGTGAGGGCGGCGAGTTCGTCGGTCGAGAGGGAGTTGCTCATGGAAACCAATCGGCGTGGCGGAAAGGGAAGGCGTGATCCTGCCAGCAGTCGCGGTTGACGACCAGCGCAATCGCGACCTACGATCGCAACTATGAAAGCGGATTTCATATGATGAAATCCATTCGCGTCGTTCGCCGTTAACCCGATGCGCGCCGCGACGCTACCGGCGATGTCGACAGCGCCACCAGCCGCTCAGATGCGCCGCACGCGACCGCCTCGGGCAAGGCGATCCTTGCCGGGCTCATGATCATTCCGTTGAAATTTGCGCCGCCGGTATGGCAACCGGCCGAAATGCGGCACGCCGCCGGCGCCGTATCGTAGGGCCCCAACGGCACGGACGGCGGGTGTGAGGAGACGGCAATGGTCCAGCCTTACAACCGGACGGAAGAAGATCTCGGCAACATCGTCGCGCTCGAGCACATCAACGTCCAGATTCCCGATCAGGTGGTCTCGACGGTGTTCTATGTCACCGGCCTGGGCCTGACACGCGATCCCTACGTCATGACCGGTACCGACAACATGTGGATCAATGTCGGGCGCAGTCAATTCCATCTGCCGACCGGCAAGCCGCAAATGCTGCGCGGCCATGTCGGCATTGTCATGCCGGATCGCGCGGCGCTGCTCGGCCGGCTGGCGAAGGTCGAGCGGCATCTCGGCGGCACGCAATTCGGTTATCGCGCATGCAACGATCATGTCGAAGTGATGTCGCCCTGGGGCAATCGCCTGCGATGCTACGAACCCGATCCGTCGCGCTTTGGCCGCATCACGCTGGGCATGCCTTATGTCGAGTTCGAAGTGCCGACTGGCGCAGCGGAGGGCGTCGTGCGCTTTTATCGTCAAGCATTGGCTGCGTCAGCGGCTGTCGAAGACGACGGCAGTGGCCGCGCTGCGCATGTCGCTGTCGGCATCGATCAGGAATTTGTCTTCCGCGAGACCGAAGGCGCCCCGCCGCCTTACGACGGTCATCACGTGCAAATCTACATCGCCGATTTTTCCGGTCCGCACCGATGGCTGTTGCAGCGCGGCCTGGTCTTCGAGGAAAGCGACCAGCACCAATACCGCTTCAAGGACATCGTCGATCCGCAGGACGGAAGCGTGCTGTTCACCATCGAGCACGAAGTCCGCAGTATGCGGCACCCGCTCTATGCCCGACCGCTGGTCAACCGCAATCCGTCGCAAACCAACCTGAACTATGCGCCCGGCCACGACGCGTGGATTTGGGGCATGCCGCATCAATCTTGAGCGGCGGTCGCCAGCCCGCTTAAGCTTGGGCCGGGGAAAGAAATGTCGGGCATCTACGACGAACCGCATCTGCAGCGCGGCGCGGCGAACCACGCGCCGCTGACGCCGATTTCATTCCTCGTCCGTGCCGCCGCGATCTATTCCGATAAGCCGGCCGTCATCCACGGCGACCGCGTTATGACCTATGCCGAGCTGCTGACGCGCTGCCGGCGTCTCGCCAGCGCGCTGCGCGCCCGCGGCATCGGCAAAGGCGACACGGTTTCGGTCATGGCGCCCAACGTGCCGGCGATGCTTGAGGCGCATTACGGCATCGCCATGGCTGGCGCGGTGCTCAACGCGCTCAACTATCGGCTCGACGCCAAGACTATCGCCTTCATCTTCGGTCATGCCGAAACCAAGCTGCTGATCACCGACCGCGAATTCTCGCCGACCATCAAGGAGGCACTGGCGCTTGCGGCGCACAAACCGTTCGTCGTCGATATTGACGATCCGCTGTTTGCCGGCGGCGAGCGGCTCGGCGAAATCGAGTACGAGGCTTTCTTGGCGACGGGCGATCCGGCCGCCGAATTTTCGCTGCCAGACGACGAGTGGCAGGCCTATTCGCTCAACTACACCTCGGGTACCACCGGCAATCCCAAGGGCGTGGTTTATCACCACCGGGGTGCGTTCCTGAACGCGGTCGGCGACGTGATGTATTTCGGCCTGTCGTCGCAGACCGTTTATCTGTGGACGCTACCGATGTTCCACTGCAACGGCTGGTGTTACACCTGGGCAGTGACGGCAGCCTGCGGCACGCATGTCTGCCTGCGCCGCCTCGATCCGGCACAGGTCTTCGCCTTGATCGAGAAACATCGCGTCACGCACCTCTGCGGCGCGCCGATTGTACTCAACTTGCTGGCCTATGCGCCCGACAGCGCTAAGCGCCGGTTCGACCATCCGGTCAAAGTGATGACCGGCGGCGCCGCGCCGCCTTCGACTATCATCGCCAACATGGAACGGCTCGGTTTCAGCGTGACGCACGGTTATGGGCTGACGGAATCCTACGGCCCAGCGACCATCTGCTTCGAACAGGACGATTGGTCCGGACTGTCGTTGACGGAACGCACCGGCCGCATGGCGCGGCAGGGGATGGAAGTCGCGACATTGGCCGGCGCGCGCGTTGTCGACGCGAATTTTGCGGATGTGCCGGCCGACGGTGCGGCGATCGGCGAGATCGTGCTGCGCGCCAACACCGTGATGAAGGGCTATCTCAAAAACCCGACGGCGACGGAAGAAGCCTTCGCCGACGGCTGGTTCCACACCGGCGACCTCGCGGTGCGCCATCCCGACGGCTACATCGAGATCAAGGACCGCGCCAAGGACATCATCATCTCGGGCGGCGAGAACATCTCGTCGCTCGAGGTCGAGGAGACGCTTTACAAGCATCCGGCGGTGATGGAGGCGGCGGTGGTGGCGCGACCGGACGACAAATGGGGCGAGACGCCGTGCGCCTTCATCGCCCTCAAGCCCGGTGCCAATGCGACAGAGGGTGATGTCGTCGCCTTTTGCCGCGCCAATCTGGCGCATTTCAAGGTGCCGCGCACCGTCGTGTTCGGCCCGCTGCCGAAAACCTCGACCGGCAAGATCCAGAAATACCTGCTGCGCGAGCAGGCCAAGAGCCTGGCGCCGTGAACGCCGATTTCTCGCTGGCCGGCAAGCGGGCGCTGGTCACCGGCGCATCGCGCGGCTTGGGCTTGCACTTTGCGCAAGTCCTCGCCGCGGCCGGCGCCGATGTTGCATTGATGGCGCGTGACCGCGTGGCCCTGGAAAAGGTGGGGACGGAGATCGCCAAGGCGACAGGCCGGCGCGCCATCGCCGTGGCCGGCGACGTCACCGCGAGCGACAGCGTGCGTGCGGCCTTCGACCAGGCGGAGAAGGCACTCGGTCCGCTCGACATCCTGGTCAACAACGCCGGCATTGCGGTGTCGAAGCCGCTGCTCGAGCACGACGAGGCCGACTGGGATCGCGTACTCGACACCAATCTCAAGGGCGCCTGGTTGATGGCGCGCGAATTCGCCGCGCGGCGCATCGCCGACAAACGCGGCGGCCGCATCGTCAACCTGGCGTCACTGCTGGCTTTCCGCACCGCACGCAACGTGCCGGAATATGCCGCCGCCAAGGCTGGCGTGGCGCAGCTGACGCGTGTGCTGGCGCTCGAGCTCGCGCGGCACGGCATCGGCGTCAATGCGCTGGCGCCAGGCTATTTCGAGACCGATATGAATCGCACGTTCCTCCACAGCGAAGTGGGCAAGGCCGTCACCGCGCGGATTCCGCTGGGCCGGACCGGAACCGCGGCCGATCTCGACGGCGCGCTCCTGCTGCTGGTGTCACCCGCAGGCGCCTACATCACCGGCGCGATCATTCCGGTCGATGGCGGCCATCTCGTCGCTTCGATCTAAAACGGTTCGGGTTCAAGACGAGCGCCAAACGGCTGATCGACTCGACAGGTCGAGCCCAAAAGACGCTTCGCGAAAGTTATGAGAAGACTCTGTGGATAAATTGGCATAACGCGGCTGACGCCGTCGCCGCGTTTGACCGCCGCGGTGCCGCTTTGCAGGATGCGCCGATGGACCGGATCGATATCGTCGCCGTGACCGCACTCTATCCGCCGGTGATGGCGGCGCTGACAGCGATCTACGCCGTGCACCGCCTTGATCAGGCGACCGACCGCGCCGCTTTCTTGGCGCCGCTCAAGGACAAGGTGCGCGGCATTGCGACCTTCACCGGTACGGTCGACGCGGCGTTGATGGACGCGCTGCCGCGGCTCGAGATCGTCGCTTCGATGAGCATTGGGCTCGATCACATCGACCTGGCGGCGGCCAAGGCGCGCGGTATCCGCGTCACCAACACGCCCGACGTGCTGACCGACGACGTCGCCGACCTTGCGATCGGCTTGATGGTGGCGGTGGCCCGACGGCTGGTGGTTGCCGACCGCTATGCGCGCGACGGCAGCTGGCTCAAGGGACCCATGCCGCTGCA